>JAEYSS010000197.1 GCA_023434425.1 Pseudomonadota bacterium | reverse complement strand
TGCCGAGCGCCCCCTGGCGCGACACGCCCTGGGCCAGCGGCGAAGCACTGAACCATGCGCCCGTGCGAACTGACTGGCTGATGCTGAACGGCGATGCCGTGCATGTGTTTACGCATTTCGAACTGCGCATCGGCGCCATGCTGGGCCGGGTGAGCGCGCGCGAGGCGGCCGAACTGGACGGCCAGTGGCAGCAGCCGCAGGCGGCGGCTTTGCCCACGGTGATGAAGAAGATGCTCGGCCTGCTGCCGGGTACGGAAATCAAATCGACGAAAAGTCGCCGTGACGGCCGAGCCCACTCTTGAAACGGGCGGCGCCTTTAATGGCTTCCTGTTCGATGATCGGCAGGCCGCCCTCCGCCTCGTCATGCAGGGCGGCATCCAGCGACATATCCCATTGGCGATAGCTGGAATTGCGGTCGGCTTTCATGCAGGCCTGCGGGAAGCGGCTGATCTCGTCGGCCAGCGCCTCGGCGGCGCTGCGCGCCTCGCCCTTGGCCACCACTCGGTTGGCCAGGCCGATCTGCAAGGCTTCCTGGGCATCCACGGCACGGCCGGTCAAAATCATGTCGAGGGCGCGGCTGTGGCCGATCAGACGCGGCAGACGCACCGTGCCGCCGTCGATCAGCGGCACACCCCAGCGCCGGCAATAGACCCCGAAAGTGGCGTCTTGCTCGGCGACGCGCAGGTCGCACCACAGCGCCAGTTCCAGCCCGCCGGCGACGGCAAAGCCGGAGACCGCCGCAATCACCGGCTTGCTGAGGAACAGCCGCGTCGGACCCATCGGGCCTTCGCTTTCGGGTGAGACGTCATTGCGCTGGTTGCCATCGGCGACCGCTTTCAGATCGGCGCCGGCACAGAAATGCCCGCCCGCGCCCCACAGCACGGCCACTTTGGCCTCATCATCGGCCTCGAAATCCTTGAAAGCCTGCCGCAGCGCGTCGGCCGTGGGCCGGTCGACGGCGTTGCGCGCCTGCGGCCGGTCGAGAATCACCGTGGTCACCGCGCCGCGCTTTTCGACATGCACCGCCATGGCGCTGCCCTCCCATGTGGTATGTGCTTGCGCACAGGCTGACAGTGCCGTGCTGGCCTCGCAAGTCCCGCCCGGGCTCTTTCATTGCCCCTCCCGTTACGGCAATCTGCGCCGCAATGAACCGCCCATCCAAGTATCAGCCGGCCTTCGACGGACGGCGCGCGTTGTGGCGCGGCATCGGCCATCTGCTGGCGCCGCTGGTGCGGCTGTGGCTGCAGCGCCGCGTGACGCAGGGCAAGGAAAATGCCGCGCGTCTCGGCGAGCGTTTCGGACAGGCCGCGCGACCGCGTCCGCCGGGCTCTCTCGTCTGGTGCCACGGCGCCAGCGTCGGCGAAGCGCAGGCTCTGTTGCCGCTGCTGCAGCATCTGCACAAGCTGCGCCCCGATATCGCGCTGCTGCTCACCACCGGCACCGTCACATCTGCCGCGCTGGTCGAACAGCGCACGGCCGAGACAGGCATCCTCCACCAGTTCGTTCCGGTCGACCTGCCTGCTGCTGTCGATAGCTTCCTCGATCACTGGCGGCCGGATCTGGTGCTGTGGAGCGAGTCGGATTTCTGGCCGGGCATTTTGGCGGAACTACGCCGGCGCAACATCCCGGCGCTGCTCGCAAATGCACGGCTGTCGGAACGCTCGGTGACGCGCTGGCTGCTGGCGCCGAAGTCCGCGCGCTGGCTGCTGTCGGCATTCGACGCGATCTATGCGCAGACCGGGGGCGATGCCGAACGGCTGCGACGGCTGGGGGCACCAAAGGTGATCGAGGCCGGCAACCTGAAACAGTCGGCGCCACCATTGCCGGCCGATGATGCCGCGCTGGCGGACTGGCGTGCGCGGCTGGCGGGACGGCCGCTCTGGCTGGCGGCCAGCACGCATCCCGGCGAGGAAACGCAGATCGTTGCCGCCCACCGGCTGCTGAAACCGCAACTGCCCGGTCTGCTGACCCTGATCGTACCGCGCCATCCAGATCGCGGTGCGGCATTGAAGCAGGAACTCGCGGCGGCGGATCTGCGGATCGCGCTTCGATCGAGCCACGAACTTCCAGAGGCAGACACCGATCTCTACGTCGCCGATACGCTGGGCGAACTCGGACTGTGGTATCGCCTGTCGTCCGTCGTGATGATGGGCGGCTCGCTGGTGCCGGTCGGCGGACATAATCCGCTGGAGCCGGCACGGCTCGGTTGCGCCGTGCTGTTCGGCCCGCAGATGTTCAACTTCAGCGAGGCGAGCGCCGGAATGCTGGCCGAGGACGGCGCACTGCAGGTGCAAGATGTGCCGGGCATTGCCGAAGCCGTGTCCGGCCTGCTGCAGGACGCCGCGCGCCGCGACGCCATCGCCGCCGCCGGCCAGCGTTTTGCCAGCGCCGACGATGCGGTGATCGAACGCCTGAGCCAGGCCGTGCTGGAGCGACTGCCGACCACTTAGTCGACGGAAACCCTACTTGATGAAAGGCTTGGCGATATGCGCCACTTCCTCCATCGATGAGCCGAAATGCTGCGGCTTCGACATGTCGGTGATCTTCGCATAATTGGCGGCGAAATCCTCCACCGTCACCTTGGCGTCGACGCCGAAGAACATGCCCTGCGATTCCATGATCTGCATCTTGGCGTAGAAGCCGGCGCCGGCCGAGATGATGTCACCGGTGGCATTGCAGGCTTCCGAGGCCAGGTAGACCACCGCCTGGCTGACATATTCGGGCTTGAGATGCGGCAGCAGTTCCGGCGACAGCAGTGCCTCGGTCATGCGGGTGGCGGCCACCGGCGCAATCGTGTTCACCAGGATGCCGTATTTGGCGCCTTCCTGCTTCAGCGAATTCATCAGGCCAACGACCGCCATCTTGGCGCCGGCATAGTTCGACTGGCCGAAATTGCCGTAGAGGCCGGAATTCGACGAGGTCATGACAATGCGGCCATACTGCTGCTGCTGCATGATCGGCCAGGCCGCCTTGGTGACATAGGCGGAGCCGAGGAAATGCACGTCGACCACGGTGTCGAAATCGGCGATCTCCATCTTGGCAAAGCTCTTGTCGCGCAGAATGCCGGCATTGTTGATCAGGATGTCGACGCGGCCGAAGGCGTCCATCGCCGTCTTGACGATATTGGCCGCCGAGGCCGGCTCCGACACGCTGTCGTAATTGGCAACGGCTTCGCCGCCCTTGGCCTTGATCTCCGCCACCACCAGATCGGCCGCCTTGGACGAACCGCCGGTGCCATCGACGCCACCGCCCAGATCGTTGACCACCACTTTGGCGCCGCGCTCGGCCAGCAGCAATGCATGGCTGCGGCCCAAACCCGCGCCGGCTCCGGTGACAATGGCAACGCGGCCCTGGAAATCGATGGCCATGAGAACTCCCCTTCCGTTTCGTGTGGATCAGACCTGATGCGCCAGCAGCAGGTCGCAGACTTCGCGCACAGCGCCAGCGCCGCCGGCGGTTTCGGTGATATAGGCGGCGGCATTCTTCACCATCGGCCGCGCATTCGACACGGCGATGGGCAGGCCGACCGCCTCCATCACATCCATGTCGTTGACGTCATCGGCGACATGGCAGACTTCGTGGAGGCCGATGCCGAGTTCGGCGCAGATTTCCTTCAGCCTGGGCAGCTTTTCATAGACGCCCATCAGACCGAAGCGGATCTTCAGGCGATCGATGCGTTTCTGGATCGCCGGCGTGTCGCTGCGGGTGATCAGCGCCACTTCGATGCCGGCGTCTTTCACGAGCAGAATGCCGAAGCCGTCCTGCACATGGTATTTACGCAGTTCGCTGCCATCCTCGGCATAGTAGAGCCCGCCATCGGTCAGCGTGCCATCGAGATCGAGCGACAGCAGCTTCACCGCGCGGAATTTGGCGGCAAGGTCGGCATCGATGGACGGCAGGCTGAACATGCTATTCCCCGGCCCCGCGAGGGGTATTGCTGGCGCAGGCGCGCAGATTAGCGGGGAAGCGGGGCGGCGTTCCAGTATCGGAGCGGGCGTATCGCTACGTTAGTTCCTGGGATTCTGCGGAATCAGTGGTGTGGGCCGCGACGACGGCGGCGTGCGTTCCTGCAGGCGCAGTTCCTGCTGCCGGCGCTGGTCCTGCCGCTCGGCCTCCATGCGGCGTTCGGTCTGCTGTTGCTGGAAGCGTTGCTCACGCTCCTGCTCCAGTCGACGTGTCTCTGCCTGGATGCGGTCGGCTTCCGTTTGCGGCAGCCCCTGCGCCTGGGCTGTGGCCGCCACGCTCAGCAAGGTGCCGGTTATCAGCCATAAGCGGAAGGATGTGGGTGACATCTGCCTGTCCTGGAAAGCTCTACTGCTGAAGAAACGCCGCAGTCGCAATCCCGTTCCACAATTGCGCCGCGTATGAAAAATAGGATCAGCGCTTTTTCGGCTTGGGCGGGCCCTTGTCGTCGAGCCAGTAGACGACATGGTCTTCCAGCTTGCCGGCGTCTTTCTCGGAAATGACGCGACCGGCCGCCGAAATACCGGCCTGGTGCACGGTCTGGCGGCTGCCGCTTTTCAACGGATGCCACCAGTAGAGATCCCTGCCCTGCGCCACCAGACGATAGGCGCAGGTCGCCGGCAGCCAGTTCATCTTCTGCACTTTCGCCGGCGTGAGCTGGATACAGTCGGGCACGATCTTTTTGCGCTTCGGATAGTTGCTGCACTGGCCGGTGGCGCAGTTCAGCAGCTTGCAGGCGACGTTGGTCTGCTCCAGTTCGCCGGTATCCTGGTCTTCCAGGCGATAAAGGCAGCATTTGCCGCAGCCATCGCAGAGCGACTCCCATTCGGAGGGCGTCATCTGGTCGAGGCGCTTGCGGCGCCAGAAAGGTTCGGTACGGGACATCGCAGCAGAATACGCCTAGCCGGCGCGGCTATAAAGGCATGGGCCGGGGTCAGGCGTGGCGGTCAGCGCCGGCGCGGCTGGCTGCCGTCATGCTGGCGGATGAAGGCCGTGACCCGCGGGGCAATTTCCTCGCGCCAGCGCCGGCCGTTGAACACGCCATAATGGCCCACGCCGGCCTGCAGATGATGCCCGCGCATGGCATTGGGGATGTTCGGGCAGAGATCATGCGCCGCCATGGTCTGGCCGACGCCGGAGATATCGTCCTTCTCGCCTTCCACCGTCAGCAGCGCGGTCTTGCGGATCGCGGCGCATTCCACCTTCTCGTCGCGACAGGTCATGATGCCGCGCGGCAGCGCATGGTCCTGGAACACGGTCTTGACGGTCTGCAGGTAATATTCTGCCGGCAGATCCATGACGGCCAAGTACTCGTCGTAAAAGTCGGTATGCGCCTTGGCGCTGTCACCGTCGCCCTTGATCAGGTGATGGAACAGGCGGACATGCGCGCCGACATGGCGGTCCAGGTTCATGGTCATGAAGCCGGTGAGCTGGATGAAGCCGGGATAGACCTGGCGCATAAAACCGTCATGCGGAAGCGGCACGCGGTTGATCACGCTGTGTTCGAACCACTCGATGGAGCGTTCCTGTGCCAGGTTGTTGGGCACGGTCGGGCTGATGCGGGTATCGATCGGCCCGCCCATCAGGGTCATCGAACGCGGCACATGCGCGTCGTTTTCGGCCGACATCAGCGCCACAGCGGCCAGCACCGGCACCGAGGGCTGGCATACGCCCATCACATGCGCGCCGGGGCCCAGCGTGACGAAGAATTCGCGGATATAGTCGATATAGTCGTCGAGATCGAACTGGCCCAGGCGCAGCGGCACATCGCGTGCATCGATCCAGTCGGTGATATAGACCTCGTGGTTGGGCAGCATTGCCTCGACCGTGCCGCGCAGCAGCGTGGCGTAATGGCCCGACATCGGCGCCACGATCAGCAGCTTGGGATCGTTGCGGGTCTCGCAGCCTTCGCGCTCGAAATGCTTGAGCCGGCAGAAGGGCAGGCTGAGCACGTCATGCTCGGTCACTTTGCGTACGGTGCCGTCCACTGTCGTGGTGGCGAGGCCGAATTCCGGCTTCGGATAGCGCCGCGTGATGTTGCTGAAGACTTCCAGCCCGGCCGCCAGCGTGCGCGCCGCCGCCGTGTAGTTCATCGGCAGATACGGCAGCTTCAGCGCCGCCGTCTGCGCCTCGACCATGGCGCGGACTGGCCGCAGGGCCGCATGCTGGAGTTCATAAAGCGAGTAGAGCATAGGTTCCACCCTGATGCTTGAGCGCGGCAGCAATACGGCGACCGCAAAACAATGATCGGACAAAACCGTTAGAGAATTGTGCCCTGTCACCATGCTGCCACAGCTTACGCTGGTTCGTCAGTGGCCGCACGATTTATTTTGCGCTGCAACATATGCGTGCAGGCAGGTTGAAAAGCAGTAATATCAGGGAATTACAGGCGCTGCCGGATCCGCTGCACCATTTGCTCCGGCGTCGCATCATGGCGGAAATGGCTGAGATACTGTCCTTTCCCATCCATCAGGTAGATGAAGCCGGAATGATCGACCGAGTAGCCGAGACTCGAGTCCTTCAGCGTGACCTTCTGGTAATAGACCCGGTAGGCCTTGGCGACAGCGGCGATCTGCTCGGGCGTACCGGTCAGGCCGACCAGCCGTTCGTGGAAGGCCTGGACATATTCCTTCATCGCCGGCGCGGTATCGCGTTCGGGATCCACGGTGATCAGGATCGGCTGCACTTTTGCGGCATCGTTGCCGAGCTGGTCCATCGCCAGTGCGATCGTCTGCAGGCCGGTGGGGCAGATATCCGGACAATTGGTGAAGCCGAAATACACCAGCATCAGCTTGCCGGCAAAATCCTTGTCGGTGACCGCCCTGCCATCCTGGTCGGTCAGCGCAAACGGCCCGCCGATGCTCACCACGCCGCTGCCGGCGTTGTCATCGCCGCGCTGCGGCAGCAGCCAGGGCATGGCGAGATAGCCGAAGACGCCGAACAGCGCGACAATAGCAGCCAAAACCAGGCCGCGTTTCAGACCGCGTGATGCCGCGCTCATGCTATTTCACCTTTCCGCCGGCTGCCGTCGCAGCCGCATCGATAAACGTCGCCAGTTTCACATCGCGTTCGCTCAGTCCGTCTACATCATGCGTGGTCAGCGTGATCTCGACGCGATTATAGACATTGAACCATTCGGGATGATGATCGGCCTTGTCGGCCTGGATCGCGATGCGCGTCATGAAGCCGAAGGCGGTGTTGAAATCCGCGAAGACAAAGGTCTTCACGATGGCATCGCGGCCTTTGACTTCCTGCCAGCCGGCCAAGGCCTGCAATGCGGCCCGGCGGGCGGCGCCTTCCAGTTTGGCGACGGCCATGTCATCCTCCTCGGACTTCGGTTGCTGCGCAAGCTAGCGCGCAGAATACCCCGCTTCAACCGCGCCTGCACCGTTTGAGACGTTCTGCCGCATGAATGATGCCGCCAAACTAACCGCCCCCAGCCTGGACGATCTCGCCACCATCGGCGAGGCCGAGCTGAAACGTCTGCGACCTGCGCTCGGTCCTTATATCGACGGCGTGCCGATCCAGGTAGCCGACTTTCCCGACGAGGACGTGCTGCGGGAGATGGAGTGCGAGACGCCGTTCGACCTGCTGGGGCTATATACCGGCGGCAGCTTCGTGGCCGAGCAGCGCGGCGAGACCGGCACCATGCCGGCCATGATCTTCCTCTATCGCCGGCCGCTGCTGGATTACTGGTGCGAGTGCGGCGAATCCCTGCGCCATGTCGTGCGCCACGTCCTGATCCACGAGATCGGCCATCATGTCGGCCTGTCGGACGACGACATCGACCGTATCGAGGCCAGCGTTCCCGACTGACCTTCAGTCCGCGGCGAGCTGCCGCGTATCGCCACGCGGCAGCGTGATAATCGCACGCGTGCCGCGGCCCGGCTCGGAGTCGAGTTGCAGCGGCGCGCCATGCAGTTCCGCCAGGCTGTTGGCCAACGCCAGCCCCAGCCCGGTGCCGCGCTCGCTGTCGGCCACCATGCCGCTGACCTGGCCGAACGGCGTCATGGCGATCTGTACTTGTGCGGCCGTCATGCCCGGACCGTTGTCGCTGATGACGAAGCGCACGATGCGCTCGCCGGCCTCGGCACCGATCCGGATCGCGCCACCGGGTGGCGAGAATTTCAGCGCATTCGACAGCAGGTTCACCAGCATCTGCTTGATCGCGCGCGCATCGCCATAGACCGGCGGCAGATCCTGCGCCACGTCGACCTCGATCCGGGTGCCGCGCAGATGCGAGAGCCCTGAGACCAGCACCAGGCTGGCACGCGCCAGTTCGTGCGGCGCCAGCAGTTCGCGATGCAGTTCCATGCGGCCGGCCTCGACCTTGGACAGATCGAGCACGTCATTGATCAGCGACAGCAGATGCTGGCCGCTCTCGCGAATATCACGGGCATACTCGGCGTATTTCCTGTGGCCGAGCGGGCCGAAAATCTGCCGCTCCAGCACCTCGCCGAAGCCGATCACGGCATTCAGCGGCGTGCGCAACTCATGACTGACATGGGCGACGAAATCGCTTTTGACGCGAGCGGCCTGCTCGGCCTGCATCTGCGCTTCGGCGGCGCGGCGCAGCGCCTGTTCCAGCCGGGCGGCCTGCTGTTCGGCGGCGCGACGACCGAGATAGGTGATCCGGCGCTGCCGCTCGTAGATGTAGTTCGAGAAGAAGCCGATTGCGAAAGCCGAAATCATGATCAGCTGATAGACGACAAAATCCTCCTGCGAGCCGAGGCCGACATAAAGATAAGTCACATCCAGCAGCGCCATGACCAGCAGTACCGAGAGCGAGGCGCGCAGCGTACCCATGCGCAGCACCACGAAAACGCCGATGATGATCAGGATCACGCAGTCGAGATAGAGCGGCAGCAACTGCGGCGGTGCCAGCGCGACGACGCCGATATAGCCGACGCCCACGGAGAGTGCGCCGAGCTGCGTCACCAGCTGGTGACGCGACTGCATGCCTGGAACATAGGTGGCGACAAAGGCGAGAAGCAGCACCAGAATGCTGGCGCCACGGATCGCACTCATCATCGGCGCATTGGGCGCGAAGAGCCAGTCGGTGATGCCGAAACTGGCAAACAGCACCGCGGCCAGTCCCAGCGCAAACCGGGCATACACGATGGCGCTCGGTCCCTCGGCCTGCTGAAATTCACGTTCCATCACCGCATCGGCAAAGGCGGTGTCATACCAACGCAGAGCGGCAGCGGAGAATACGGAATTGGTCTGGGAAGCGGTCATGGCGGCGACGAAACCTAGTCGTACCTGCTACTTGGTCGCAACGGCGAATCAGGCCGCGGCGTCAGTTTCAACCTATGCGGCATGTCCTGGCGCAAACCTAAGCTGGCAGTATCGGATCTGGGCTCAGATTTCGAGCAGGCGTGCGGCGAAAGCCGGCACCACCTGCGTCGCGGGGCCGTAGATTTTCTCCGCGAACAGCGAAAAGCCGTCGGAAGGATCCAGATTGAGCTCGACGGTATGCGCAAGGCCGCGCCGGCGCACATCGGCGACGAAACCCGCCGCCGGGTAGACCTGCCCCGACGTGCCGATCGAGACGAACAGGTCGCAGAGCGCCAGCGCGTCGTAGATCGCCTCCATGTGGAGCGGCATTTCGCCGAACCAGACCACATGCGGCCGCAAGCGGCCCGTGGTGGCACAGGCGGGACAGGTGGTCGACAGATCGAGATCCTGCCGCCAGTCCAGCACATTGCCGCAATCCTCGCAGCGGATTTTGAACAGCTCGCCATGCATATGCATCAGCTTGGCAGAGCCGGCGCGTTCATGCAGGTCGTCGACATTCTGCGTCACCAGCAGAAAGTCGCCATCGAACCGCCGCTCCAGTTCGGCCAGCGCGGCATGAGCCGCATTGGGCGCGGCGTCGAGCAGATTCCTGCGCCGCGCATTGTAGAAGTCGTGCACCAGCACGGGATTGCGCGCGAAACCCTCCGGCGTCGCCACCTCGTTCAGGTCGTATTTGGTCCACAGACCGTCCTTGTCGCGGAAGGTGCCGAGACCGGATTCGGCCGAGATGCCGGCACCGGTCAGCACCACGATGGAGCGCGGTCTGCGGTTCATTCAGCCCGGTTACTCGGCACCGTAGGCCGCCGCTTCAGCCTTGTCCCAGTCGCCATGATCCTGGTCCCAGGCATCGGCCTCGTCGGCCATCCAGTCATGTTCGGCATCCTCCGCCACACCGCCATCCAGGCGATAGATCTGCTCGGGCGTGTAGATCGCACCCGACGACGACAGGAAGCTGGAATAGAGCGTGAAACGGTCGCAGCGATAGCGCGGGCCGGCATACAGCGCATGATGGCTCAGGTATGCGCCGATACGGTCGAAGGGTGCATTGTTCAGCCGCGCCAGCGTCACGTGGGGGCTGAATTTGCGGCGGTCTGGCGCGAGGCCGGCACGCAGCATGGCATTGTCGACCTTGTCCTGCAGGCGGTTCAGCGCGGCGTTGGGCCGCACGCCGGCCCAGAGCGAATTGGCCTTGCGCTTGTCGCCGAAGGTGCCGACGCCGAACAGTTCAAGGTCGAAATCCGGCATGGTGATGGCGGAGAGCGCTTCGGACACCGTGCGGGCGGTGCGGCCATCGACTTCGCCGATGAAACGGAGCGTGAGGTGGAACTGATCGGGGTTGACCCAGCGCGCGCCGGGAACGCCGGCGCACAACGCAGTCAGCGAGCGGCGGGTCTCTTCGGGGAAACT
>JAEYSS010000166.1 GCA_023434425.1 Pseudomonadota bacterium | reverse complement strand
GCGGCGGGACGCGGCGCGGCGGCGGGTTCGGCCGCGCGTGCAGCCGCAGCAGCAGCCGCCTCTTCGGCAGCCTTGGCCGCCTTGGCGGCATCGTATTCGGCAATCTTCTCGGCATGCGAGGGTACATGCACGCTGGGCGCAGCCGTGCGCGGCGCGGCAGCAGCCGGTGCGGCGGCGGCCGGCGCGGCCTCTGCCGCAGCTTTCGAACCCGGCGGGACAATGGTGCGCTTCTTGCGCACCTCGACCGTCACCGCCTTGGTGCGGCCATGGCTGAAGCTCTGGCGCACCTGTCCGGTTTCAACGGTCTTCTTCAGCTCGAGCCGCTTGGGCTTGGCCGAGGTCTTGTCCTTATCCTGCTCGTTCACGTCGCTCATACAGTCCGCTTCCGCCTACCGCTTCAAATCAAATTCCACTGATGCCGGTTGGCTCCAGTGGCCTTACCTAGGGCGGGCCCGGCCTGCGGCCACCCCACCCTCCGGTCAGCGCCCTCTCAGGAGGGCGGAACCAGCCGGGCAAGCAGCGCCAGATCGGCCACCGCACGCCGTGTCAGCGGCGAGCGTGTCAGCGCCAGCCGCCCCAGACCGAGCGCGGTCGCATCGGCAGACACCGTGTCTGCCCCTGCGTGCCTCTCGGCCAGTACCAGCCCGGCGCGCCGGGCCTTCGTCACCTGCGCGGCCGCATGGGCCGTCCAGGCTTGGCAACAGCGTACCGGCAGATCGGCCGGTACCCGCAGCTTGCGTTTCGCGGCCCGGGCGAACATGCCCCTGGCCACCGCCGTCGCCACCGCATCCGGTGCCGGCGCGAGCCAGAGCCCGCGGCCGGGAAGCCGATGCGCCGGATCCGGCACCACCGAATCCTCCACCACGGCGAACCGCAGCAGGGTTTCGGCTTCCGCGCGCTGGCCGGTCAGCAGACAGCGCCGCTGCGGCATCGCGCGATCGTCCCGACGGCCGGGCCTTACGCCTGGCCGCCTTCCTCACCTTCGAACCAATGCTGACGCGCCGCCATGATGATGGCGTTCGCATCTTCATTGGAAAGACCTTCGCCGACGATCTCCTGCAACTCGTCGCCGGCCAGATCGCCCAGATCGTCGAGCGTCTTCACGCCCTTTTCGCCCAGCGCCACCAGCATCGACGGGGTCAGGCCTTCGATCCCGGCCACCTCGTCGCTGACACCCAGCGCCTTGCGCTTGTCTTCAAACTCGGAATTGCGCTTGTCGATGTATTCGCCGGCGCGCTCATGCAGCTCGTTGGCGATATCGCCGTCGAAGCCCTCGATCTCGGCCAGCTCTTCCACCGGCAGATAGGCGAGTTCCTCGATCTTGGTGAAGCCTTCGGTGACCAGCAGCTGGGCCAGCGTCTCGTCCACGTCCAGCGCATCGATGAACAGCTGGCTGCGCTCGCGGAATTCCTTCTGGCGGCGCTCGGACTCTTCTTCCTCGGTCAGGATGTCGATGTCGTAGCCGGTCAGCTGCGAGGCCAGACGAACATTCTGGCCGCGACGGCCGATCGCCAGCGACAGCTGGTCGGTCGGCACCACGACTTCAACGGCATTGGCTTCCTCGTCCAGCACCACCTTGGCCACTTCGGCCGGGGCCAGCGCGTTGACGATGAAAGTCGCCGGGTCGGGCGACCACTTGATGATGTCGATCTTCTCGCCCTGCAGTTCGTTCACCACGGCCTGCACGCGGCTGCCGCGCATGCCGACGCAGGCGCCGACCGGATCGATCGAGTTGTCGTTCGACAGCACGGCGATCTTGGCGCGGCTGCCCGGATCGCGCGCCACGGCGCGGATCTCGATGATGCCGTCGTAGACTTCCGGCACTTCCTGGGCGAACAGCTTGGCCATGAACTGCGGATGCGAGCGCGACAGGAAAATCTGCGGGCCGCGCGGTTCGCGGCGCACGTCGTAGATATAGGCACGCACGCGGTCGCCCTGGCGGAAGGTCTCGCGCGGCAGCAGTTCGTCGCGGCGCAGGATGGCTTCGGCGCGACCCAGATCGATGGTGACGTTGCCGTATTCCACGCGCTTGACCAGACCGTTCACGATCTCGCCGATGCGGTCCTTGTATTCGGCATACTGGCGCTCGCGCTCGGCCTCGCGCACCTTCTGAACGATCACCTGCTTGGCGGTCTGCGCGGCGATGCGGCCAAAATCGATCGGCGGCAGCGGCTCGGCGATCACGTCGCCGACCTGCGCGTCCGGATTGCGGCGCTGCGCCTCACCGATGCCGATCTCGATGGCATCGTTCTCGATCTTCTCGACGACCTGCAGATGACGCTCCAGACGAATCTCGCCCGACTTCCGGTCGATCTCGGCATGGATGTCGTTTTCCAGGCCGTAGCGCGAGCGCGCCGCCTTCTGGATCGCATCTTCCATCGCCATCAGCACGACATCGCGCTCGATCGCCTTCTCGCGGGCGACCGCATCAGCCACCTGCAGCAGCTCGAGCCGGTTGAAGCTGGTTACCGTTTCCATGGTTCCTGTTCCTCGAAACTTACCGGTAAAGACTCAATTCGCCGCCGCACTGCGTCCCGCGAGGCTCGCGGTGATCAGGTCGTCGGTGACAATCAGTTTGGCGCTGGCGATCTCGGCCACGGGCAGGCGCGCTTCGCTGCCCTTCTCCTCGTCGCGCAGCAGCACGTCACTGCCCTCCAGGCCGCCGATACGGCCCTGGAAACGCTTGCGGCCATCGAGCGGACGGCCGAGTTCCACCTTGGCCGCAAAGCCCTTGAAGCGGGCGAAATCGGCCGGCTTGACCAGCGGACGATCCAGGCCGGGCGACGACACTTCCAGCCGGTAGGCGCCGCTGATCGGATCTTCCACATCGAGCACGGCGCTGACCGCGCGGCTGACCTCGGCGCAATCGTCCACCGTGATACCGCCATCGTGGGGCGCGCCACCGGTATCGCGTTCGAACATGATCTGCAGCACCGGTCGCTCGGTGCCCATCAGCTTGACGCGCACGAGCTGAAAGCCCATGCCTTCCAGCGTGGGTGCAATCAGGTCCGCAATCCGGGTCGCCGCATCCATGCGTGCGTGGGTTCCTTGCCGTCAATCCTGTCGATCTTGCTGCCGGCCCGAGGCGTCCGCCGGACCCACATTCCGCTGCCGCGGAGAGTGAAACCAACAGAAACAAAAAATGGGCCGCACCGGCCCATGTCCTCTTCCCGATCCAGCCATGGACCAGGCCAGCAATGTCGGAGGCTGTTATAGCGGCAAATTCAGCCAATGCAAGGCTTTTGCGCCCGTTTTAACCCGGTCGAGTCAGGGTCCGCGGGGGCCGTTTCCGGGTGGGTTTTCGTCCGCCTCGACGCCACCCTCACCGTTCTGCGGCCGTTGCACGATCCGGCGGGCGGTCAGGACCGAAAACAGCCCCAGCAGCAGCCAGAACAGCAGGTTGAGGCCGAGCCCGCGCCAGACCGCAAAGTCTTGCCCCGGATCGGCACCATCGCCGTCCGCGGCGCCTGCAGCCGCTGTTTCGGTCAGGCCCGGATCCCCGCCATCAAGGATGCCGGCGAGCAGCGGCAGCAGCAGCAGGCCCAGACCGGCCAGGCGGCGGTGGCGGCGCGGGTTTCCCCCCATTCCCGGCGACCAGAGCAGCCACAGGCCGCCGGCAGTGCAGGCCGCCACGATCAGCCAGCGCAGCGGAAACCGGGCCGTGACCTGCCCGGGTACCGTCTCGGGCAGCACCAGCCAGGGCATCAGGGTGAGCGCCACGAAGCCGGCTGCACCCCAGGCCAACGCGCGGTAAATCCCTGTAAAAGGCCGGTAAAGCAGGAAAACCTGCAACGCAAAGCCGCCTGCCACGCCCAGCGCCAGATGGTGCAGCAGCAGGAAGTCGCCCTCGCGGGGATCGAGCAGACCGGCCGGCGCGCTTGCCACCCGGGCGAACATCAACCCCATGGTGGCCAGCAGTGCTGCCGCAAAGGCGGCTGCCAGCAGGCGTAGCGGCATCACAGTCCTCTTGGTGAGGTCAGACCCGGCACAGCCGATAATAATGCGGGGTGCGGCCGGCGGATATCGCCTTCTGCTCGTATTTGCTGGCCGGCCAGTCGGCCGGGCGGCGCAGCCAGTCGGCACTCGTTTCCGCCTGCCAGTCAAAGCGCGGTTCGGCCAGGATATGGCGCAGCATCCAGCGCTGGTAATCCGGCACATCGGTGGCCAGCCGCAACTCACCGCCCGGCGGGATCAGCCGCGCCCAGTCGGCCAGCGTCTCGGCATTGACGATGCGGCGCCACTGATGCCGCTTCTTCGGCCAGGGATCGGGAAACAGCGTAAAGCCGCGCGCGATGCCGCCATCGGGCAGCGCCTTCAGCAGCAGCCGTGCATCGTCCATCAGGATGCGGATATTGTCGGGCCCGCCAGCGGTGACACGCGCGGCGATGCGCGAGACCAGCTTGGCCACGCCGGGCTCATAGGGTTCGACGCCAAGGAAGCCGACCTCGGGATTGGCCTCGGCCAGCGCCAGCAGATGCTGCCCGTCGCCGAAACCGACCTCGACCCAGTATCCGTGCTTCATCGGCTGCGCGAACAGCGAGTCCGGATGCAACACCTGTCCTTCCGGCGGCAGCGCCATGCTCAGGCGCGGCAGCCAGTCGGCGAAGGCGGTTTCGCGGGTTGGAGAAAATTTGCGGCCGCGCCGACGCCCGAAGATCAGGCGTCTCGACGCGGCCGCAGACTCTTCGTCAGACACGATCGTGCTTCAACGCCCTTAGCGGACGTTGAAGGCCGATTTCAGATCCTTGACCAGGTCGGTCTTCTCCCAGGAGAAGCCGCCGTCCTTTTCCGGCTTGCGGCCGAAATGACCGTAAGCAGCAGTGCGGGCATAGATCGGGCGGTTCAGCTTGAGATGCTCGCGGATGCCGCGCGGACTCAGCTTCACCAGTTCCTGCAGGATCTTCGAGATCTTGTTCTCGTCGACCTTGCCGGTGCCGTAGGTGTCGACATAGACCGACAGCGGATAGGCCACGCCAATCGCATACGACAGCTGGATCAGGCACTTGTCGGCCAGGCCGGCAGCGACCACGTTCTTCGCCAGATAGCGCGAGACATAGGCGGCCGAACGGTCAACCTTGGTCGGATCCTTGCCCGAGAAAGCGCCGCCGCCATGCGGGGCCGCGCCGCCGTAAGTGTCGACGATGATCTTGCGGCCGGTCAGGCCGCAATCGCCGTCCGGACCGCCGATGACGAAGCGACCGGTCGGATTGACGTAGAAATGCTCGTCATCGCACATCCAGCCCTTCGGCATCACCTTCTGCACGTAAGGACGCACGATGCGCTTGATGTCGCCGGATTCGAGCTGGCGGCCCTTCTTGTCCTTCGCCGCATGCTGCGTCGAAACCACGATGGCGGTGGCGCCGGTCGGCTTGCCGTTCCTGTACTGCAGCGTGACCTGGCTCTTGGCATCCGGACCGAGCAACGGCTCCTTGCCGCTGTGGCGGACGGCGGCGAGCGCCGACAGGATATTGTGCGACAGCTGCAGCGGCGCCGGCATCAGTTCCGGCGTCTCGTTGCAGGCATAACCGAACATGATGCCCTGGTCGCCGGCGCCTTCATCCTTGTTGCCGGCCGAATCGACGCCGGCGGCGATGTGGGCCGACTGGCCATGCAGCAGCACGTCGACCTTGGCGGTCTTCCAGTGGAAGCCCTTCTGTTCGTAGCCGATCTTCTTGATGGTGGCGCGCGCCACCTCTTCGATCTTCTTCTTGTTCACCGCGCCCGACTTCGACACCAGGCTCTTGGGGCCGCGCACTTCGCCGGCGATGACGACGCGGTTGGTGGTGGTCAGGGTTTCGCAGGCCACGCGGGCATACGGGTCTTCCTTGAGGAAGAGATCGAGTACGCCATCGGAGATCTGGTCGCAGACCTTGTCCGGATGACCTTCGGAAACCGATTCACTGGTAAACAGATACGAGGAACGCGCCACGTTATTATCTCCTCAAGCGGCCGCGCCAACCGGCCCGAAGCTTGCGTAATCCCGCACCGGTCGCTTGGCGCACGCCGGAATTGGGAAAACGCGAAAGTCCGGTTATTTCGCAGAGGTTGCCGCAATGGTCAAGCCAAATGCCGTGACCCTCTTGGGGCATGGCCCAAATGAGGCGTGACCTTGAAGGGCCTGAAGGGTCAGGCCGGCACGGTTTCGGGTTCGGCGGCGACCTCGGCCGCGGTGTCGCCGTTCATGGCCCAGACCAGGTCGATGATGCGGCGGCGCAGGCCAGACTGCGGCAGGCCACGGAAAGCGCGCAGCAATTCCACATCTTCCCGCGTGATTGAGGCGGCCGGGCTGTCAGCCGGCACGGCAGCACTCAGCGTGCGGCCATCCCGCGCCGTCACCGGCTGGCCTTCGAGCCCTTCGAAGAAATAGGCCGGCGGCACATCGAGCAGGGTGGCAAACTGGTAGAGGCGGCTGGCGCCGATACGGTTGGCACCCTTTTCGTATTTCTGGATCTGCTGAAAGGTCAGGCCGACCATCTGGCCCAGCCTGTCCTGACTCATGCCAACCATGGTGCGGCGCAACTTCAAACGATTGCCAACATGCACATCAACCGAATTCTTCGGCACGGAACTGCCCTCTACTCGTGTACGAAAACCACAATCACATGTTGGACTAAACCTGCGACCGGCGGCGCGGTCAATGCTTTGACGCCCGGTGCAGGGCGACAAAACCGGCAATGAGAAGCACGAGCGCAAACGCGAGCAGGGGGCTGTCGCCGATACGCGCGTAAGGCGGACGCTGCGCTCTTGAGGCCGGTAAACCGCCATCGACGACACCGATTTCATCAAGGCCAAGCCGCATGGTGACGCGGCCATAGGGATCGACGATGGCGCTGATGCCGTTGTTGGCGGCGCGCACCAGCGGCAGGCCCTGTTCGACCGCGCGGAATTTCGCAGCGGAAAAATGCTGGTAGGGACCGGACGAGCGGCCGAACCAGGCATCGTTGGTGAGATTGAGCAGCAGGCCGGCGGCCGGCTGACCGCCATCGACCCGCTGCATCGATTCATCGGCGAAGATCGCTTCGTAGCAGATCAGCACGCGCGCAAAGGGCAAACCGGGGATGGCGATGGGCGACATGTCGCGACCGAAGGAGAAATCCACCGCGCCGGCCGCCACCGCATCGAGGCCAAGCGGCTTGAGCAGATTGCGGAACGGCAGATATTCGCCGAACGGCACCAGATGCACCTTGTCGTAGCGCGCGGAAATTTCCGCGTCGCTGCCGAGCGCGAAGACGCTGTTGTAGATGGCGACATCGCGCGGACTGGAGGCTTGCGCCTCTCGTCGGGGCGCCCCGGTGATCAGGACCGTGCCCGGTCCCTGCTGCTGGGCCAGCCGCTTCGCCAGCGCATCGCGCAGGCCCGGTTCCTCGTCCAGCAGATAGGGGATCGCCGTCTCGGGCCAGATCACATGGGTCAGCTTCTTTTCCGCTGGCTGCAGGCTGAGCGCGACATGCTGCTGCAGATGCTGCTGGCGCAGGCCGTCCTGCCATTTCAGCGTCTGCTCGATGCTGGGCTGCACCAGCCGCAGATGGACATCGGGCAGCATGGCGATCTCCGCCGGCATGCGCAAAGCCGCGAGACCCATCGCGCCGGCAAACAATCCCGGCAAGGCAAGTGCGATGCGACGCCCCTGCAGCGCGACGGCGATACCGCTGGCCGCCAGCATGGTCAGCAGGCCGAGGCCCTGCGCGCCGATATATGCTGCAAGCTGCATCGCCGCCGGCCAGTCGCCCCAGACATAGCCGACCAGATTCCACGGAAAGCCGGTGGCGACATGGCCGCGCAGCCATTCGCCGGCCAGCCAGCCGAACGGCATCAGCAGCATGTAGACGACGCGATGGCCGCGCGAAACCAGCCAGGCAAGCCAGGCCCCGGTGGCCGGAAACAGCGCCAGCACGATGGGCAGACCAAGCACCGGCAGCGGCAGCAGAATGGCGAATTTCGCCGCATCGACAAAGAAGGAGATGCCGATCCAGTAATGCCCGGCGACGAAATAGCCATAGCAGAAGGCGAACAGCGTGAAAAAGCTGCGCCGCTTTGCAACAGCGTCGCCACCGCCGTCGTCAAGATGCAGCAGCAGGATGAAGCAGAGGAAGGCCAGCGGCCAGAGCGACAGCGGCGCCTGTGCCGCGGCCAGCAGCGCGCCCAGCAGCAAAGCCGCGCCATAGCGGCGCCAGCCGCGCAGTCCCTGCCAGGCCGCCAGAACGGCGCACAGACTCATTTAGGCGTTACGCCGCATCGGCGCTGGGTTGCGGCGCCAGCTGGCGGATGCGCACGCGCTTCACGCGGCGCGGATCGGCTTCCAGCACTTCGAAGGAGAGGCCGGCCGGATGCTCAACCTGCTCGCCGCGCAGCGGCACGCGGCCGAGATGCGACACGATCAGGCCGCCCACGGTATCGACATCGCTGTCATCCTCGGGATCGAGCAGGCTGCGGCCGAGCTTTTCCTCAAGGTCGTCGATCGGGCAGCGGCCGAGTGCTTCCAGCACGCCGTCGGACCGCTGGATCAGCATGCCGCCGGCCGCCACGTCATGCTCGTCGTCGATCTCGCCGACGATCTGCTCGACCAGGTCTTCGATGGTGACCAGGCCGTCGAGTCCGCCATATTCATCGACCACGATGGCCATATGCACGCGGGTATCGCGCATTTCGCGCAGCAGTTCGAGCACCGATTTCGATGGTGGCACCACCAGCAGTTTGCGCAGGACTTTTTCGAGCGAGAAGCCGCTGCGGGCGCCGGCGAGATAGGGCAGCACGTCCTTGACATGCACCATGCCGATCACGTCATCAAGGTTGCCGCGATAGACCGGCAGGCGCGAATGCTCGGCGTCCACCAGGGTCTTCACCAGCTTCTCGAATTCGATCTCCAGCGGCACGGCGATGATATCGGTGCGCGGCACGCGGATCTCGCCGACCCGCAGCTCGCCGACTTCCAGCACATTGCGCAGCAGCGCGCGTTCGGCGGTTTCCTCCGGCGTGGTGCTGTCGTCGGCATGCTCTTCCAGCAGCTCTTCGATACTGTCGCGTAAAGATTCTTCGCCCCGGCCGCGCAGCAGCGACAGCAGCCGCTTCCACAATGTGGCGCCGTTGTCGCGCGTCTCGCTCATCTTGCGCTTTTCCGCTTCGCTGCGGGTTTTCTTTTCCGCGTCGCTGCGTTTTTCTTCACAGACGCCTTCGCGGCTTTCTTCACGGTTTTCTTTTTGGCAGCGGGTTTCTTCGCAGCCTTTTTCGCTTTCGCTTTCGCTTTCGGTTTCGGCGCCGCCATCCTGTAGGGATCGGCGATCCCCATGCCGGCCAGGATCTCGGTTTCCAGCGGCTCCATCGCTTCCGCCTGCTCGTCGTCCATATGGTCGTAGCCCAGCAGGTGCAGCACGCCATGCACGGTCAGATGTGCGACATGGTCGGCCAGCGTCTTCTTCTGCTCGCGCGCCTCGCGCCTGCAGGTGGCAAGGCCGAGCGCCACATCGCCGAGATAGGCCGGCGGCCTGGCCGGATCGACGGCATTTTCAGCGGGGAAAGACAGCACGTTGGTCGGCTTGTCCTTGGCCCGCCAGCCGGCATTCAGCTTGCGCATCTCGGCATCGTCGGTGAGCAGGATGCTCAGACCGGTCTTCGGCGCGCCCTTCTTCCGGGCGGGCAGTTCGGCCTTCAGCGCGGCAATCGCCGCGCGCCGCACGGCGGCGGCCGGATTGGGCAAAGCCGCACGCCAGGCGCTGCTGGCAATGCGGATATCGATCTCGATACTGGAACCGTCGGGCATGGTGCAGGGCTTTTTGGCAAATTCGGCGGCTCAGTTCAACTGGCAGGCGTCGTCCACGCCAAGATCAGCGCCTGGGTCGGCCGGCCGCATCGGGCCGCGGCAGGCCGAGATCCTGTTCATGCTGGGCATAGGCGCGCACGATCTTGGTGACCAGCGGGTGGCGCACCACATCGGCCTCGCCGAAGCGCACGAAGGCGATGCCCTCCACGCCTTCGAGGATGTCGAGCGCATGACGCAGTCCCGAAGGAACACCGATCGGCAAGTCGATCTGCGACATGTCGCCTGTCACCGCAAGACGCGAATTCTCGCCCAGCCGGGTCAGCAGCATCTTCATCTGCACCGGCGAGGTATTCTGCGCCTCGTCGAGAATGACGAAGGCATTGGCGAGCGTACGGCCGCGCATGAAGGCGAGCGGCGCCACTTCGATCTCGCCGCTTTCCAGGCCCTTCGCCACGCGTTCGGCCGGCAGCATGTCGTAGAGCGCATCGTAAAGCGGGCGCAGATAGGGATCGATCTTGTCGCGCATGTCGCCCGGCAGGAAGCCGAGCCGCTCGCCGGCTTCCACCGCGGGGCGCGACAGGATGATGCGGTCGACGCGGCCTTCCAGCAGCATCGACACCGCCATGGCGACCGCCAGATAGGTCTTGCCGGTGCCGGCTGGGCCGAGGCCGAAAACCAGTTCGTGTTTCTGCAGGGCGTCGAAGTAGATCTTCTGCGTCTGCGAGCGCGGCAGGATGATGCGCTTCTTGGTGCGCACCGCACCGTCCGGCACCGGTCGGTCGTCGCGGATCAGTTCCGCCTTGTCACGCAGCTTTGCATTACCACTCACTGGAGCATTCATCGGACCTCCCAGGGTCATGCGGATGGCACCGTCAACATCGCCCATCTCGATCTCGGCGCCCGTTTCGAGCCGCCGATAGAGATCGGTCAGAATCTTTTTCGCCTGCGCCTGCGCGTCGGCAGGGCCGGTGATCATCAGCCGGTTGCCGCGCGAGGCGACCGCCACACCGACGCGTTCTTCTATGCGTGCCAGATGGCGGTCATGCTCGCCGAACAGCAGCGCCAGCAGGCGGTTGTCGTCGAAATCGAGAATGATCGGTTGACCGGATGGCTCCGGACCGCGTGCATCGCTCACAGGCTTCAGCCTCGTTGCTTCCAAAAGATCTCTGTGCCGCGCCCGCGTCACGCGGCCTCGCGCCGGGCGATCTCGCCGGCCAGCGAATTGGCATAGCCGCCGGTGATCGTGACCGGCATGAGATCGCCGATCCGCAATGCGGGGTCGGCGACATAGACGGCCTGCATATAGGGCGAGCGGCCGATCAGCTGGCCGCTCTGCCGACCGGGCCGCTCGAACAGCACATCCAGCACGCGGCCCTCGCAGGCGCGGTTGAAGGCTTCGGACTGCTGCTGCAGCAGGGCCTGCAGCGCCTGCAGCCGTTCGCTGCTGACGGCGTCCGATACGCGTTTGGGCAGCAGGCTGCCCGGCGTGCCCGGCCGTGGTGAATATTTGAAGGAATAGGCCGCAGCGAAACGCACTTCGCGCACGAGCTGCAGCGTCTGCTCGAAATCGGCATCGGTCTCGCCGGGGAAGCCGGTGATGAAATCCGAACTCAGCGCAATATCGGGCCGGGCGCGGCGCAGCTTCTCGACGATGCGCAGATAGTCCTCGCCGCGATGGCCGCGATTCATCGCCTTCAGCACCGCATCGGCCCCGGACTGGATCGGCAGATGCAGGAAGGGCATCAGGCCGGCGACGTCGGCGTGGGCGGCGATCAGCTCGTCGTCCATCTCGCGCGGATGCGAGGTGGTGTAGCGCCAGCGCAGGCGCGGATGGGTTTTGGCGAAACGGTCGTTGAGCACGCGCAGCAGCCGGCCGAGCGACCAGGTGCGGCCGTCCGGCCCTGCGCCATGCCAGGCATTCACATTCTGGCCGAGCAGCGCGATTTCCTGCACACCGGCCGCCACCAGGCGATCGGCCTCCGCAATGATGGCTTCGGCCGGGCGCGAATATTCGGCGCCGCGCGTATAGGGCACGACGCAGAAGGTGCAGAATTTGTCGCAGCCTTCCTGCACCGCGAGATAGCCGACCGGTCCGGGCGCGGCGCTGATCTCATCAGGGAGATGATCGAATTTCGAGTCGGGCGGAAATTCCGTGGCGAGGATGCCGCGCCCGCCGGTGCCCTTGACGCGGGCGCGTTCGGCGCGCGCCAGCAGTTCGGGCAGGCGGTGATAGGCCTGGCTGCCGATCACCAGATCGACGAAGGGCGCGCGGTTGACCAGTTCGTCGCCTTCGGCCTGGGCGACGCAGCCGGTCACCGCGATGGTGACGTCCGCGCCTTTGGCCTGGGCGGCATGTTTGCGGATGCGCCAGTGGCCGAGTTCGGAGAACACCTTCTCGGCGGCTTTTTCGCGGATGTGGCAGGTGTTGATGATCACCATGTCGGCGTCATCGGGGGTCTCGGTCCTGGCGTATCCCAGCGGGGCCAGCACGTCCGCCATGCGGGCGGAGTCGTAGACGTTCATCTGGCAGCCGTGGGTCTTGATGAACAGCTTTTTGGCCAAGTCCGGGTTTCAGCGGGGCGGCTGCCGTAGCGGAGTAGAACGGGCGGCGCCCCAGACGCTCCTTGTTAACGAATGACGACCGAATCCAAGGGTATCACCCGAATCGCCGCAAGGAAAGCACAACCGCGCCGGCCGGATCGCGGCGTCACAGATTCTTCACAGTAAAATCAATCAGTTAAAGGACTGCCCGAAAGATGGGCTGGCGGCTTATGGCAAGTTTGTCCGGGCCTGTAACCGGCTTATACCGGCTTATTGCGAGCTTATTTGTGCTTATAGCAGCCTTATTTCGGCTTATCGCGTGCTTATCCTGGCTTATATCGCCGTATTTTCTGAAAACATATTATAAAACAGTATCTTACGACAAAAATACTACCGCATCCGGAGCTGGCGGTCAAGATTGCACCGCCGCCGCGCCCTATTCGCGATCTGCCAGAAACTCGGCGGGCAGGGCCGGCTTCTGCGGCGGGGTGCGGCGGCCGGGATCGCGGCCGGCATTGATGTCGCTCAGGCCTTCGAGAACCCTCTGGTGGCACCAGGCCGCCAGGCCCTTGCGCGAATTGAACTGGTCGATCGTGGCCGGCTGATGGAATTCCACCACCGCCTCACAGGGGCCGACCTTGAGGAAGCGCCACAGATGCGGCACCAGATCCTCGTCGCCGACCCAGGCGAAGAGCGGCATCCAGCGCCGGCCGACCGGCATGTAATTCAGCCTGGCATAGCCCAGCGAGACCGGCTGCACCGTCAGCTGCTTGTTGCCGATGGGGCGCTCGGCGGCGGCGAAGAACGCCGATTTGAAATTGTGGATGCGCAACCCGTCCGACGAAGTGCCTTCCGGGAACAGGATCAGGCTGTCGCCGCTGGCCAGACGCTCGATCATCTCGTCGCGATGCTCGGCGGTGCGGTGGCGCTTCTCGCGTTCGACGAACACGGTGCGCTGCAGCCGCGCCAGCGTGCCGAAGAAGGGCCAGGTGGCCACTTCCTGCTTGGCGATGAAGCTGACATTGGGCATCGCGGCCGACAGCACCACGATATCGAGCCAGGAGATATGGTTGCTGACGAACAGCGTCGGCGCCGCGGCCGAAGGCTCGCCCACCTTGCGGATCTCCACGCGCAGCAGCCAGGCCACCGTGCGGTGATAGAAATACGGCAGGCTGCGCCGCAGCGGCGATCTCAGCCGGATCAGCAGCATCTGCACGGGGATGAGCAGCATCGTCCAGATCAGGAAGATGCCGAGTGTGAACACGGCGCGAGCCGCCATTATATTCGGTCCGTCATATCAGAGAAGACGTCATGGTCCGGCATTACAGGGACAAGGCGTCAGGCCTTGCCCTTCTTGCCGTCCTTGTCGTCGAGCGGAACGCCGAACAGTTCGAGCCGGTGATCGACCAGCTTGTAACCCAGGCGCGCGGCGATGCGGTCCTGCAGCGCTTCCAGTTCGGGGTCGTTGAATTCGATGATCTTGCCGCTGCGGGTATCGATCAGATGATCGTGGTGCGATTCCGGCATTTCCTCGTAGCGGGCGCGACCGTCGCCGAGATCGAGGCGGCTGAGAATGCCGTTCTCCTCGAACATGCGCACCGTGCGATAGACGGTGGCGATCGAGATGCGGGGATCGACCGCCACCGAGCGGCGGTGCAGTTCCTCCACATCGGGGTGATCGCTGCTGGCGCTCAGAACCCGGGCGATCACGCGCCGCTGGTCCGTCATCCGCATGCCTAGCTGTTCGCAGAGTTGTTCGAGGCGGCTGCCCATGCGCCGAACGCCTTCTTCTGATTGACCGAAAATCCCTGTCAGACCGACGGGGTGTTTATAGCATGGCCCGCCGCCCGATGGAACTTGCAGGCGGCCTGCTGCAACAAGGGTTTAGCGCCAGAAACGGCGTTATCTGCCGCGCCGGTCCTTGCCCAGGCCGATCTTCCTGGCCAGCACCTGACGACGGATCGCGTAATTGGGCGCCACCATCGGGTAGTCGGGCGGCAGACCCCAGCGCTCGCGATACTGGTCCGGGGTCAGCTTGTAGCGGCTCATCAGATGCCGCTTGAGCATCTTCAGTTTTTTGCCGTCCTCAAGGCAGATGATGAAATCCGGCGTCACCGATTTCCTGACCGGCACGGCGGGCGCCGGACGCTCGCCGCCGCGCGCTGCGCCATCCGCACCCTGCGCGGCGCCTGCGCCGATACCTGCCAGCGTCACATAGATCTGGCGGATCAGGGCCGGCAGTTCGCCGGCATCGAGTTTGTTGTTGGAGACATGCGCGGCGACGATCTCGGCCGTCAGCGCCAGCAATTCGGATCGGTCGGCGGGCCGGTCGGCGGAATGGGCCATCGTCACGCTCCTGACTTCATCACGTAAAACGCCTGGGAGCGCGCGATTATAAGGAGCGCAGTCGGCAAAGCCAGCGAAGCCGTACTGTATTTTCACGTGCCGGCACGACCGGCCTGCAACCTGCGCCTGCGCCGTTTTACTTCCGCATCAGCCAATTCACCTGCGCATCGGCCCGTTCACTTGCGCATCAGCCAATTCACTTGCGCATCAGAATGGCATCGCTGCGGCCACCCGCTGCATTGCGGTAATAGGCGGGCCGGCGTCCCACCTCGACAAATCCGGCAGAGCCATAGAGCGCGCGCGCCGCGTCATTGGTCTCGGCCACTTCGAGAAAGCAGTGCAGCGCACCACGGCCGGTCATCTTGTCGAGGCCGACGGTGAGCAGGCGACGCGCGATGCCTGCCCGACGCGCGCGCGGCTGCACGGCGAGCGTGATGATCTCGGCTTCGTCGGCGGCCTGGCGCAGCAGGAGGAAACCGACAGGATCGCCGCCCTGAAGGGCGAGCAGCGCCAGCGCACCCGGCATCGCCAGCAACTCGCGCAGACTCTTTTCGGTCCAGAGCTCATCCGACTGGCCGGCAAAGGCATCGCCATGCAGCGCGGCGAGCACCGCTGCGCTTGCCATACCGCAGGTCTGGATATTCACCGTCGGTTTCGCGGCCGTCGCGGTCATGACAGCCGAAGGCAGCTTGGCATCCGGTGGACGGATATAGAGCGGCGATGGCGATACGGCGGGGCGCGGTCGTCCCGCGGCGAGCCGCGCCACCAGTACCGGATCGGGATCAGGCGAAACCGGTGACAGCAGAAGATCGTCGCGTTGCGCGGCGGCTTTCAGCAGGTCGCTGCCGCTGCCGACCAGCAGGACCGGACCTGCGGGCAGGATTGCTGCGGCATCGGCGATGTTGAGCAGCTGCGCTTCGGTACATGCAGCGCCATCGGCGCCAAAACACTGGATATAGACTTCATCGCGTTTGGCATCGATCACCGCAACGGTGCTGATGCCCGGCTGCGCGGCCGCGGCAGCGAGCGTTTCCGTGGTGGTGATGCCCCAGACCGGAATCTTCAGGGCGAGCCCCAGCGCACGCGCCGTGGCAAGCGCGGTGCGGATGCCGGTGAAAGATCCGGGCCCGATGGTGACCGCGATACCATCCAGCTGGGCGAGGTCGAGATCGGCCTCCCGCCGCGCCTGTTCCAGCAGCGGCAGCAGCCGCTCGGCATTGCCCCTGCCGCCGGCCGACGTCACGCTGGCCAATACCTCGCCGCCGTCGACGATGGCGACGGAGCAGGCATTGAGCGCGGTATCGAGGCCGAGCAGCTTCACGGCGCATCGCTCCGGTGATAGGAGAACAGAGCTGTCATCTCGGAGTCCGCTGCATGCCGCTCGTTGAAATCAGGCCGCCCGATTTCCCGGTGCTGCTCGACCTGCGCTATGCCACGGCCGACAACCTGACGGGTGCGCCCATATACAGCCGGCCCGCCTGCTTTCTCAATACCGAAGCCGCCGGCCTGCTGCGCAAGGCCATCCTCCTCGCCGGTCAGCTGGATCTGCGGCTGAAAGTCTTCGACGCGTTCCGGCCCACCGAAGCGGCCTGGGCCCTGTGGAACCACACGCCTGATCCGGATTTCCTCGCCGATCCCCGCAAGGGCTCGCCGCATTCGCGCGGCGCGGCGGTGGATGTGACGCTGGTGGATGCGGATGGCGAGGAGCTCGATATGGGCACCGGCTTCGATGCCTTCACGCCGCTCGCCTTCCATGGCTGTCTCGACATCACGCCGGCGCAGCAGGCCAACCGGGCGGTGCTGCTCGGCCTGATGACGGCGGCGGGCTGGGACTTCTATCGCAACGAATGGTGGCACTACCAGCTGTTTCAGCCGCGCCGCTATCCGCTGCTGTCGGATGCGGCCGCCGGGACGTCGATGATTTCTCCGGCGAGCCAGCGCGCGGTTTCCTCGTAAGGCGCCTTGCCGGTCAGCGCATCGGCGAGCAGTTCGCCGATCAGCGCCCCGAACTTGAAGCCATGCCCCGAGGTGCCGCAGAAGGCGAAGCCGCGCGGCCCGAGCTGGCGGAACTGGAATTTCTCTTCCGCTTCCACGTCGTAGAAACAGACCCTGCTCTGCGCCACGCGATACTGCGCCAGATCAGTGATGCGATGCCGCGCCTTGGCGAGGATCGCCTCGATCTCGTCCGGCGTCGCCGCGCGGTTGCCATCGGGATCGGCAGTCGTGCCGAATGTATGGTCGCTGATCTTCAGGCCGGTGCGCATGCCGTCGCGGGTGATGCGCGGCGGCACCAGATAGAAGCCCTTGCTCTGGCCAATTTCCAGAATCATCGGCGCCTGGTACCAGGCCGCAGCAAGATCGCCAGGCGGCTGCAGATAGACCACCACCTGGCGCGACGGCCGCGCGACTTGCTCCAGCTCAGGCAGGAGTCTCGCCGTCCAGGGCCCTGCCGTCACCAGCACATGATCGGCCTGCAGCACGGTCTTGTCGCTGAGCGTGACCGTCCCCTTTTCGGCATCCACCGCGACGACAGACGTATTCGTCAGCAGGGTGACGCCGCGATCGCGCAGGTAAGAACTCAGCGCCGCCACAATCGCTTCGGCAAACAGCACGCCGCCGGAAGGACAGAAGAAGGCGTCCTCGATCCCCTCGCCGTTCAGCATGGGCCAGCGGCCGGTGACGCTGGCGGCATCGAAGGCGAGCTGCTCGACATCCTCGGCCGTGAGTGTTTCGGCGCACTGCCTGGCCCAGGCATCGCCCGCACCGCTCAGCACCAGCGTGCCGGTCTCGGCGTAGAGCGTCATCTTCAGGTCGTGCCAGAGACGCTTCCAGGCATGATAGGCATGGCGCACCATGCGCGTATAACCGCGCTGCGCGCCATAGGGGTAGCGGATCAGGCGATGCTGATCGACCGAAGAGCCAAGCGGATTGGGCAGCGCGCCCTGTTCGATCAGCACGACATCATGGCCGGCTTTTTTCAGCGCGCGCGCCGCGCTCAAGCCCATGATGCCGCCGCCGACGACAATGCTTTTCATGTCTGCCGTCCTTCGACGACCAGTTCGGCCGCCGCCAGATCTTCCAGCGCCAGGCCGACCGACTTGAACAGCGTGATCTCCGTGTCGCTGCGGCGCGCCATCGTGTCAGCGCGGCACAGATCGAACAGATCGCCACGCACGTCTTCCGCCCTGAACTGCCCGGCCGCGATCGGCGTCACCAGATCGCCGGGCTCTTTGAGGGCGCCGGCGCGATTGTCGACATAGACGGAACTGCGCGCCAGCGCGGTCGCATCGGTCTCATGCATCTCCGGCGTGAAGGCCCCGACGAGATCGAGATGTGTGCCGGCCTTCAGCCAGTCGCCGCGCACCAGCGGTGTGCGCGACAGCGTGGCGCAGGAAATCGTGTCGGCGGCACGCACAGCGGATTCCAGATCGTCGACCACCGTCACCGACAGATCGGCCAGCGTCGCCGCGACCTTTTCGGCGCGCGCGCGATTGCGGTTCCAGATCTCGATGCGGGTGTATTTCCTTACAGCGCAGTGCGCGCGGATCAGATGCGGCGCCAGCGAACCGGCTCCCACCATGAGCAGGCGCTGTGCATCCTGGCGCGCCAGATAACTGGCGGCGAGCGCCGAGGCGCAGCCGGTGCGGCGCAGCGTGATGGCTTCGCCGTCGATCACCGCTTTCGGCTCGCCGGTGCGCGCATCGAGCAGCAGATAGGTGGCGGCGACCGACCCGAGGCCGAGCTTTGCATTGTCGGGAAACACGCTGACCGTCTTGATGCCGATATGCCGGCCCGGCTGCCAGGCCGGCATCAGCAGCAGCGTGCCACCGGCGCCGCCATCAACAGCATCAATGTGAAAGCGGCTGCGCAGCGGCACCTCGCCGCCGGCGCGGAAGGCTTCGCGCAGATGCGGGATCAGCCGGTCATAGGGCAAAGCTGCATGGACGGCGGCAGCATCGATCGAACGCATGTCCCGGTCTTTCCCTGGAAAAATGGCCTGTGATCAGACGATGGGGGACGGCGGCGGCGGCAACTGCCCGCTGCTGTCGGCAGCCGGCGCGGTACTCTGCAGGGCCTGTCGCGCGGCGCGCGCCTTTTCGGCTTCAGCCTTGCGGCGCGACGCCGACCAGGCATTCAGCCGGCCGATGACCACACCGAAGACAAGCCCGACAAAAAAGACCGCGAAGACCAGCAGATAGAGCGGCAGCTCGATCACGAAGGGCAGCGGTTCGACACTGACCGTCACCGCATCTTTATTGGCGACGGCAAAGACAACCAGGATCAGAAGAAGCAGGGCGCCGATGAAAACGCGCAGAAAGCGCATGACGCCTCCATCAAAAAAGCTATTCGGCGTCGACGGTTTGCTTGCCCGAGAGATTCAGCTTCTGGCGCAGCTCTTTGCCGGTCTTGAAGAAGGGCACGAATTTCTCCTGCACCTCCACGGCGGTCCCGGTGCGCGGGTTGCGGCCGGTGCGGGCCGGACGGCGCTTGACGGAAAAGGCTCCGAAACCGCGCAATTCAACACGATCGCCGCGCGACAGCGCATTGGCGATCTCGTCGAAGATCGTGCCGACGATGCGCTCGATATCACGCTGCGTCAGATGCTGGTTGCGTTCGGCAAGACGGTTGATGAGTTCGGACTTGATCATCGGTTTTCCCTGCGCAGCGGCTGCGGGCCCCCTCGTTCTTTAGTCAGGGTGCCAAAGGGAGACCAGCCCGTCAAGCCTAAGCCGTTCGGGGATAAGGCTTTTTCCAAGCAGGGCGTCGAAGGTCCGGCTGCCCAGCCCGTCCAGCAGGCCCACCGGCGGCTCCGGCGGGATCTCCCGCAGCGGCAGGTCGGCCGGAATCTGGCGGGTCCGGGCCAGCCAGTCGCGGGCCTCGGCCACCCCGCCCAGACCGTCGATCAGCCGGTTTTGCAGGGCAGCCCGGCCGGAATAGACCCGGCCATCGGCCAGCCTGGCGACCTCGTCCCGGGGCAGATCGCGCCGGTCGGCGACCAGGTCGACGAACCAGGTATGGGTCTCGTTGACCATGTTCTGGATCTGGGCCCGGCCGGCCGGGCTCATCGGCCGGGTCGGATTGGGCTCGGCCTTGAGCGCGCCGGAGGTGATGGTTTCCGAGCTGACGCCGACCTTTTCCATCAGTTTGGAGAATTCGGCGGTCTGGAACAGCACGCCGATCGAGCCGGTCAGCGAGGTTTCCCGCGCCAGCACATGGTCGCCGGCAATCGCCACCATATAGCCGGCCGAGGCACCCAGCGTGCCGATCACCGAGACCACCGGCTTCTGCTCGGACAGCTTGCGCACCGCCTGGAACAGCGCCTCGCCGCCATAGGTGCTGCCGCCCGGGCTGTTGATCTGCAGGATCACGGCGCGGACGCGGTCGTCCTCGCCGGCCTCCTTCAGCTTTTCCAGCCACCAGTCGTTTTCGGCGATCACGCCGCTGATCTCCAGCCGCGCCACATGGACCTGGCGCTGGGCCAGCAGGTTGCCGGGGTCGAGGCGGTACAGCCCGATCAGGACCAGGCCCAGCAGGGCGAGGATCGCCACGACCCGCCAGCGGGTGGCGCGGCGGGCAAGGGTGCGGCGTTCAAGCCAGGCGTCGGTATCAGAGGGCATGCGCTAAACTTAAGTACCGATAGGGTTTTTGCCAAGGGGCCCCGTAAAGAAGCCAGGCGGATGGCGGGACAGAAGCGGCCGGGGCAGGCTATGGTTCCGCTATGCTCCGGCATCTGCCTGTCCTTCTCCTGCTGCTGATCCCCTGCCCGGCCCAGGCGCAGAGCTTGGCACAAACCGGCGGCGAGGCGCCGAACTATACTGAACGCGCGCTGACGGCGACGCCGCTCGACCGCGCGATCCGCCAGCGCCACTGGGCGCCCGGCCTGAACCAGGGCTATGTGCCGCAGGGCCTGACCTATACGCGCGGCACGCTGTTCGTCGGCATGTATCTGAGCACCGAGCCGCAGACCAATCGCGGCGCGGCGAAAATCTTCGCCGTCGACCCGAAAAGCGGCGCGGTGATCGGCGGCTTCGACCTGCCCGCCAGCATCGGCCATGCCGATGGTCTGGCCGCCACGCCGGACGGCGGGCTGCTGTATCTCGCCGACAACGGACGCGCGCTCTATGCCTTCGATCTTCCCAGATCGCTGCAGGCCGGCACGGCCATTGCCGTGGGCGAGCCGCGCAGGCTGGACAAGGATCCGGCGCTGGGCAGCAACTTCCTCAGCTTCGATGGCAGGCTGCTGTGGTTCGGCCGCTACAGCCGCGAAGACGGCGCCGCCCGGCTGATCGCCGCCGATCCCGCCACGCTGTTCGGCGGCAGCACCCAGGACAGTTCCCGGCCTTTCCGTGCGGCCGAGGCGGTCCGCAGCCTGCCGCTGCCCTTCCATGTGCAGGGCGCGACCTTCGATGCGCAGGGCCATCTGTGGCTCAGCGCCAGCAACGGCCGCATGGGCCGGCTCTATCGCATCGACACGCAGACCGGCGCGGTACTGGCGCAGCACGAAGCCATGGCAGGGCTGGAGGATCTGGCACGCGGCGAGGATGGCCTGCTGTGGTCGGTGGGCGAGGCAGGATCGCAGCGCTGGAACAGCTGGGCGACCTTCTTCCCGCTGCTGTTTTCCTTCGATCCGGCGCTGTTGCGCTGACGCGCCTCAGATCGAATCGAGCAACCCGCGCAACGTGGCCTGCAGCACGCCTTTCTCCAGCGCCTCGACGGCGATCTGCCGCTCGCGCGACGGCGGCGGCTGATGGCCCTCGCCATCCTCTGCCGGACTCCAGCTGATCGAACTGAGCACGAAGGCGGCGCGCGCACTGCCGGCTTCGCCCGCGACCGGCAGCAGCAGACGGCGCACGCGACCGCTGCCTTCTTCGATGAACCGCCGCGCGTGATCGACATAGAGCGGCTGTCCGCGCTGGATCACGCTGGAATAGATCTGCTCCATGTAGCCGCGATACTCGCTGTCCTGCGGATGGAGGTCGCGGCTGGTCTTGCCGGTGGCATCGCGCCGGAAGCGCTGCACCAGTTCGGTGCCGACGAGGCGGAAGCGCACTTCCAGGTCGCGGCCGGTCGGCTCCACCAGCGCCAGATGCGGCAGCAGCCGGCGCGGCATGTCGAGCGGATCTATGGCGGAACGTGGCGGCAGCGGATGGCCTCCCCGCCGGGCGGACCAGTAGGCGGCCAGGTTGAGCAGGATGCGATCGTCGGCAAAAGGCAGGGGAAGAGCAGGCACGCAAAGCAATCTCAGAGCCGACGAAACGAATCGGGCAGCGGTAACATGATCCGAATGTCAGCTATTCTTCATTCTGGTTCAATGGGTTACAACCAGTCCGCGTATCGCTGCGAGACAAATATCGTGCTGTGACCCGCGAGCGCTGCGGCGGGCCCGGTCCGGGTCAGGATTTTTCCATCCGCAGCCGCAGCCGGGCCAGGGCCAGACGGATGCGCGACTTCACCGTGCCCAGCGGCAGGTTCTCGCGTTCGGCGATATCGCGATGCGACAGATCGGAGAAGAAAGCGAGGCGCAGCAGGTGCAGCTGCTCTTCGGGCAGATCCTGCAGCGCCGTGCGCAGCTGGGCTTCCGCCTGGGCGGCGTCGATCACGGTATCCGGTGCGGGTTCGGGATCCGGCACCAGGGCAGGATCGCTGAGGTCGATTTCCGGCCGTCTTTCGCGGCGCAGGCGGTCGATGCGCTTGTTGCGGGCGATGGTGAACAGCCAGGTGGCCACCGAAGCCTGGGCGGGATCGAAGCTGGCGGCGCGGCGCCAGGCGGTGATCAGGCTTTCCTGCGCCAGTTCCTCGGCGGCATCCTCCGGCGTGCCGAGCCGCATCAGCCAGGCTTTCAGCCGGGGCGCGAAATGCTCGTACAGCGCGGCGAAAGCGGCGCGGTCGCCAGCTTCGGCCACGGCCTGCATCAAGCCGGCCTGACGCCCCCTGTCCATTCTGCAATGCTGCTGAAAATCGCGAGATAAGGCAAGGGCACCAAAGATTTAGGCAACAAACCGTGATGCCGGCCACAGGGAAAGGCCCGACCGCCATCATCTCGCCATGAAATCGGGTGGAAATCGCTGACCGCCACAGCTATGTTCGCCGCCATGACCGACAACAAGGCCCATCGACCGGCAGTCTCGCTGCCCGCTTCGCTCCTTCTGTTGCCTGTGCTCTGCCTCGGGCTCGCCCTGGGTGCATCCGATACGCATGCCCAGGCGAAGAAGGCTGATCCGAAATCCGCCGCCGCCAAACCCGAAACCAGACGGATCGGCAAGTTCACCGGCTGGGATGCCTATGAGCATACCGATCGCGGCGCCAAACTCTGCTACCTGCATGCGCAGCCGGAGAAGAAGGAGCCCGCCGGCGCCAAGCGCGGCGAGATCTACATCCTGGTGACGCACAAGCCGAAGGAAAAGATCCGCAACGAGGTGAGCATCTATTTCGGCTATCCGCTGAAGGATGCGGTGCCGGCGCAGGCCGTGATCGGACCGACCACCATCGAAATGTTTACCCATCAGGAAGCCGCCTGGGCTGCCGATGCCACCACCGACCAGAAGCTGGTCGATGCCCTGCGCAAGGGCAAGACGCTGGTGGTGCGCGGCGAGTCGAGCCGCGGCACCAAGACCACCGACACCTACGATCTGGACGGCTTCACCCAGGCCTTGCAGGCCATCGACAAGGCCTGCGGGGTGGGAGCCACTTCGTGACCGCCGCGGCTGCAATCGTGGATGACGTGCGCGTGGGCGACCGCGCGCCACAGTTGCCCGCTGCCGATGCGCCGGTCGAACTGCTCGGCCTGACGCGCGCCGAGATCGCTGCCGCTTTGGTGGCCAGCGGCGAGACCGAGAAGTCGGCCAGGATGCGGGCCAGTCAGCTGTGGCACTGGATCTACTATCGCGGCAGCCGCGACTTTGCCGAGATGACCACGCTGTCGAAGGAGCTGCGCGAGCGGCTGGCCACGCGCTTCAGCGTCGGCCGCCCGGTGGCCAGCAAGGATCTGCAGAGCACCGACGGCACCCGCAAATGGCTGCTGAAATTCGCCGACGGCGAAGAAGCCGAATGCGTGCATATCCCGGAGGAAGACCGCGGCGCGCTCTGCGTCTCCAGCCAGGTCGGCTGCACGCTGACCTGCAAATTCTGCCATACCGGCACAATGAAGCTGGTGCGCAACCTGAACGCGGCCGAGATCGTCGGCCAGGTGATGCTGGCGCGCGACCACCTCAACGAATGGCCCTCGCCACCCGACGGCCGCATGCTGTCCAACATCGTGATGATGGGCATGGGCGAGCCGCTGTATAATTTCGACCAGGTGGCGAAAGCCCTGAAGATCGTGATGGACAACGAGGGCATCGCCATCTCGAAGCGCCGCATCACGCTGAGCACCGCAGGCGTGGTGCCGATGATCGAGCGCTGCGGCGCCGAACTGGGCGTGAATCTCGCGATCAGCCTGCATGCCGTGCGCGACGAGATTCGCGACGTGATCGTGCCGATCAACAAGAAGTATCCGATCCGGGATCTGATGCAGGCCTGCGCCAGTTACCCGGGCCTGAGCAATGCGCGCCGCATCACGTTTGAATATGTGATGCTGAAAGGCGTGAACGACACGCCGGCCGACGCGAAGGAACTGGTGCGTCTGCTCAAGGGCGTGCCGGCCAAGGTGAACCTGATCCCGTTCAACGCCTGGCCGGGCGCGCCCTATGAATGTTCGAGCGACGAGGCGATCCGCAAGTTCAGCGACATCGTCTTCAATGCCGGCTATTCCTCGCCGGTGCGCACGCCGCGCGGCCGCGACATCATGGCCGCCTGCGGCCAGCTGAAATCCGCCAGCGTGAAACGCAGCAAGGCCGATATCCTGCGCGAGCAGGCGGCGAAGGAAGCTGCCGCCGCGGCCGCGTCGGCGGCCTGAGCACATGCGGCGCGCCCTCCTTGCCTGTCTTTCCGTCTTCGTGATGGCTTCGGCGGCGCAGGCGCAGATGCCCGGGCCCAATCTGGCCCCGCCGCCCGCGCTTCCGAGCGACAGCCAGCAGACGGCATCCTTCACCGTCCCGCAGCAGGTGATCGACGACCGCGTCGCCTTCAACAGCAGCGAGCACTGGATCATCCCGGCCTATTATACCCGCGTGCGCGACAAGCAGCGGCGGGCGGCGCGCAACAAGAAATACGAGCGCGACCTGCCCGCCGGCATCAGCCGCGATCCCGCCAGGGGCGACCTGCTGCCGATGGCGATCCTCGCTACGCTCGACCGCCTGCCGGGGTCGCTGCTGCGCGAACTGCCGCCGGCCCGGCCGAATACCGACCGCGTCATGGTCGGCAAGAACATCCTGATGGTGAGCACCGCCACCGGCGAAGTGCTCGATATCCTGCCCG
>JAEYSS010000159.1 GCA_023434425.1 Pseudomonadota bacterium | reverse complement strand
GATCGGCATAGAGGCGCATCACATCGGCGTGACGGCGCTCCAGCGTCGCGCGCTGGTTGATATAGCCCTTGTCGGTGATCTCGTTGGCGTCGATCGACGGCGGTTCGTTTAAGATGAGCACGCGCTGTACCTTCAACGAGGAGGCGCCGCCCTGCATCCTGTTATGCGCGGCCAGCTTCTCAGCGATCTGGCGGCGCAGTTCGTCCGGCGCGATCTCTTTCGCTGCAGCGGATGCCCAGGCCAGCAGCCCGATATAACTGCGGTCCTGTCCGGTGACCACGGCATCCTGCAGCAGCGGCGAACAGGCGGCCAGAGCTGCAATGCGGACTCCCCCTACATGGACCCATGTGCCGGTGGTCAGCTTGAAATCCTCCGCCGTGCGGCCGTCGAACACCACGCCTCTGGCCGGATCGTTTTCATCGGCCAGTTTCGCAGCGTCGCCGATGCAGTAGAATCCGTCCTCGTCGAAGGCCTTCTGCGTCTGCTCGGCGCTGCCGACATAGCCCGGCGTCACATTCGGCCCCTTGACGCGGATTTCCAGCTTGCTGCCCGAGGGCACGAATTTCAGCTGCACGCCCGGCACCGGCACGCCGATCACGCCGGCGCGCTCGATCGGGTAATGCGCTGCCGTCGCCAGCGGCGAGGTCTCGGTCGAACCCCAGCTGGACGTCATGATCACGCGCTTGCCAAGAGTACGAATCGACAGCGCCTCCAGCCGGGCCCAGAGATCGGGCGGCAAAGCCGCGCCGGCATAGAAGATCATCTGCAGATTGCGGAAGAACCGCTCGCTTAAATCCGCATCTTTCTCCAGATGCGGGATCAGCATGGCGTAGCCGGCCGGCACGTTGAAATAGATGGTCGGCGAGACGTCGCTCAGGTTGGCCACCGTTTTGTCGACCAGGCCGGGCGCCGGCTTGCCGTCGTCGATATGCAGCCGGCCGCCCTGGCGCAGCACCATGTTGAAATTGTGGTTGCCGCCGAAGGTGTGATTCCACGGCAGCCAGTCGAGCAGCACCGGCGGCGTCTGTTGCAGAAACGGCCAGATCTGCGCGATGGCCTGCTGATTCGATGTCAGCATGCGATGCGTGTTGATCACGCCCTTGGGCAGGCCGGTGGAGCCGGAGGTGAAGAGATATTTGGCGATCCAGTCGGGGCGGATCGCATCGAAGCGCGCCTCGACGGCGGCGCTCGGCGCCACGGCGCGCAGGGAAGAGATATCGGTGAGGGTCTCGATATCTTTCGGCAGCGTGGCCAGCACTTTCTCGAACGGCCCGCCGCCTTGCGCGAAGATGAGTTTCGGTCGAACGAGCCCGACAATGTGATGCACCTTGGCGAAATCGCCGCTCATCAGCGAATAGGCCACACTCACCGGCGTCACCGGCACGCCGGCGACGAAACCGCCCAGCATCAGCAGGGCATGGTCGATGCTGTTGCCCGAGAGGATGACGATCGGCGTCGACTGATCGAAGCCCCGGTCGAGCAGCGCCTGCGCGATGCTGCGCGCGGCGGTCCAGGCCTCGCCGTAACTCACCTCGCGCCAGCCACCGGCAGGCATTTTCTCGGCGAGGAAGATCGCCTCGGGCTGGCGTGCGGCCTGATGCTGCAGCAGCTGGCCGAGATGATCGGCATGACTGCCAAGCGGCTCTTCGGAGTCGAGGATGAAGCCGCCGCCAGCCAGGTCGCGGCGCCGGATGCGCGGCACCGCCAGGTCGAGCGGCAGGAAGGACGGCTTGGTCTCGCCCTGCTGGATCATGTTTCCTCCCGCGGAAACCGGTTTTTTTATCGCGCCGCCCATTTGTAAGGCAGTATTACAATATCGCCAGACTATAGCCGGGCTGAGCGGTGACGCAAGGGGGAAGGATCAGGTATTCGTGTATGTCTACAGGCCGAATTTGCTACGCCAGATATCCTCTATGGGGCGATACCCGCGCCCTTCGGGTTCGTCATAGGGCGTTGATACATCCTTGTAATTGACCACGCGTCGAGAGTCCTCCAGCAGCCAGCGTATGGCGTGATAGCCGAGCCAACGCTCGTTCACCTCGCTTTCGCCGTTACTCTGGTAGCTGGGAAGGCTGACACTCCATTGGTGGCGATTGCTGGCAAACTTTCCGAGCAGTGAAAAGAAGGCACGTGCGAAAGCGGCGTGACCAGCATCGTTTGGCTGTATCGCAAGAACCAGTTCGCCGCAGCCGATGAATTCTGGAGTGCCGCCGGGCCCCTGATACACGGCCGTATAGCAGTCCATATAGGCGTAGGGGCGGGAGGAAGGATTCTTCTCTGTCCAGTGCCCGTCATCATCACGCGCATAGTCCAGGACATAATCGGGGTCGAGATACATCAAGATTCGGGATTGACGTCGTTGTTTTGCGTCTTCTAAGGCCTCGCGGATATGTTGCCGCAAGGCGACCTGTGGCGGTTCATTGGCGCTGCGTTCCAGGAAATGGATGCTTCGCATGAAGGTGGCATAGGGGCAGGCGATGCGCAGGGCATTACCGAAGTCCTGCCAGTCCTGCATCGTGAAGCAGAGCTTGCGCAACCTGAACCATGGCCGTTCTCGCTGTAGGGTGAGACTCGGCTGAGGGATCGGCGCAATCACGGGTGGCTTGATTTGCCTGACTTTCTTAGCGGCGGGTGGGGATGTCACTTTCCAGGTCCTTCAGAATGCGATGGCCAGGATACTCCTTCTCTTCCTTTGGCGCAGGCTTTTCAAATTCACCGGTTTTTGCGATCTCTTCGAACCACTTGGTTAGCTCTTCGCCGCAGGCTTTCCTGGCCTGCTTTTTTATCTCGGCATCTCTCATGCCTTTGGGGAATTTCGGAAACTCCGCCACATAATCGCCGTTTCCCAATGTAAGGCGGCCCATATTTTCCACCCGGTTCTGCTCGTCACCTGTGTTCGTAACGCCATCGGCCAGTTTTGTCGTGGTATTGGCGCGAAACCGCAGCACTACATTACGTGCGAATTCCAGAGTGAAATCAGAGCGTCCGCTGCCAAGGCGTACTCGCATGCCATTGATGACATTTGCCAGGTACTCTTCCTTTAGTCTGGCGGCACCTCTTCCATCTTGCGTACCGCCAGCAATATGTCTCAGATTTTCTGCAAGCTTCGGCAGATCTTTTTTCGCCGCTTCCAGGCAGCCCTGTACATACATATCGACACCCTTCTGGGTCCATTCATCACCTCGGCTGCCTGGCCGCTTTGCCATTTCGATGGCGAAGGCGTCGCTCAGTCCATCCGCAATCTGCCGGTCTTCCGGAGTGAGATCTTTCGCCCAGGTGCCGAGTGGCGGGACATACAATTCCTTGCCGTCCTCCGCGATGATGACGCGGCCCAACCCCGGAGCGTCCGGTCTGTTCACTATTGGAGGCGGCTTCCCAGTGGGGCCGGTATCGTTTTGGGGCGGCGGAATCTGCGGCGGTCGCAAGGGGGAGGGCTTTTCCAGCCATTCGTCAGGGATGCGTTCCCGCGGTATCGGCAGGAAGGGACCATATTGTGGTGGCGTCGATGGCGGCGGTTGCAGAGGCGTCGTTGCTGGCGGGCGCGCCATAGGCGGTCGTGCAGGTTGTGGAGCGGTACGAACGCCGCCTGGGCCGGGTGCCCGTGCCTCCTGCTGTCCGGGCCTCAGCTCGTAATAGGAGGGTGGTGCATCGCTCCTGACCTTCTTGAGGCCCGGATACTCGACTCTATTGCCGTCGTCTGATTGCAGGTGGACATCGGTCGCCGGCACACCTTCGCCCGCCAACTTCGGGAGGTCGCGATAGAAATCATCGGCCTCCTGCACGTTCGGCGCAGCCAGGCCTTTGAGCCGAACGCCGAGTTCATCCTGCAGGGCCTGCACCGTCTCACCCACGCCAGTCTCGGTCACGCCGGCAGGATCGAGCGGCAGCAGCGTGCCATCTGCCTCCAACCCATGGTCCTTTTGGAATTTGATCAACGCGCGATTCAGTTCGCCGCCGGGCCAGCCGGTCGGCATGCCGGGTTCTGGAAGGTCGTAATAGCCGGCATTGGCCAGCAGGGCCTGCGCCTTGATCACGTCGTCGCGGTTGTTGTCGCCGAAGCGGCCGACCGAGCCGGCGAAGCTGAACAGGTCGTCCGCGGTATTTTTAAACGGAAGCAATGACATGGCGGAAAACTCCTCCGGGGTGAATACGGGAGTATTGATAATATTCCTATAATATATACCATATTTGTTCTTATTGCAAGAACAGATAAAACTGACCCGGCATGCCCGGCCTTGTGCCGGGCATCGATTGTCCTGCTGGTGGAAGGAAGGAAGGCGTGGATGGCCGGGACAAGCCCGGCCATGACGTTCGAGGTTATTTGCTGACGTCGATCACCACGCGACCGCGGATCTGGCCCGCCAGAATCTTCGGCGCCAGCTCCAGCACCTCTGACAGCGGATGCACCTCGGTCATCTTGGCGAGCGCGCCCTTCGGCAGATCCTGTGCCAGCTGCCACCAGGCGCGCTTGCGTTTGTGCATCGGCGCCATCACGGAATCGACGCCGAGCAGGCTGACATTGCGCAGGATGAAGGGGAACACGCTGGCCGGCAGATCGGTGCCGCCGGCCAGGCCGCAGGCGGCGACGAAGCCGCCGTATTTCACCTGGCTGAGCACGGTGGCGAGCGTCTGGCCGCCGACCGAGTCCACCGCCGCCGCCCAGCGTTCCTTCGCCATCGGCGGGCCTTTGGTGGCCAGTTCCTCGCGCGCGACAAAGCCGGTGGCGCCAAGCGAGGCCAGATAGTCATGCGTCTCGGGCCGGCCGGTGGCGGCCACCACCTTGTAGCCCTTGCGCGCCAGGATCGCGATGGCCACCGAACCGACGCCGCCGGCAGCACCCGTCACCAGCACTTCGCCGTCATCCTTGGAGAGGCCGGCATCTTCCAGCGCCATGACGCAGAGCATGGCTGTGTAACCGGCGGTGCCGATCGCCATCGCCTCCTGCATGGTGAAGGTATCGGGCAGGCGTACCAGCCAGTCGCTCTTCACGCTGGCGAAGCGGCTGTATGCGCCCCACTGGGTTTCCGACAGGCCATAGCCGTTGACGATCACCTTCTCGCCCGGCTTGAAATCGGAATTGCCCGACATGACGACAGTTCCGGCCAGATCGATGCCGGCCACCATCGGCAGTTTGCGTGCGATGCGTCCGCCGGTCAGCGCCAGGCCGTCCTTGTAGTTCAAGGTGGAATAGGCGACCTCGACCAGCACGTCATTCTGCGGCAGGTCTTTCTTGCTCAGCTCCTTGAAGCCGGCTTTCGGTTTGCCGTCGACCTCTTCGATCACCACGGCGCGGAAGGTATCGGACATTACTTTGCCATCCCTACAAGGCTGTCATGGTCGGGCTTGACCCGACCATCTCAAGCAATTTGAGAAAGATCCCCGGGTCAAGCCCGGGGATGACGTACTCATATTGACTGGATTACCGCAGCGGTTCGAGGATCGAGACGTAGTTGGCCACTGCCACGCCGCCCATGTTGAAGACGCCGCCGAGCTTGGCGTCCTTCACCTGGATATCGCCGGCCGAGCCGTTCAGCTGCATCGCCGCCATCACATGCATCGAGACGCCGGTGGCGCCGATCGGATGGCCCTTGGATTTCAGCCCGCCCGAGGGATTGACCGGCAGCTTGCCGTCGGCCTGGACCCAGCCTTCCTTGATCGCTTTCGCGCCTTCGCCCGGTGCGGTCAGGCCCATCGCCTCGTATTCGATCAGCTCGGCAATGGTGAAGCAGTCATGGCTTTCGGCGAAGGACAGATCCCAGATGCTCAGGCCGGCTTCGGCCAGCGCATCGGCCCAGGCCTTGGCCGGGCCCTCGAAGGCGATCACGTCGCGACTGGCCATCGGCAGGAAATCCTGCACATGGCGCGAGGCGCGGAAGGCAATCGCCTTCTTCATGCGCAAAGCGGTCTGCACGTCGGTCATCACCAGTGCGGCGGCACCATCCGACACCATCGAACAGTCGGTGCGGCGCATGCCGCCGACCACCAGCGGATTCTTGTCCGATACGGTGCGGCAGAAGTCGTAGCCGAAATCCTTCTGCATATGCGCCAGCGGATTCTTCGCGCCGTTCTTGTGGTTCTTGGCGGCGATCATCGCGGTGGCGTCCGACTGGTCGCCATAGCGCTGGAAATACTGCTTCTGGATCGAATCGAACACGCCGGCGAAACCGCCTTCGTTGAAGATTTCGGTCTTCTTGTAGCTCGCCTTGACCAGGATATTGCCGACCATCTCGGTCGAGGCCGAGGTCATCTTCTCGACGCCGACGCAGAGCACGAAGCGCGCCTTGCGCGCGGCAATCGCATTCAGGCCCTGATAGATCGCCGCCGTGCCGGTCGAGCAGGCATTCTCCACACGGGTGGCCGGCTTGAAGCGCAGGCCCGGATCGGCCTGCAGCACCAGCGAGGCGGTGAAATCCTGATCGATCAGCCCGCCGTTGAAATGGCCGAGATAGATCGCATCGACATCCTTCGGCTCGATGCCGGCATCGCGGATCGCGCCGACCGCCACCTCGACGATCAGGTCTTCGGCGTCGCGGCCATCGAGTTTGCCGAATTTGCTGTGGTGCCAGCCGACGATGCAGGCGGTCATGCGGTCTCTCCCGAAATTCCTGTTGTCTGGTGCGTTAAGAAAGAAGGCGCGGGAAGCGAAGTCAAGGCGATGGCGCGGACTTCGGAAAGCTTCGTTGGGGTTCGTTTCGCTTCGCTGCGGTTCGTGGGTGTTCGCCGCGGTTCGTAACGCTTCGCTGGTGTTCGTTTCGGTTCGTTTGGCTTCGTTGGTGTTCGCGATGCAGCTAAGTCATTGATTTGCTATGAATGAGAACGTAAGGCGAAAAATATCTTGCTTCAAGGCCCGCTCGCCTGTATATTCACTTTATGTTCTAGTCAAGGAATCGCCGATGCCGACCCACCAGTCCCTGCTCGACCTGCCCAGCCGTGATGACCTGGATTGCTTGCCCGATCCGGCATCCGGTTTTGCCGAAGCCTTTGCCGGCGATGGCCTGTTCGACCTTGAGGCCGGCGTGGGGGCCGGGCAGGGCAACGGTCCCGCCGATGTCCGCAAGCTGCAGGCGCTGCTGCATCTGGAAGGCTATCTGGATACGGCGGCCACCGACGGTCCGACCGGGTTGTGGAGCAGCCGTGACGATTACGCCTTGCGCACATTCCAGAAGGACAACGGCCTTGCCATCGATGGCATCGCGCTGCCCGGCGGCGAGACCATCGAGGCGATCCGCGGTTTCTCGCAATGACGCGCGGCGCCGCGATGTCACGCCTGGCCACCAGTGTGCTGCTCGGCGCCCTGTTGCCGCTGGCTTTCATCGGCGGCATGTCGATGCAGGCAGAGATGCATGCCGACCGCGCGGCGTTTTACATCCTGCTGCCGCTGCTGCTGTTCGGCATGATGGGCTTTGCCATCTGGACCCTGATGCGGCGGCCGGCTGCGCCGTCCGGTAGCAGCCGCGCGCGCTGAGTGCCAATCGGCGTCACGTTTACACAATCTTATTGCAACGCGTCTGACACTCTTGGCAGGCTTTGACTGTTGATATGCCGGCTCCCGAGTCGGTGTCTGCGGCATCGGGGTGTCGGCTCCATCTTTCACTGGAGGCGCGATGTCCGATCATTCCCCGGCGAGCAAGAAACCCGATCATGCAGCCTGGCTGCAGAAGCTGCTGACGCACCGCCTGACCACGGCGGAAATCCTCTACCACATGCCGGATTATCCGAAACTGCTGCAGACCTATGTCTGGCAGGATTACGACCTCGCGCCGAAATTCCCGGCGCTGCAGAAATTTCTCGATTTCTGGGAAGCCAGACTGGACGGCAAGCTGCACAGCGTGCGCGTCGTCTCGGCGCGGCTGGTCAGCGCGGCGGAGATTCGCGCGGCGGCAGACAGTTACAGTTTGCACTGACCACTCGTCATCCTCGGGCTTGACCCGAGGATCTTCCGCAGTCCTGCCCGAGATGGTCGGGTCGAGCCCGACCATGACGAAGAATGGTTTGTGAGAAGCGCCGGCGGCCCTTAGCCGTCGCGTTCCAGATCGGCCTTGAGGTAGCTCAGGATCGGGTAGAGCCCGGCCATCAGCGCGATCAGGAAGCCGTAGCGGCCCTCGCGATAGCCCTTGCGGCCGACATAGCATTTGTAGAAGCGGCTGAAGATGCGGCGGATATTGTGGCCGTAGCTGCCGATATCCCTGCCCTCTTTGCGTAACGCGCGCAGGTCGGCGGCATTCGCGGTCGTGTAGCGGTCGAGCCGGTGGATCATGTCGGAGATGTTCTTGTCGACATAATGAATCATGCGGCTCTTGAGGAAGCGCTGTTCGCCCTTCAGTTCCAGCGCCGGATGCACGCGCTGATCGCCCCAGCGCTTGGCGCCCTTCGCGCAGAGCCGCGGCGCCATCATCACGCCGAAATAGCCGCCCCAGCCGTAACGCACCAGCCGCGTGCCGACATAGTTGTCGAACGGGATCAGGATATGGCCGAACTTTGCCGTCGCGATCACATCGCGGATTTCACGCGCCATCTCGGACGGTACGCGTTCGTCGGCGTCGACCTCAAGGATCCAGTCGCCGCTGCAGGCATCGAGTCCGGTATTGCGCCGGGCGCCTTCCAGCGGCCAGGCGCCTTCGATCAGCCTGTCGGTGTATTTCGCCGCGATCTCGCGCGTGTTGTCGGTGCAGCGGTCGAGCACCACCACGATCTCGTCGGCAAAGCGCAGTCGCTCCAGACAGTCGGCGATCTGGGCGGCTTCGTTATGCGCCACCACAAGAGCGGAGAGTTTCGGCGCCGCCATCTCAGTCCTCCTGCGCGTGTTTCCACACGTTTTCGGCGGCGCGCTGCGCCTTGTCGACGCTGAGATCCAGCATGCGGCTGTCCTGGCTGCGGAAATCATAGCCTTTCTCGCTGATGATTTCCGCGAAGCTGCGGTCGGTGCGCACGGTGCCGTTCCGCTCGCCCCAGGGACCGTAGATCTCCTCGCGGCTCGGGCCGAACAGGCCGAGCGTGGGCGTGCCGGCGGCGGCCGACAGATGCATCAGACCGCTGTCGTTACCGATATAAAGACTGCAGCGTTTCAGCGCCGCGCCGATGGTCTGCAGGTCGAGCTTGCCGACGAAATCCAGCGTGCGGTCCGCCGGCAGATTGCCAAGCGCCGGCGCCGCCAGCGCTTCCTCGCCCGGCCCGCCGAACACCACGATGCGGGCGCCGGGCAGGATGCCGTCGGCTGCGGTCAGGCGCTGCGCCAGTTCGGCGAAGCGCTCGCCCGGCCAGATCTTGCCGCCCCAGTTGGCGGTCGGGCCGAGCGCCAGCACCGGGCGGCCGTCTTCGGGCCACAGCTTTCGCGCCGCTTTCACGGCCTCGTCCTTCACCCAGAGCCGCGGCGCCGCGATGTCCTTCAGCTTGAGGAAATGCGACAGCACGATCACCTTGTGCATGCGCGAACCGGAGCCGCTGAAGCTGCGCCGGCGGCGCGCCAGCAGGAACTGGCCGATGCCGGAGCCGCGCAGGTCGATGATCAGCCAGAAGCGGGTCAGCGCCAGCTTCTTCCACAATTCCCACCAATGCCCGGCCCAGGGCTTCTTCTCCATCACGATCAGGCGCTCGAGATTGGGCACGGCCTCGAACACCCCGGTCGCCGCCGGGCCGCAGGCCACGGTGAAGCGGGCCTTGGGGAATTTCGCATGCAGGGCGTCGATCAGGCCGGTGGAGAGAACGGCGTCGCCGACCCGGTTGGCGGAAATGAAGAGGATGCGCATGGGCCCAATCTTAAAGGTTTGAGGGGTTATAGGGGGGGTGTCCGGCCTTGCCAAGCTCTGCTCTTGCCAAGCCGACCTTCTGCCCTTGCCAAGACTGGGTGGCTCCCATAGGTGAAGGGGGATGTCCGACCTCATCTGTTCGCCCCCGATCTGCGCCGCCCTGCCGGACCGTGCCCTGCTGCGGGTTTCCGCCCCCCCTGGTGACGAGGGGCAGGCTGCCGCCTTCCTCAATCCCCTGATTTCCAGCGATGTGGCGGCCGAGGCCGGCCGGGCGGTCTATGCCGCGCTGCTGACGCCGCAGGGCAAATTCCTGCACGATTTCCTGGTCTGTACCGAAAAGCCCGGTAGCCTGCTGGTCGACGTGGCGGCCGAACGGCGGGCCGACCTGAAGCGCCGGCTGACGCTGTACCGGCTGCGCGCCAAAGTCGAACTGACCGAGATGGACGACTGGCAGGGCTATGCGCTGTTCGGCAGCGGCCAGACGCCCGAGGTGGACAAACAGGCCGTGCTGTTCACCGATCCGCGCCTGCCGGCGCTCGGCTGGCGGCTGTGGTTGCCCGCCGGTGTGGCACCGCCGCTGGCGATCACCGGCCTCGCCGCCTACGAAGCGCATCGCATCGCCCTCGGCGTGCCCGATGGCGCACGCGACATCGAAGTGGACAAAGGCCTGCTGCTCGAAAACCATTTCGAGGCGCTGCATGGCGTCGATTTCCGCAAGGGCTGCTATATCGGCCAGGAGTTGACGGCGCGCACCAAGTATCGCGGCCTGCTGAAAAAACAGCTCTACAAGGTGCAGGGCAGCGCGAACCTGCCGCCGACCGGCACGCCGATCACCGTCAACGGCCAGGAGGTCGGCCAGCTGCGGTCAGTTTCCGGCAGCAGTGGCCTCGCGCTGCTGCGGCTGGATGCAGTGTCATCGCAAGAACTGGATGCGGCGGGGATTGCGCTAAAGGCCGAGCGCCCCGACTATGCGGGACCGATTCCGGAAGCAAAAAGCTAGACACTCTCATGGCTAAAAAACTCGTTGCAGCCGTCGCGATCGATGACGGCCGCTGCCGCTGTACCTGGTGCGGCACCGATCCGCTCTATGTGAACTATCACGACACCGAATGGGGCGTGCCCGAATGGGACAGCCGCGCCCTGTTCGAGAAGCTGATCCTTGACGGTTTCCAGGCGGGCTTAAGCTGGATCACCATCCTGCGCAAGCGCGACAATTTCCGCAAAGCCTTCGACGGTTTCGCGCCTGAGAAGATCGTGCGCTATACGCCGAAGAAGCTGGATGCGCTGATGCAGGACGAGGGCATCATCCGCAACAAGGCCAAGATCCACGGCACGGTGGCGAATGCGCGCGGCTGGCTTGAGATCATGGAAACGGAGAAGGGCGGCTTCTCCGGCTATCTGTGGAAATATCTCGACGGCAAGCCGCTGCAGAATAACTGGGCCCAGAAGAAGCATGTGCCGGCGGAAACGCCGCTCAGCCAGGCGATCTCGAAGGATCTGCGCAAGCGCGGCTTCACCTTCGTCGGCCCCACCATCGTCTATGCCTTCATGCAGGCGGTCGGCATGATCAACGATCATACCACCGACTGCTTCCGCCATCGCGACGTGCAGAAACTGAAAAAGCCGCGCGGGTAGAAAAGAAAGACCCTCACCCTCCCGCTTCGCGGGCCCCTCCCTCTCCCACTGCGTGGGCGAGGGGATAAGAAAGCTCCCTCTCCCGCTGGCGGGAGAGGGTTGGGGTGAGGGTGGTGGTGCGACTGGGGCTTACGCCGCCTTGCCGTCCGCGTTGAGTCCCATGGCGATGCGGCCGGCCAGCTTCTGCTGCGGCAGCATGGTCAGCGGGTGATAGCGCGCCGCCTGCAGATCGCGGAACAGCCGCTCGATGCCGTTGTCGCGATAGAAGGCGCTGCCGCCGGCCGCATCCAGCGCCAGCGAACCGACCTGCAGCAGGTTTTCGGTCATGGCGCGCTTCAGCGTCATCATCGTCGCCGTGGTCTGCTCGCCCGGCGCGCCGACATCGCCGAGCTGCAGCATGCGTTCATGCGCGGCGACAGCAGACGCCAGCGCGGTGTCCATCGCACCGACCAGGATCTGCGTGTCAGCCTCCTCACGGCGTTTCGAAGCGAGGCGAACCGTTTCGTCGCGCAGCTTCTCGGCGACGCCGCGATACACGCTGTAAATCAACGGCCAGGCGACCAGGCTGACCAGATGGAAGAAGGGATGCCACACGCCGGCGGGGCGGCGCGCGCTGATCGCGGCATCGGCCACGAAGACATCCTTCAGCACCACGTCATGCGAACCGCTGGCGCGCATCCCCAGCGTGCGCCAGGTCTGCTCGATGCTGACGCCCTCGGCCTTCATCGGCACGGCGGCATGCAGAACCTCGCCATCGCATACTGCCATGGTCATCAGCAGGTTGCCGGCCTCGCAGCCGCTGACGAAGCGCTTGCGGCCGGAGAACCGATAGCCGCCGTCCACTTTCACGGCAGTACCCGAGCCGTTGAGCCAGTCGTTACCGCCGGTGGAGAGCAACATCAGGTTCTCGGTCGCGATGCGCTTCAGCACGGCTTCCACTGCGGCCGGGTCGCCGCGCCAGCGCCGCACCAGCAGCGCGATCGGATGCATGTGCATGGACAGCGCCAGCGCCGTGCCGCTGCAACTGCCAGCGAAACCGCGCAGCATGTCGGCCACGTCGCGGTAGCTGGCACCGAGGCCACCCAGCTCGGTGGGGATCAGCGCGGGCAGGATGCCGGCCTGCTTGATCAAGGCGAAATTGTCAGCCGCGAAGCGGTCGGAGGCATCATTCAAAACAGCATTGGCGGCGAAGACATCGCCCAAGGGTGCTACGCGATCGGTTAACGCGTCTGCGGTGGGTTTCCTGATTTGCGGCTGAGCGGTCATAACGGTCTCCGGGCCAGTTGAGGTGACAAAGGCGGCGGATACTGGTCGGGCGGTCCTTCACGCGATAGTGCAAAATTTGCACTTGGCACTTCCGGGCTTCTCGCATATCCATGCGGACATGGATATGCGCTATGGGATCTTCTGCCCGGTCGCAAAGGCCGCCGAGGTTGTGGCGAGCCGTTGGACCCCGCTGATTCTGAGCGAATTGATGAAGGGGCGCGAGCGTTTCATCGATATTCAGCAGGGCGTACCCCTGATGTCGCGCAGCCTGTTGTCGCGCCGCCTGAAGGAAATGGAAATCAGCAATCTGATCGCGCGCGTGCCGCAGGGCCGCAGCCACGTTTACCGGCTAACCGAAGCCGGCAATGCGCTCCGGCCACTGATCAACCAGCTGGCCGCCTGGGGCAGCACGTATCGTTTGCCGTATCTCGACGAACACGATCGCAACGTCAGCTACCTGATGTATTCGATCCGCGATTTCCTGCTGGACGGCCGGCTGAACGAATTGCCGGCCAAGCTGGTGGTGCATTTCGAGTTCACCAATGTACCACGCCGCGACCACAAGCTGCGCAACTGGTGGCTTATCAAGCGCGATGGCGATATCGACCTCTGCTACACCGATATGGGCTTCCCGGTCGATCTGCAGATCACCGCCGATCTCGATGTGCTGACCCGCATCATCGTGGGCACCGCCAGCCTGCAGAAGGCGCGCATCGCCGGCGATGTGGTGTTCTCGGAAAATCCGCGCCTGGTCAACAAGCTGATCCATGCGCTCGAACTGGTCGAGCCGCCGCGGATGCGTCTGCTGCGCGTGCCCGACGAACCGCCGCCACCCAGTATCCTGCCGATGCCGCTGAACCTGCGAAAGCCGGTTAAAACGACGAGCCGGGCTGCCTGAGAAATTCCACTTCTTCCGGCGAGCTGTCGCGGCCGAGTGCCGCGTTGCGATGCGGAAAGCGGCCGAAGCGCGCGACGATCACGCGATGCTTGTCGGCCCAGCCGGCCAGATCCAGGCCGGGCAATTCCTTGTCCAGCGCCGAGAACAGCAGGTGCGCCAGTTCCTGGTCGGGCAGGTGTTCGCTGTGTTCGAACGGCAGGTAGAAGAACATCCGCATCACCGGCGGTAACGCGATGTCGAAGCCGCGATCGACCGCATGGCGGGCAACGATGCGCGCGCGCGTATCGCCGGCAAAGGCCTTGGCCTGGCCGCGGAAGATGTTGCGCGGAAACTGGTCGAGCAGGATCAGCAATGCCAGCGCGCCTTCCGCCGTCTGCGGCCAGTCGGCATAGCCTTCGGCCAGCGCGGTTTCGACGGCTGCGGAAAAGCGGCTGCGGATCTGCTCGTCGAAGGCGTCGTTCTTCTCGAACCAGATCTTGCGGTGTTCCGGCGGCGTAGCGCGGTCCGTGCGGTCGAACCAGAAGTCCAGCACACTGTCCTGCGTGACAGGGGCGTGCGTAACGGTGTCATGTGTTGCGGTCACGATTCAAAATTCTCCCAGTGCCAGTAGCCGATGACATGGCGCGGCCGGTCGCATTCATCAAGCAGGGGTGCGAGAACGCGCTGGAAGACGATAAATTCCCGATTCAGCTTCAGCGATGACCGCCGCGCGAAGCTGGGTTGGCCGCCCAGCAGGATGGCTCGGTATTCCCGCTCGAAGGCCAGAACCTGCTCAGGCGTATACAGGTCGTCGAAGCGGCGGCGGCTGTAGTCCCGGCCGGTGGCCCGGCGGTGGCCGGTCCCGAGCAGGCGGAAACGCAGGTTCAGCCGGCCACCGGACCTGAGGTCGCCGTCGGGCTGCGCTTCGACCAGGCCGATATGGGGTAGCAGCTGCCGCGGAATCTGCAGAGGATCGACTGCAGCTTTGGGCGGCACGCCTCCGGCGGCCGGTGGCAGGGCCCGCCAGTAGGCGATGAAACGCTCCAGCGCTGGCGGCAGAATCGCTGGCCAGGTTCGATCATCGATAATGCCGGGCGTCTGCGACATTGCCCCTCCCTTGCCAGCAGCCTAAGCCAGCCACAGCGGATTGCCCAGACGTCTAAAAAGTCTGGGCCTGTTAATACCGGGGCAGCATCTGCTAGCCTGCGAAAAAACAGGAGCAGACACGTTATGAACCAGATCGATCTCAAGGGCAGGAATGCTGTGGTCACCGGGGGCGCGCAGGGCATCGGCCGCGCCGTCGCCGAACGGTTTCTGCGCTCGGGCGCCGCAGTGGCGATCTGGGATCACGATGCCGGGATGGCCGAGACCACGGCGAAGGATCTGTCGGCGCATGGCAGCGTGATTGCCGTGCTGGCCGATGTGACGAGATGGGACAGTATCGAGGCGGCGGCGAAAGCGACGGCCGCGCAGCTCGGCGGCATCGATATCCTGGTCAACAACGCCGGTATTGCCGGTCCGAATGCGCCTGTCGATGCTTATCCCCTCGACGCCTGGCAAAGCGTGATCGATATCGACCTGACCGGCGTGTTCCATTGCTGTCGCGCCGTGGTGCCGCTGATGAAGACCGGCGGTTTCGGCCGCATCGTCAATGTTGCCTCGATTGCCGGCAAGGAAGGCAATCCGAATGCCAGTGCCTACAGCGCCGCCAAGGCCGGCGTGATCGCGCTGACCAAGTCGCTGGGCAAGGAACTGGCCGGCATGGATATCGCCGTCAACTGTATCACCCCTGCGGCGGCGAAAACCGCCATCTTCGACCAGATGACGCAGACGCATATCGACTATATGCTGTCGAAGATCCCCCGCTCACGCTTCGTGGCGGTGGACGAGATCGCGGCGATGGTGGCCTGGCTGGTCAGCCCGGAGAATTCCTTCACCACCGGCGCGGTCTTCGATCTGAGCGGCGGCCGCGCCACCTATTGAGAGGCGGCCTGCCAGGACGGGCGTGAGGCAGTATGGGTGAACGTGAGAAGACCGAGAGTCGGAAGGCCGAGAGTCGGGATGCGAAATTCGGCATCGGCGATGTGGTTCGGCACCGCCTGTTTCCGTTCCGCGGCGTGATCTTCGATGTCGACCCGGTCTTCAGCAATACCGAAGAATGGTGGGAGTCGATTCCGGCCGACCTGCGCCCGCGCAAGGACCAGCCCTTCTATCACCTGCTGGCCGAGAATGCGCAGAGTTCCTATGTCGCTTATGTATCGGAGCAGAATCTGCTGCCCGATGCCGAAGCCGGCCCGGTGAACCATCCCGATATCAGGAAATATTTCGGTGGCTTCCGCAGCGGCCGTTACGAATGGCGCGCCGCAACCCGGATGTAAGGCCCTAGAACAGGCTTTTCACCAGCGCGAACAGTGCCGGGATATTCAGTCCGATCAGCACCACGCCCACGGTGGCGGCGATCAGCCGGCCCGGCAGGCGATTGACCAGGAAGGCGGCAATCGGCGCGGCCAGCAGGGCGCCGACCATGATCGCGGCCGCCGTATTGCCGATGGTGGTCAGCGTGGCGGCGCCGAGCCAGAAGGAAAACACCGCCGCCTGCACGGCGGCCACGATCGGCTCGGCGGCATTGGCCGAGCCGACCGCCAGCCGCGGCTCGCGGCCATGCAGCACCAGCGTGGAGGTGACGATCGGGCCCCAGCCGCCGCCGAAGGAATCGAACAGCCCGCCGAGCAGGCCCACCAGTCCCGGCCGCTTGCCGGGCGCGGGCGATGCGACGGGCTGACGGCGCCAGCGCATCGCGCGCAGGATCATCACCGCGCCCATCAGGCCCAGATACAATGCCGCCAGCGGGCGGATGATATGCAGCGGCAGCAGCGCGATCACGCTGGCGCCGATGATGCCGCCGACAATACCGGGCAGGATCAGGCGGCGGCAGACCGCCCAGTCGATATTGCCGAATTTCCAGTGCGACAGGCCCGAGGCGATACCGGTGGGGATCTTGGTCACATGCACCGTGGCGCTGGCCACTGCCGGCGGCATGCCGCTCGCCACCAGCACGCTGCTGGCGATCACGCCATAGCCCATGCCGATGGCGCCATCGATCAACTGCGCGGCAAAGCCGATGGCCGCATAAAGAAGCAGGTCAATCGTCACGCCATCCGCCTCCCACGCGAGACATGTCTGTGTCGAACCGCGACATCGATCTGGCAGATGTCGCGCTGGGCTTGCCGAAGTCAGCTTCGGGGAATTTTCGGCAGGTTGCGGCTCAGATATCCGGATGCCACGGCAGCTCGCCGAATATGCCTTCAATATATTCGGTCAGCGTGGTGACCGCCAGCGCCAGCGGCCTGGCCGTATCGAGCACCAGATCCGGACTCTGCGGTGCTTCATAGGGCGCGGAAATGCCGGTGAAATTCCTGATCTCGCCGCTGCGCGCCTTGCGGTACAGGCCTTTCGGGTCGCGTGCTTCGCACAGCGCGATATCGGCCTGCACGTAGATCTCGCGGAAATCCTCGCCGACGATCTCGCGCGCCATGTCGCGATATTTCTGCAGCGGCGAAATCGCCGACACCAGAACCAGCGAGCCGTTCACCGCCATCAGCCTGGCCACTTCGGCGAGCCGGCGCAGGTTTTCCGACCGGTCGGCATCGGTGAAGCCGAGATCGCGGTTGAGGCCGTGGCGCAGATTGTCGCCATCCAGCACGGCCACATGCCGGCCGCGCGAGAACAGCAGGCGCTGCGTCGCCATCGCAATGGTCGATTTGCCGGCGCCGGACAGGCCGGTCATCCAGATCACACCGCCGCGATGGCCGTTCATCTCGATGCGTTCCTGCACCGTCACCGAGGAATCGACGGCCGTGATATCGGTGCTGACGCGGGTGGCCGCCGTCTCGATCACCAGGCCGGCAACGATCTGCGGGCCGCGGATCAGCACGCCGCGACCGGTGCGCGGCAAAGTTTCGTACAGGTCGATGGCCAGCGGGGGCCGCACGCGCAGCACCACGCGGGCGACGCCGTTACGCTCGATCTGCTGCGCGGCGGCGGCATCCAGCGTTTCCACATCGAGCGATTCGACAATCGATTCGACCTGCGCCTCGCGCTCGGCGGTGCCGATCTTCAGCGTCAGGCGATCGCCCTTGCACAGCGGCTGCTTGTCGAGCCAGAACAGCCGCACAGTGAAGCGGTTGGCATCGATGGGCCGATGATCTGGTGTGGAGCCGAGCGCGCCGCGTTCGACGAAGACATCCTCATCCAGCGTGAAGGCCACGCTTTCGCCGGCCTTCGCCTCGGTCGGCCCGGGTGTCTGACGTCCGGGACCGGTCCAGTGTTCCAGCGTCGCCACGGTGGCTTCGCGGCCCAGCGGTGCGAAGCGGATACGGTCGCCCACTTTCAGCCGGCCGCTTTCGATCCGGCCGACGACAATGCGCCTGTCGCCATGGCGATAGAGATCCTGCACCGGCAGGCGCAGCGGCTGCTCAACGGGCAGCGCGCGCGGGGCGAAGCCATCCAGCGCGCCGATCAGCGTCGGTCCGTGATACCAGGGCGTATGCGTGCTGCGGCCGGCGATATTGTCGCCGTCGCGGGCCGAGAGCGGCACGATGGCCTGCGGCTCGATGCCGATTCCGACCAGATAGTTGCGCACGGAGTCGGCGACAGCCCTGAACTTTGCAGGGTCATGTCCGATCAGGTCGATCTTGTTGACGGCGACGGCGACCTGGCGGATGCCGAGCAGATGCAGCAGATAGGCATGGCGGCGGGTCTGTTCGGCCAGGCCCTGCGCGGCATCCACCACCAGGATGGCGGCATCGGCCTGCGCCGCGCCGGTCACCATGTTTTTCAGAAATTCCTTATGCCCGGGGGCGTCGATGATCACGTAGCGACGCTGCTGCGTGGTGAACCAGATCTGGGTGGTGTCAACGGTGATGCCCTGATCGCGTTCGACCTGCAGGGCGTCGAGCAGAAAGGACCATTCGAAGTCCAGCCCGCGCTTTTCCGACACGGCCCTGAGCTGCTCCAGCTTGCCGGCCGGCAAGCTGTCCGTGTCGTGCAGCAGGCGGCCGACCAGGGTGGACTTGCCATGATCGACATGGCCGACGATGACAATGGGAAAGGCGCGGCCCTGCTGCAGGCTGGCGCGCTGGTCGTCGAGGGTCTGAAGCGAAAGCGGAACGGCGGACATCTGGGAACTCACATATAGCCGGCGACGCGCAGGCGCTCGAAAGCATCCTCGCTGTCGTGGTCCATGGCGCGGCCGGCGCGTTCGGGTTCGCGCGTCACGGCCAGTTCGGCGATGATCTCGTCGATAGTGCGCGCCGGGCTGCTGATCGGGAAGGTAATGCCGATCTCGCCCAGCGAGCGGAACCGCTTGTTCTCGGCATTGGCGAAATACAGCGGCACCACCGGAATGCCTTCGCGCTTGATGTAGCGCCAGATATCCAGCTCGGTCCAGTGCAGCAGCGGGTGGATGCGCATATGCACGCCATCGGGCAGGTCGGAGGCGAAATGGTCCCAGAGTTCGGGCGGCTGGTCGCGGAAGTCCCAGGCGCCGGCGTCGTCACGCGGACTGAACACGCGTTCCTTGGCGCGGGTCGCCTGTTCGTCGCGGCGGATGCCGGCGATCACGCCCTTCCAGCCGTACTTGCTGATGGCTTCCTTCAGGCCGAGCGTCTTGCGCGCGGCGATGCGCGAATTGTGCGGCAGGGTCGGATCGGTCGCCTCCAGCGGCGGGCAGGCATCCTTGATCAGTTCCAGGTTCCACTCCGTCGCATAGCGGTCGCGGAAGGCATAGGTCTTGGGGAATTCCAGCCCGGTATCCAGATGCGCGACCGGAAACGGCACGCGGCCCAGGAAGGCCTTCTTGGCCAGCCAGATCATCACGTTGGAATCCTTGCCGAGCGACCACAGCATCGCCATCGGCTTGATGCGGCTGTAGGCCTCGCGCAGGATGTAGATGCTCTGGGCTTCGAGGGAGTCTAGATCATCATGCATGGCTTAATACACTCTACGCCGGTACTTTTAGACCGAAAGTATTAATAAAGTTCAGGGATTGACCGCCGGAATGGGCAGATGAATGCCGCATTCGGTCTTTTCGCGGCCCTGCCAGCGGCCCGAGCGCACTTCCTGGCCTGCCGCCACCGGCTGGGTGCAGGTGGCACAGCCGATCGAGAGATAGCCGTCGGCCACCAGCGGATGACGCGGCAGGTCGTGGCGGGCGAAATAGGCGTCGATCTCGGCCGCCGACCAGCCGGCCAGCGGATTGAACTTCAGCCGCGCGCCCTCGGCCTCCACCAGCGCGATACCGCGCCGCGTGCCGGCCTGGTAACGTTTGCGGCCGTTGATCCAGGCGGCAAACGGCTTCAGCGCACGCTGCAGCGGTTGCACCTTGCGGATGCTGCAGCAGGCTTCGGCATCGCGGAACCACAGCGTGCCACCGTCATCCTGCGCGGCCAGCTGCGTCTGGTCCGGCGTCAGCACGCGTACATCGCTCAGGCCCAGGCGGTCGATCAGCGCATCGCGGTATGTCAGCGTCTGCGCGAACAGCTTGCCGGTATCGAGGAACAGCACCGGCGTCGCCTTGTCGGTCCGCGCCGCCAGATGCAGCAGCACAGCGGACTCCGCACCGAAGGATGAGACCAGCGCGATCTGGCCGGGGAACAGGTCGCGGATCGCGATATTCAGCACATCCTCGGCCGAACGGCCCTGCATCTGCGCATTCAGCGAGGCGGCGTAGTCGTGGAGGTCGAGGCCGGCAAAGGCGAGCGCGCTCATTCGGCAGCCTCCTGCCTGCGTGCCATAGCCAGGCGCTGCTTCAGCGCGCTGACCCGGCCGTCATTCGTGGGTTGATAGACATGGCTGAAGCTGCGGCTGGCTTTCGCAAAGGCCTCGGCGGCATCTGCACGCGGAATCTCGAAGGCATCGAAGCCGCTGCGCTGCATATGCCAGAGCTGGTCCTGCAGCACATGGCCGGTGGCGCGCAGCTCGCCCTGGTAGCCGAAGCGTTCGCGCAGCAGGCGGGCCTGGCTGTAGGCGCGTCCGTCGCTGAACTTGGGGAACTGCAGGACGATCAGGTCGAAGCGCTCGGCTTCGGGCCCGAAGCCGAGAATGTCCAGAGTATTCGGCAGGACGATGCCGAGCGGATCGTTGCGACCCGAGAGCCGGTCCTTGTCGGCCTGCCAGCGGGCATAGGTCACCAGCACGGCGCCGTTTTCCGGCAGGGCGGCATCGTCGGCCACCGGCTGGAAAGCATCTTCGCCGGTCAGGCGACCATCTTTAAGCAACGGCATAAACGGCCTCCTTGAACGGGGCGAGGCCCACGCGACGATAGGTGTCGAGGAAACGCTCGTCGCTGGATTTACGCAGGCGCAAATAGGTCTCGACCAGCGTGTCGATGGCGTTCACTGCGTCCTTCGTATTCAGTGACGGGCCGATCAGGTCGCCAATGGCGGCCTGGTCGTCGGCCGCGCCGCCCAGCGTGATCTGGTAGAATTCCTCACCGGCCTTGTCGACGCCGAGAATGCCGATATGGCCGACATGATGATGCCCGCAGGCATTGATGCAGCCGGAAATCTTGATCTTCAGCTCGCCGATGTCATGCGCGCGTTCCCAGTTCCTGAAGCGCAACGCGATCTGCTGGGCAATCGGGATCGAGCGGGCATTGGCCAGCGCGCAGTAATCCAGGCCGGGGCAGGCGATGATGTCGGAGGCCAGACCGACATTCGGCGTGGCGAGGTCGTAGGCCTGCAGCGCCCTGAACACGGCCGGCAGGTCGGACTGCTTCACATGCGGCAGAACCAGATTCTGCTCATGTGTGACGCGGATTTCGCCGAAGGAATAGCGGTCGGCGATATCGGCCACGGCATTCATCTGCTCGGCCGAGGCATCGCCCGGCGGTGCGCCTTCCTTCTTCAGCGAGACAGTAACGATGCTGTAGCCCGGCTGCTTGTGTTTGAAGGTGTTGCGCCGCGCCCACAGGCCGAACTCGAAATCTGTGCGGAAGGCATTGGCATAGTCGGCCGAAATGCCCGACAGCGTCTCAAAAGCCGGCGGGGCGAACTGCGCCGCGATCTGGTCGATGGCCTCCTGCGGCAGTTTCAGCGCGCCATCTTTGCTGGCGGCGAATTCGGCTTCCACCTTCTCGCGCATGGTCTCGATGCCGATCTCATGCACCAGGATCTTGATCCGCGCCTTGAACAGGTTGTCGCGGCGGCCGAACTGGTTGTAGACGCGCAGGATGCTTTCCAGATAGCTCAGCAGATCCTGCTTGGGCAGGAAGTCGCGGATCGTCTTGCCGATGAAGGGTGAACGGCCGAGGCCGCCGCCGACGATCACCTCGAAACCGACTTCGCCGGCGTCGTTCCTGTGCATGCGCAGGCCGATATCATGCACGCGCACGGCGGCGCGGTCGTTCGGCGAGCCGGTGACGGCGATCTTGAACTTGCGCGGCAGGAAACTGAATTCCGGATGGAAGGTCGACCACTGACGGATGATCTCGCACCAGACGCGCGGATCCTCGATCTCGTCATGGGCGGCGCCGGCGAACTGATCGGTCGTGGTGTTGCGGATGCAGTTGCCGCTGGTCTGGATGGCATGCATCTGCACCTTGGCCAGATCGGCCAGCGCGGCGGGCGCGTCTTCCAGCTTGATCCAGTTATACTGCAGGTTCTGCCGGGTGGTGAAATGGCCCCAGCCGCGGTCGTATGTGCAGCCGATCTGCGCCAGGCCGCGCAGCTGCCGCGATGACAGCGTGCCATAGGGAATGGCGATGCGCAGCATATAGGCATGCAATTGCAGATACAGGCCGTTCTGCAGGCGCAGCGGCTTGAACTCGTCTTCGCTGATCTCGCCGGTCAGGCGGCGGGCGACCTGGTCGCGGAACTGCGCGACGCGCTCGTCGACCATGGTCTGATCGATTTCGTCATACTGGTACATAGGCGTCCTTCACTCAGGCTGCAGGCCTGGCTTTTTCGGTGCTGGGCCCTTCGGCGCGCAGCACTTCGCGATACTGGATGGGCTTCGGCGGCGTCACGCTGGCATCCACCGGAATGAGGTAAGGCGCGACGACGATGTTCTGCTTCGCCTGTGCTTCGGCTTCGGCCAGCAACGCAGCGCCGGCCTCGACATTGGCGACCACGGCAGCCTCGACAATGCGGCGCGACCAGCTGGATTCCTTGGTCAGGTAAACCACATCACCGCTCAGCAGATGATTGGCGGTCACCACCTGCGGCTGGCTATTGAGTTTGGGGGCTTTGGCCATGGGGCGTCCTTACGCGCTGCGCCGCTGCTGCGCGGCAACAGAAGATCTGGCATAGGCGGCAACCTTGCCGATGATCAGCAGAACCGGTCCGCCACCATGCTGCGCAGCCAGCGCAGGCAGGGCGTTGAGCGAGCCGGCGCTGACCTGCTGGCCGGGGCGAGTGCCATTCTCGATCAGCGCGACCGGCAGCGACGGGGTCGCGCCGGCGGCGATCAGGCGGTCGCGGATCGTGGCGGCCTGCGACAGTCCCATATAAACGACGACGGTTTCACCGGACGCGGCTCGGTCTGCCCAGGCAAAATTCTCTTCGCCGTCCTTCAGCTGGCCGCTGACCAGGCTGATGCCGTGGCTGAGTTCGCGATGGGTCAGCGGAATGCCGGCGCTGGCGGCGCAGCCGAGTGCCGCGGTGATACCGGGGACGACCGAGACCGGGATGTCGCGCTGGCTGAGATAGTCCATCTCCTCGCCGCCGCGGGCGAAGATGAAGGGATCGCCGGCCTTGAGCCGCACAACTTTCTTGCCGAGTGCGGCATGCGCGGCGAGCTGGGCATTGATCTCGTCCTGGCCAATGCCGTGCCGGCCTTTCCGTTTGCCGACCGACACCCGCTCGGCATCGCGGCGCACGCGGTCGAGGATCTCCGGCGCCACCAATGCGTCATAGAGCACGATATCGGCATCCATCAGGGCGCGCTGCGCGGCGATGGTCAGCAGGTCGGGATCGCCGGGACCGGCGCCGACCAGTGTCACCTGACCTGTCAGCTCATCCTGCCGGCTGTTGAGGTCGGCCATCAGCGCGGCGCGCGCACCGGCGCGGTCGCCAGCCAGCACTTTCGCGGCCACCGGACCGTCGAAGACGCGCTGCCAGAAGCGCTTGCGCAGGGCGGGCTCATTGATCACGCGCGCCACCGTGCCACGGAATTCGCCGGCCAGCGCCGCCACATCGCCAAGCCTTGCCGGCAGCAGCGCTTCGATCTGCGCACGGATGCGGCCGAGCAGCAGCGGCGCCGTCCCGTTGGAGGAAATGCCGATGGTGATGTCGCCACGCTCGACAATGGCTGGCACGGTGAAGTCGGAGAGATCGGCGCGATCCACCACATTCACCAGCAGGCCGCGCTGCTGTGCGACAGCGGCAACGGCTTCGTCGCGCGCATCGCCATAGGCGGAAATGACGAGGCGCACCTCATCGAGCAGCGCAGGCGAAAAATCTGCGTGATGTTCGGCGGCGCCCCCAGCGACCAGCGCGAGCAGTTCAGGATTGAGCTCCGGCGCGACGACGCGGAGGCGCGCACCGGCTTTGCGCAGCAAGCGGATCTTGCGGGCGGCGTTTTCGCCGCCACCGGCCACCAGGACCAGACGGTCCCGAAGGTTCAGAAATCCCGGAAAGCTATGCATGGCCCGCCTCTCTGTCGCCAGCAGCTTGTGTGGAAAGATTTATTTAACGCCCATAAATGAGAGTCAATCAGTTAATACGAGGAATTATGAGAAAATACTAATAATAGCTATTCATAAATGTAGAAATAAGCTGGCTCCGGCCGGCTTTATTACCTCCTTGGTAATTGTTAACCTACTGATCTAACTGAATATTCGCTCCAGTTCCCCTCTGAACAGGAGCCCGATCATGATGCCCAAGACCCGTTCCACCACGATCCTGCGTCTCGATGCTGCACTCTGCGCCGCCTGCGGGCTGCCCGGCCTGCTCGCTCCGGCCTGGCTGGCCGGTTTCCTGCTGCCCGTTCAGGAGAGCGTGCTGGGCTTTGCCACCGCCACGGTGCTGTGGGAGCTCGGCATTCTGCTGGTCGCCTATGCCGGCCTGCTGTTGCTCGCCTCGGCAAAGCCAAGCCTCGACCGCCCGGTGCTGGCGATCACGGCGATTGCGGATGCCGGCTGGGTGATCGGCACCTTCGCGCTGATCGCGGCCTTCCCCGCCAGCTTCAGCGCCTGGGGCATGGCGGCGCTCGCCGTCGTGGCGCTGGATACCGCCCTGATCGGGTTGTGGAAGCTGCGGCTGCTGCGGGGTCACGGCGCGCCCCTTGCCGTCTGATCCGGCCGGGGCGGCCGGACAGGCCGCCCTGCCTTTACTCAAAGAATGGCACTCTCCAGACTGCCGGCATAAAAACGGAGACGCAGATGAGCGAAGCGGGCCTTTCACAGGCGACATCGGCGGCCGGTTTCGGCACGTTGATGCGGCAATGGCGCCGCCGCCGGGGCTTAAGTCAGCTCGACCTCGCCGAAAACGGCGGTGTGTCGCAGCGCCATGTCAGCTTCCTGGAATCGGGCCGTGCGCGGCCGAGCCGCCAGATGGTGCTGCATCTCGCCGAACTGCTGGATATGCCGCTGCGCGAGCGCAATCGCCTGCTGCATGCGGCGGGCTTCGCCGCGGCCTATCGCGAGAGCAGGCTGGATGCGCCGCAGCTGGCCGAGGCGCGCCATGCGCTCGATCTGCTGCTGAAACAGCATGAACCGTTTCCTGCCGTCGTGGTCGATGCCGGCTGGACGGTGCAGCTCGCCAACCAGGCGGCCCAGCGCATGATCGGTTTCCTGCTGGGTCCGACTTTCGATCCCTCGAAACCGGTCAACTTCATGAAGCTGCCGCTGCATCCGCAGGGTGCGCGGCCCCATATCCGCAACTGGCGCGATGTGGCGGGCAACCTGCTGCACCGGCTGCAGCGGGAGGCGATGGACAGTCCGGCGGCAGCCGCCGTGCTCGCCGAGGTACGCGGCTATCCCGATGTCGATGCGCTGTGGCGCAGCGTCGACTGGGAGGCCGAGCCCAGGCCTTTGCTGTCTTTCTCGGTGGAGAAGGATGGCCTGGCGCTCGATCTCGTCACCATGATCGCCACATTTGGCACGCCGCAGGATGTCACCCTGCAGGATCTGCGGATCGAGAGCTTCCTGCCGGCGAACGAGGCCAGCGAAACCCTCCTGCGCGGCCTGGCGTCACATTAAAATAACCGTCTGACTCTCGTAAAATCCGCCAGTTTGCGACACACTCGCGGGCCACGGATTTGACGAGGCAAAGATGGCTGCACTCACCCTGCAAAACTGGAATCTGACCATCGGCGACGGCGAGGCGCTGTTCTGCATCCTCGGCCTGAACGTGATCGAGGATCTCGATCTGGCCCTGCATACCGCCACCGAACTGAAGCAGATCGCCGACGACCTGAAGCTGCCCTTCGTGTTCAAGGCCAGCTTCGACAAGGCCAACCGCTCGTCCATCAACAGCTTCCGTGGCCCCGGCATGGAACAGGGGCTGAAGATCCTCGCCACCGTGAAAGACAAGCTGAAGGTGCCGATCGCCACCGACCTGCATGAGCCCTTCCAGGCCGAACCGGTTGCAGAGGTTGCCGACCTGGTGCAGATCCCGGCCTTCCTGGTGCGCCAGACCGACCTGATCGTCGCCACCGCACGCGCGACCCAGAAGAAAAAAGGCCTGCTTCATGTGAAGAAGGCGCAGTTCCTCGCTCCGTCAGACTGCAAGAGCATCCTGCACAAGATCGAGCAGGCGGCGGCGCCCAACATGACCATCCTGTGCGAACGCGGCTCGGCCTTCGGTTACAACAACCTGATCGTCGACATGCTGGCGATCCAGGAGATGCAGAAGTTCAACGTGCCGGTCACCATCGATGCCACCCATGCCGTGCAGCTGCCCGGCGCCAAGGCGGTCGAGGGCGGTGGCGTGGCGGCCGGCGGCCGGCGCGAGGGCGTGCCGATCATTGCCGCGGCAGCGGTCGCCTCGGGCGCCGATGGCGTGTTCCTCGAATTTCACCCCGATCCGGACAAGGCGAAATGCGACGGGCCGAGCTGCCTGCCGCTGTCGGACGCGCGCAAGCTGCTGACGCGGTTGAAGGCGATCCACGCCGCTGCCCGCAACTAGGCACACGAAAAAGCCGCCTGCGCGGAACGCAAGCGGCTCGTCTTTGATGGAATGGCTTTAGGCACCGCCCGGCCGGTCGGCCACGATGGCAGCAGAAATGCGCCGCGCCTCGGCCAGATGCTGCGACACCGTCGCGGCGGTTTCGCTGGAGGCATTCCGCAGGCTCGCATTGTCGCCGCTGCGGGCATAGGCGTTATGCAGGCGCAATACGCGCTCATGCGCTTCCACCTGCGCCACCATATATCGCTCGTCGAAGGCGGTGTCGGACGCGGCCTGCAATTCGGTCAGTTTGCCCCGCATATGCGGCGTCAGCGTGGGCGTCGACGGCGCGAGGCCGGCCTGCTGCGCCGCAGCCGCGATCTTGCTGGTCGACACGGTGTGCTGGTGCACCATATGCGCGGCGAACTGCTTCACCTCGGGATCCCTGGCGCGCTCGACGGCGAGCTTCGCGGCTTCGATCTCGTAGAGATCGGCATTGCCGGCATACCTGACGAAAGTCTGCGCCGTCAGCGCCTGCGGGCTGACGGCTTCGCTCTGCTGCTGCCGGTCGGCCTTCATGCCGCCGGCCAGGGCGGGCTGTGCAGCCAGGCTTGCGGCAACGAGAGCGGTGGCGCCAAGCAAGGAAAATGAACGGATGCGTATCATCGTTTTCCTCCAGGTCTGCTGTGGGAGAGGAAGAAAACACTGGGGCAGACGCGATGTTCCGCTCAAAGGCAGTCACGGCAAAGCTCGGATGCGTGCCTGGCTAGCTGTGCTGGTCGGGGCCGATGCGCCAGTGCGGATGCGCGATCATCACCAGATCGCCAGCGGCATCCCGCAGCTCGACACGGCCGTCCAGCGTCTGCGCGGTCGACCAGTCGAGCGCCGGCAGGCTGCACTCTGCCGTGATCGTGCCGCGCGCCTTTTTCAGGAATTCGCTGTCGAAACCGGTGATGATCCAGCGCGCGCCTTTCGCGGGCTGGCGGCTCATCAGCGCCAGGTTGCCGGTCAGTTCGGCCAGGTTGGTCAGCGCCACGGCATGCAGCGAGCGCAGATGATTGCGCACGCGGCGGCGATCCGCCATGCGGGCACGGGCATGGCCGGGCGACAGGTCCACCACCTCGGGCGCAATGCTGCCGGCATAGGGCACGGTCACGCCGATCAGCAGATTGAACAGCCGGCGGCCGAGCGGCAGGCGGCAGAAGCTGCTCCACTGTTTCAGCACCGTGGCCTCTGCGGCGGTGGGGGCGGCGGGAATGGCGAGCGCGGCGATGGTCATTTCAGCTTCCTTTTCACGGTTGGAACGGCAACGGCGTCCCAGATCAGGTCCGACAGTTTGCGTGCGGCATTTGCCGGGCTGAGGCTGGCGCGGCCGGCGCGCTGCATGCGCAGCCAGTTCTGCACCGGACCGATCACCAGACTGAGCAGAAGCTCGGGCGGCAGGGGCTTGAGGATGCCGGCCGTGATGGCAGGTTTGAGCCGCAGCAGCAGCGGACGCAGGAAATCCGTCGTCCCGCTCTGCAATCGGCTTTCCGCTGCGCCAAGCGCACGATGGTGGCGGTGTTCGGCCAGGAACCGCGCTGCGGCCGGATTCAGCAGCGACCAGGCGATATGCGTCTTCACGAAGGCATCGAGCAGGGCGCGGGTGCCGTCATGGCGCGACAGTTCGGTCCACATGGCCGCGCGGTACCGCTCCAGCAGATCCTCGTAGAGCGCGATCGTCAGGCCTTCGCGGCTGCCGAAATGGTGATACAGGCTGCCGACCGAGATATCGGCGGCGTCGCGGACCTGCTCGATGGTGGTCGCCTCGACGCCCTGGGCATCGAACAGCGCAAGCGCCGCCACCAGGGCGCGCTGCCGGGTGCTGCGGTCGGTGCCGGAGTCCTGGCGTGGGCGATGGGCAACGGCCTTGCGTGCTGCTCTGGTCATGATCGGGTTATACGCCAACTAGAATAAAATTCTAGAAAATTATTCCAAGCCTTGAAACGGCAGGAAATTTTCCGCGGCACGGCCTTGGCTGCCGCAGCGGAAGGGCGCAGACTTCGCGACAGACCCGTCCGTCCAGGGGAGAGAAAATGGTCAACGACTTCACCCGCCGCCTCGGCATCGAACATCCGTTGCTGCTCGCCCCGATGGCCGGCGAAACCGCCAGGCCGGCGCTCACCATCGCGGTTTCGAATGCCGGTGCGCTCGGCGCCATCGGCATGGCCTACATGACGCCGCAGGCGATCCGCGAGAATATCCGCACCATCCGCGCCGGCACCGGCCGGCCGTTCCACGTCAATCTCTTCGCGCCGACGCCATGGCAGGCCGATCCCGACAAGATCGCCGCCTATCGCAGGGAACTCGGCACCGCGCATGACGCGCTCGGCCTCGGCACGCCCGAATTGCCGAACAGTTATCAGGAAGCCTTCGAGGCGCAGTTCGAAGCCGTGCTGGAAGACGCGCCGGCGGTCTGCAGCTTTACCTTCGGCATGCCGCAGCCGGACCAGATCGCGGCGCTGAAAGGCCGCGGCATCTTTGTTGTCGGAACGGCAACCACGGTGGCCGAGGCGCGTGTCCTGAAGCAACTCGGCGTCGACGCCATCGCGGCACAGGGTTCGGAAGCCGGTGGCCATCGCGGCAGTTTTCTTGACGGCGTGGAGAACAGCCTGGTTGGCACCATGGCGCTGGTGCCGCAGATCGTTTCGGCCGTGCAGCTGCCGGTGATCGCCGCCGGCGGCATCGGCGATGGCCGCGGCGTGGCGGCAGCGCTCTGCCTCGGCGCTTCGGCTGTCGCGCTCGGCACCAGCTTCCTGCTGGCGGAAGAGACCGGGCTGGGTGCCGGCTACCGCGCGCTGCTGCAGGGCGAGCAGGCCGAGCGCACCGCCCTGACCCGGGCCTTCTCGGGCCGGCATGCGCGCGGCATCCGCAACGGTTTCCTCGACCGCCTGGCCGGCCGCGACGACCTGATCCCGGATTTTCCTGTCGCCAATGCCATGAGCCGCGCCATGCGCGCGGCTGCCTCGAAATCCGGGCAGACCGATTTTCAGTCGCTCTGGGCCGGACAGGCGGCCCGGCTGGCGAAGGCGGAACCTGCCGCGGCCATTGTGGCGCGCATCATGGGCGAGGCGCGCGCGACCCTGCAGGCGACGGCCGGGCTGAAACTCTAGGGAAATTGCCCGGCCGATCCGCGACCTGACCCTTGCCAGCGGCGGACGGGGCTTTAGAGTCGCCGGGCTGCGGTTTCCGCTCCAGGGAGAGAGTAAGATGGCGAAAGAGTTGCATCATTTCATCGGCGGCAAGAAGGTTGCCGGCAAGTCGGGTCGTTTCCTCGACGTCTACAATCCGAGCACCGGCGAAGTCGCCAGCAAGGCGCCGCTGGCCGCCAGGGCCGAGGTCGAGGCCGCCATCGCTGACAGCCAGCGTGCCTTTATCGAGTGGAGCGCGACCTCGCCGCTGGTGCGCGCCCGCGTGATGTTCAAGTTCAAGGAACTGTGCGAACGCCATGCCGACGAGATCGCGCTGCTGATCTCCAACGAACATGGCAAGGTGGTTTCGGATGCCAAAGGCTCGCTGCAGCGTGGCCTGGAAGTGGTGGAATTCGCCTGCGGCATTCCGCATCTGCTGAAGGGCGAATATTCCGACAGCGTGGCGCGCGGCATCGACGTCTATTCGATGCGCCAGCCGCTCGGCGTCGTTGCCGGCATCACGCCGTTCAATTTCCCGGCCATGGTGCCGATGTGGATGTTCGCGGTGGCGATTGCGGCCGGCAACACCTTCATCCTCAAGCCGAGCGAAAAGGATCCGTCCTGCCCGCTGCGTCTGGCCGAACTGATGCTGGAGGCCGGCGCGCCTCCGGGCGTGCTGAACTGCGTGATCGGCGACAAGGAAGCGGTCGACACGCTGCTCACCGATCCGCGCATCCAGGCGGTCAGCTTCGTCGGCTCGACGCCGATCGCCCAGTATGTCTACGCGACCGCTGCGGCGCATGGAAAGCGCGTGCAGGCCATGGGCGGCGCCAAGAACCACATGATCGTGATGCCGGATGCCGATATGGACCAGACCGTCGATGCGCTGATCGGCGCGGGCTACGGTTCGGCCGGCGAGCGCTGCATGGCGGTGTCGGTCGCCGTCCCGGTCGGCAAGACCACGGCTGATCGCCTGGTCGAGGCGCTGGCGCCGCGCGTGCGGGCGCTGAAGGTCGGCCCGAGCATCGACAAGGACTCCGAAATGGGTCCGCTGGTGACCAAAGAGCATCTCGCCAAGGTGAAGGGTTATGTCGATACCGGCGTGTCGGAAGGCGCCAGGCTGGTGGTCGATGGCCGCGGGCTCAAGCTGCAGGGCTACGAAGGCGGCTATTTCATGGGTGGCTGCCTGTTCGACAACGTGACGCCGGACATGAAGATCTACAAGGAAGAGATTTTCGGCCCGGTGCTCAGCGTGGTGCGCGCCGAAACTTTCGAAGAAGCCGCCCGCCTGCCGACCGAGCATGAATTCGGCAACGGCGTGGCGATCTTCACCCGCGACGGCGATGCCGCCCGCGACTTCGCCGCCAAGGTGCAGGTCGGCATGGTCGGCATCAACGTGCCGATCCCGGTGCCGCTGGCCTTCCACACTTTCGGCGGCTGGAAGAAGTCGGCCTTCGGCGACACCAACCAGCATGGCCCGGAAGGCGTGAAATTCTACACCAAGATCAAGACGGTGACCGCGCGCTGGCCGACCGGCATCCGCTCGGGCGCCGAGTTCAACATCCCGACGATGAAGTAAGCCGGTTTACATCGGAATCGGGCGGGCGGCAGATGACTCTGCCGCCCGTTCTGTTTTAAACAGGCCCCATGTCCATTCTTGAAGCCTATCGCGCCAAGCTCGCCGCCGGGGAAATCGCCGACGATCCTGCCCAGGAGCTGGCGGTGGAGAAACTCGAACTGCTCGGCCGGCATCTGGCGCATTACAAGCCGGGCAGCGGCGACAACTGGCTGCAGAAGCTGGTGGGGCGCAGGCGGGAAGAGGCGCCGCAGGGCCTGTATATCTACGGCGATGTCGGGCGCGGCAAGTCGATGCTGATGGACCTGTTCTTCGCCGGCGCGCCGGTGGAGAAGAAACGCCGCGTGCATTTCCATGCCTTCATGCAGGAAGTGCATGCCGAAATCTTCCGCTATCGCCAGCTGGCCGAGGACGATCCCGAGAAGAAGGCGGGCGGCGACGATCCGATCCGGCCGACGGCGAAAAAGATCGCCAAATCCGCCTGGCTGCTGTGTTTCGACGAGATGCAGGTCAGCGACGTGGCCGATGCGATGATTCTCGGCCGCCTGTTCGAAAAGCTGTTTCAGCGCGGCGTGGTGATCGTGGCGACCTCCAATCGCCATCCCGACGATCTGTATAAAAGCGGCCTGAACCGTCAGCTGTTCCTGCCTTTCATCGAACTGTTCAAGGAAAAGCTGGATGTGCTGCATCTGGCCGCCAGCCGCGACTACCGCCTGCAGCGCATCGCGAAGTCGCCGGTCTGGTTCAGCCCGATCAGCGCGAAATCGACGCTGGCGCTGGATCGTGCCTGGAATCTGCTCACCGACGACGCCGGGGGCGCGCCGGCGGAAATCGAACTGCTCGGCCGGAAATTGCTGGTGCCGTTACAGGCGCGCGGCGTGGCACGGTTCAGCTTTGACGAGCTCTGCGAACAGCCGCTCGGCCCGGCCGATTTCCTGGCGATTGCGAAAAATTTCCACACCGTGATGATCGACAATATCCCGACGCTCAGCCCGGCCAAGCGCAACGAGGCCAAGCGTTTCGTCACGCTGGTCGATGCCCTCTATGAGGCGAAAGCGAAGCTGCTGGCGACCGCCGATGCGCCGCCGGAAACGCTCTATCCCGAAGGCGAGGGGGCGTTCGAGTTCCAGCGCTGCGTCTCGCGGCTGCATGAGATGCAGAGCGAAGAGTATCGCGCACTGCCGCACGCTTCCTCTTAATCGTCATGGTCGGGCCCAAGGACATCTTCTTGGCCGACCATCTCAGGCAGAACGGCGAGAGATTCCCGGGTTAAGTCCGGCGAGAGATCCTCGGGTCAAGCCCGAGGATGACCACCTGTGAGGGTCAATTGGGCAGCAGCAGGTCGCGGGCGCGATCGAGGCGGGCGTTGGTGAAGCTGGCGCCGGTGAGCACCGCATTGGCAAAGCGGCTGTCTGTCAGATCGGCGCTGGTCAGATCGGCGCCGGTCAGGTTGGCATCGCGCAGATCGGCCGCCACCAGGCTGGCACCGGTCAGATTGGCACTCGCCAGGATGGCGCGCTTCAGCTTGGCGGCACCGAGGTTGGTGCGGGCGGCGCGGGCATGCGGCGCATCGTCCTTGATCGCGGCCAGATTGGCATCGGTCAGGTTGGCGCCGTCGAGCATGGCGCGGGCGAGGCTGGCGCCGCGCAGATTGCTTTTCACCAGCACGGCGTCGCGCAGGTCGGCGAAGTTCAGCCGGGCCAGCGCCAGATTGGCATGGGTCAGTTCGGCCCTGGTGAAACAGGCGCGTTCCAGCAGGGCGCCCATCAGGTTCACACCGCGCAGGTCGCGACCGGAGAAATCGTAATCGCTCAGATCGGCGCGCAGGCCCTGGCGGCCCTCGGAATGCACCCAGAGTTCATGCTGCTTCAGGATCGCCGCCAGATCGGCCTCGGCATGGCGCGAAGCGGGCGCGAAGATCGCCGCCGCCAGTTCGGGCAGGCTGCGGCTGGCGGTATCCACAATGGCGCCGCGCAGATCGGCGCCGGCGAAGTTCGCGCCGCCGAGCTGGGCGCCCGACAGGCTGGCACCGGCGAGATTCGCCCCGGAGAAATCGGACTCCTGCAGGTCGGCGCCTTCCAGGCGGGCGGAGGTCATCTGCGCCTTGCGCAGGTCGGCACCACGCAGGTTGCTGTCGTCCATATTGGCGTCGGCGAAATCGGCATGCAGCGCAAAGGCCTTGGGCAGCTGCGCGCCGGACAGATCGGCACGCTGAGCGGAGGCGCCGGACAGATCGATCGCCCGCTTGGTGGGGCCGCCATCGGCGATGCGGCCTTCGGAGTCATAGACCGGGGCCAACGCCTCGGCGCCGTTCGATTCGGCCATGTTGGCGTCGTTCAGCCCGGCGGCGCGCAGGCAGGCGCCGCGCAGATCGGCCCAGCGCAGATCGGCGCCATCCAGCGTCGCATTGCGGAAATCCGATCCGCCGCATTTCGACATCGACAGCCGCGCCCCATCCAGGCGGGCACGATGCAGGCGCGCCCCGGTCAGGTCGGCCAGCGTGAGATTCGCGCCGGTCAGATCGGCATCGGACAGATCGGTGAAAGCCAGAAGAGCAGGCTGCGCGCCGGGCTTACCGGCCAGATGGGCTTCATGCTCACGCAGCACATCGCGCAGCTTTTCAGCGCCAACCTTGGTCAGATGCGGGGGAGCCCCGCGGGTAAAATCGCCCATAACGCTTAGCGGCCTTGCCTCAAACACACCACAGAAGATTCGGCCGCAAGTCTAAGCGGACCGGTTAACCCGATCCAGCCGTTTGCCCCCTGCTTGGTCTTTAGTCTAGCAGATCAGCCGCGTCGTTCTACCATCAGCTTCTTGATTTCACCGATGGCCTGCGCGGGATTGAGGCCCTTCGGGCAGGTCTGCGCGCAGTTCATGATGGTGTGGCAGCGGTACAGCCTGAACGGGTCTTCCAGGTTGTCGAGTCGCTCTCCGGTCATCTCATCGCGGCTGTCGGCAATCCAGCGGTAAGCCTGAAGGAGGATGGCCGGGCCGAGATAACGGTCGGAATTCCACCAATAGCTCGGGCAGGAGGTCGAGCAGCAGGCGCAGAGAATGCACTCATACAATCCGTCCAGCTTCTTGCGGTCTTCGGCCGACTGCAGGCGCTCGCGGGTCGGCGCCGGGCTCTGGGTCTGCATCCACGGCTTGATCGAGGCATACTGCGCGTAGAAGTTGGAGAGATCCGGCACCAGATCCTTGATCACCGGCATGTGCGGCAGCGGATAGATCTTCACGTCGCCGTCAATGTCTTCGCAGGCCTTGGTGCAGGCCAGCGTGTTGCCGCCATCGATGTTCATCGCGCAGGAGCCGCAGACGCCTTCGCGGCAGGAGCGGCGGAAGGTGAGCGACGGATCGATGTCGTTCTTGATCTTGATCAGCGCATCCAGAACCATCGGGCCGCAGTCGTTCATGTCGACTTCGTAGGTGTCGATCTGCGGCGTCTTGCCGTCATCCTGGTTCCAGCGATAGACGCTGAACTTGCGGACCTTGCGCTCTTCGCCCGGCTTGGCCGGCGGCAGCGCCCAGGTCTTGCCCTGGGAAATCTTGGAATTCTTCGGCAGCGAGAACTCAGCCATGGGGATGTATCCTTAGTAAACGCGCTTCTTGGGCTCGATATACGAGACCTCGTTGGTCAGCGTGTAGGTGTGCACCGGGCGATAGTCGATGGTGACGCCGCCCTTGTCGCTGAGCCAGGCCAGCGTGTGCTTCATCCAGTCCTTGTCGTCGCGATCGGCAAAGTCCTCGCGGGCATGGGCGCCGCGGCTTTCCTTGCGGTTCTCGGCCGAATGCATAGTGACAATGGCCTGACGGATCAGGTTGTCGAGTTCCAGCGTCTCGACCAGATCGGAATTCCACACCAGCGAGCGGTCGGCCACGGCGATGTCGGGCATCATGGTATAGACCTGATCGATCAGGCCTTTGCCTTCCTTCAGCACCTCGCCGGTACGGTAGACGGCGCAGTTGTTCTGCATCGTGCGCTGCATCTTGTCGCGAATCTGTGCTGTCGGGCTGCCGCCCTTGGCATGGCGGAAGCGATCGAGACGGGCGAGCGCCTCGTCGCCGGCGCCCTTGATGTCGCGATGCTTGGCATTCTTGTCGACCACCTGGGCCGCACGGATGGCAGCGGCACGGCCGAACACCACCAGATCGATCAGCGAGTTCGAGCCGAGGCGGTTGGCGCCATGCACCGACACGCAGGCAGCCTCACCCACGGCCATCAGGCCGGGCACCACACTGTCGGGGTTGCCGTCTTTCAGGGTGACAACCTCGCCGTGGTAGTTGGTCGGGATGCCGCCCATATTGTAATGCACGGTCGGCAGCACCGGGATCGGCTGTTTGGTCACGTCGACGCCGGCGAAGATCTTGGCGCTTTCCGAGATGCCCGGCAGGCGCTCGTGCAGGATCTTCGGATCGAGATGATCCAGATGCAGGAAGATGTGGTCGCCGTTCTTGCCCACGCCGCGGCCTTCGCGGATTTCCATGGTCATGGCGCGGCTGACGACATCGCGTGAGGCGAGGTCCTTGGCCGAGGGGGCATAGCGTTCCATGAAGCGCTCGCCCTTGGAATTGACGACATAGCCGCCTTCGCCGCGCGCGCCTTCGGTGATCAGGCAGCCGGCACCGTAGATGCCGGTGGGATGGAACTGCACGAATTCCATATCCTGCAGTGGCAGGCCGGCGCGCAGCACCATGCCGCCGCCATCGCCGGTGCAGGTATGTGCCGAGGTGCAGCTGAAATAGGCGCGGCCGTAGCCGCCGGTCGCCAGCACCACCATCTTGGCGCGGAAGCGGTGGATCGTGCCGTCGGCCAGGTTCCAGGCCATCACGCCGCAGCAGGCGCCCTCGTCGTCCATGATCAGGTCGAGGGCGAAGTATTCGATGAAGAACTCGGTGTCGTATTTCAGCGACTGCTGGTACAGCGTGTGCAGCATCGCATGGCCGGTGCGGTCGGCGGCGGCGCAGGTGCGCTGTGCCGGTTCGGCGCCGAAATTCTTGGTCATGCCGCCAAAGGCGCGCTGATAGATCTTGCCTTCGGGCGTGCGGCTGAACGGCACGCCGAAATGCTCCAGTTCGACGACGGCCGGCACGGCCTCGCGGCACATATACTCGATCGCGTCCTGGTCGCCGAGCCAGTCGGAGCCTTTGACGGTGTCATACATATGCCAGCGCCAGTTATCCTCGCCCATATTGCCGAGCGCGGCCGAGATGCCGCCCTGCGCCGCCACGGTGTGGCTGCGGGTCGGGAACACCTTCGAGATGCAGGCGGTCTTCAGGCCGGCCGCGGCCATGCCCATGGTGGCGCGCAGGCCCGCACCGCCGGCGCCGACAACGACGACATCGTAATAGTGATCGTGAACCTGATAGCTGGCGGGCATGGTCTTAGGCTCCGAAAAACATCTTGAGCACCGACAGGGCGGCGATGCCGCCGACGACGAAGGTGGCAAAGGTGACGGCGAGCAGCGAAACGATCTTCACGCTCTCGGTATGCACGTAGTCTTCGATCACCACCTGCAGACCCAGCTTCATGTGCCAGAAGATGGCGAGGATGGCGAGCAGCGCCAGCACCGCGAGGATCGGGCTCCTGAAAGCGGCGGCCACAGCGGCATGGTCGCCGGTGGCCAGCTTCAGCACGCAGACCACGAGGATCAGCAGCAGCGGGATCATGGCGACGGCGGTCACGCGCTGCAGCCACCAGTGCTGCACGCCTTCCTTGGCGGCGCCGAGGCCGCGCACGTTCTTGAGGTCGCTGCGCATATACTTGTTGGAATTGCTCATGATGCGCGCTCCTTACTTCCAGCTATAGGCCAGGATCCAGGCCAGCACGGTCAGCACCACAGACCCGATGATGACGGCCCAGCCCGACTTGTTGGCGACCGGAAGGCTGTAGCCGTGGCCGGCATCCCAGAACAGGTGCCGGATGCCGTTCAGCAGGTGGTAGAACAGCGCCCAGGAGAAGCCGAGCAGCACGAGGCGGCCGAGGATCGAGCCGAGGCAGGCCTGCACCATCGCGTAATAATCGGGGCCGGCGGCCGCGGCGACCAGCCACCAGGTCAGCAGCAGGGTGCCGGCGGCCAGACCGCAGCCGGTGGCGCGGTGCAGGATCGACGTCGCCATGGTGACGGGCCAGCGGTAGATCTGCAGATGGGGAGAGAGCGGTCGTTCGACATTCGCCATTTTTCGCGCCTTTGCCCCGGCGGGTAAGCGGGGCCTTCGGGGTGGGGCGGTCCGCCGCCGGCGCAAATGGGGAAAATGGCCGAGTCGGCGTCCGAAAAGCAGGGCGGATACTAGTCCCGGTCCCTGCTTAGTCAATCATTGGACGACTTTGTTTTTAGTCGCGTAAACCCCATCCCGGCAAGGGAAATTGCCACCCGCAACGGCTGTCCTGCGTCGCTGGATCTGCGAGTCTTTCGCAACGCGGCAGCCTGTCGCCACGGGCGGGCCGCAAAAGCACCGGCGGGCCCCTTTCGAGGCCCGCCGGCAGGCAGGGCGGACGTCAGTCGGGTGGCCTTACCGCAGATCGTAGGCCCGTTCGCCATGGATGGTGATGTCGAGGCCGTCGGACTCGTCCTCTTCGCTCACCCGCAGGTTCCCGCTCGCCTTCAGCACGGCGAAGATGCCCCAGGAGATCAGCCCCGACCAGGCGGCGGTGACGCCCAGGCCGATCAGCTGCGCCTTGAACTGCATCAGGGCCGTGACGCCCTCGGCGAAACCGGTGCCGCCGAAGCCGGTCTGGCCGACGATGGCGACCAGCAGGATGCCGAGCGCGCCGCCCACGCCATGCACGGCGAAGACGTCGAGCGAGTCATCCAGTTTGTATTTCTGCTTCAGCAGGGCCGTGACGGTGAAGCAGATCGCGCCGCCGCAGAAGCCGATCAGCACCGCACCGGCCGGGCCGGCGACGCCGGCCGCAGGCGTGATGGTGGCAAGGCCGGCGATCAGCCCGGTGACGGTGCCGACCAGCGACGGGCGGCCATGGCGCAGCCATTCGATCGCCATCCAGGTCAGCGCCCCGCAGGCGGCCGACACGTGCGTCACCAGCATCGCCATGCCGGCAGAGCCGCTGGCGGCGAGCGCCGAACCGGCATTGAAGCCGTACCAGCCGACCCACAGCATGCCGGCACCCATGGCGGTCATGCCGGGGCTGTGCGGCAGCAGCGGTTCATGCGGGAAATCGCGGCGCTTGCCGACCAGCACGGCCGCGACAATGGCCGCCATACCAGCGGTGACATGCACCACCAGGCCGCCGGCGAAATCGACCACGCCGAGATCGAACAGCCAGCCGCCGCCCCAGATCCAGTGGCAGACCGGCACATAGACCAGGAACAGCCACAACGCCGTGAACAGCACCACGGCGCCGAAGCGGATACGCTCGGGCCAGGCGCCGACGATCAGCGCCGGCGTGATGATGGCGAAGGTCATCTGGAACATGAAGAACAGCGCCTCGGGCAGGCCGTCCTTCAGCGTGTCGGCGCTGACCCCGGCCATGAAGGCGCGGTCGAAGCTGCCGATCCAGGCATTGTTGGCGCCGCCATCGGTGAAGGCGAGGCTGTAGCCGGCAATCAGCCAGAGCAGCGACACCAGGGCGGCGATCACCACGCAATGCATCACCACGCTGAGCGCATTCCGGGCGCGCACCAGGCCGGCATAGAAAAGGGCGAGGCCGGGCATGGTCATGAACAGCACCAGCGCGGTGGCGGTCAGGATCCAGGCGGTGTTGGCGGCATCCAACGGTTTTTCTTCTGCGGCGAGCGCGGGCAGTGCCGCGAGCGACAACAGGAGAGCGGGCGCCGCAAGGCGGCGCAGCGTCGAGACGGTCATTGGGGTTCCCACCCTGTTATTGTTTTGGCGAAACGATCTTTTTGCGCCCCTCGCGCTGGCGGGCGAAACGCCAGCAAAATGGGCAGGCTGCCCAAGCACGAGGCATGCCAAAGCAGCGGCACGGGAAATGCGTGAAAAGGCATGGAGTGGCGGCCTGCCTATGCGGGGTGCCGCCAAATTCGGCAGAATCATGCCGAAAGGCTGGGCTTTTGCCTAAATTACAGGCTCGGATCGCTTATGCGTGTGGGAAGGGAGACGGTGCCGCGGGCTAAGGCAGGAGGCGCCACCGCCCTTGTCTGGCATCGATAAAAATGCTAATATTCCTATTATTGAGAACATTCGTTTCGCATGCGGCAATGTGCGGATCGACCATTCAGCGCATAATGCGGCCGTTGTTGGACATCGTATATAGGAAAATCAAAGCCTTAGCTCACCAAGCCAAGCGCTTAGGCGGGATAAAACGGGATGAAACAGCCCGGAACGGGCGCAAACGGGACGGAACAGGCTTAAACGGGACGCAACGGGCCCTGAACGGGACGGATCTGGCCCCCGAACGGGACGGAACGGGCCGTCAGCGAGACCCGGACCTTAGCGGCGACGTTTCTCGCGTTTGGGCATCAGGGCCCAGTAATCGAGATCCAGCACCACGCTGGCCGGATAGCTGCCGCTCGCATCCTTGTCGGGGAAGCCTGCCGCCGGCTCGTCCTTGACCGCCAGCGTACGCAGGCGCAGGGCGCCGACATCGCTGCGGCCGTCGATCTCGGCTTTGTCGAGCACCTGCGACCAGGCGTAGATCGTGTTGCCCGCCAGGGTCGGATTCACATGCCGGCCGCCGTTGATCGCGGCAATGAAGGCGGCATTGCCCAGGCCGTTGAAGCTGAGCGCGCGCGCCAGGCTGATGACATGGCCGCCATAGATCAGGCGGCGGCCGAGTTTGTCCTGGCCCTGGCGATGCTGGTTGAAATGCACCTTCGCGGTGTTCTGATACAGCCGTGTCGCCAGCATGTGCTCGGCCTCTTCGATGGTCATGCCATCGACATGGTCGATCTTCTCGCCGGGCTCGTAATCTTCCCAGCCATGGCGGCTGCCGGCCAGCGTCCAGTCGTACTGCGCGAAATTGACGCCCGTCGGGATGCGCAGCTGTTCCGGCGCGACATGATCGCTCAGGCGCGGCACGCGCTCCTCGGCAATCGCGGCACTTTCATCGCGCTTCTTCACCATCACCCAGCGCACGTAATCCAGCACCAGTTCGTCGCCATCCTTGTAGCCCTGGCTGCGCACATAGACCACGCCGGTCTTCCTGTTGGAATTTTCCTTCAGGCCGATCACGCGCGACACGGTGTGCAGCGTGTCGCCGGCAAAGACGGGCGCGAGCCAGCGACATTCGGCATAGCCGAGATTGGCCACCGCATTCAGCGAAATCTCCGGCACCGTCTTGCCGAACACCACATGAAACGCCAGCAGGTCATCGATGGGCGCGGCGCGCAGGCCGAGCCGGCGGGCGAAACTGTCGGCCGACTGCACCGGGAAACGCGGACCGTATAAAGCGGTATAGAGCGCGACATCGCCGGCCGTGATGGTGCGCGGCGTGGCATGGCGGATTTCCTGGTCGAGTTTGAAATCCTCGAAGAAATTGCCCGGATTGGTCTTGTCGCTCATGTCGCCTTTGCCCCTGTTCTTTCTTTTACGTCATGCCCGGACTTGATCCGGGCATCCCATTTCGTGCCCGTCCAAAATGGGACCCCCGGGTCAAGCCCGGGGGTGACAACAAAACGAGTTACGCCGCCTGCAGTTTCGCAATCGCCTCGGCCAGCGCCGCCAGCTTCTTCGCCTGTTCGACATGCAGGTTCTCGATCAGCTTGCCGTCGACCAGCACCACGCCCTTGCCGTCCTTCGCCGCCGCTTCGAAAGCCGCGATGATCTTCTGCGCCCAGGCCACCTGCGCCTCGCTCGGCGCAAAGACGCGGTTGGTGATCTCCAGCGTCTTGGGATGGATCAGCGTCTTGCCGTCGAAGCCCAGTTCCAGACCCTGTTTGCATGAGGATTCAAACCCGGCATCGTCATCGAGGTCGAGATAGACGCCATCGAGGATGGCGAGGCCATAGGCGCGCGCCGCCAGCAGGCAGAGGCCGAGCGAGGTGATGACGGGAAGCCGCAGCGGCGTATGCTGCGCGTTCAGATCCTTCACCAGATCCGACGTGCCCATCACCAGCGCGGCCAGCCGCGGCGAGGCCGCGGCAATCTGCTCGGCATGCAGGATGCCTTTCGGCGTTTCCATCATGCACCAGATCGCGGTTCTGTCCTGGCCATGCTGCTTCAGCAGGGCTTCGGCTTCCTGCACCTGCGCGGCAGACTCCACCTTGGGCAGCAGGATGGCATCGGGGGCGGCCTTTGCGGCGGCGATGACGTCGTCCCTGCCCCAGGGCGTATCCAGCCCGTTGGTGCGGATGATCAGTTCTCTCGAACCATAGCCGCCCTCGCTCACGGCCTTGCAGACCTGTTCGCGGGCCAAAGTCTTGGCGTCGGGAGCGACCGCGTCTTCCAGGTCGAGGATCAGGGCATCCGCCGCGAGCGTTTTCGCCTTTTCCAGCGCCCGGGCATTCGAGCCGGGCATATAAAGCACGCTGCGACGGGGTCGGACGGTGGCGGCCATGCGGGAAAGCCTCGATTGTTGCGGTGCAATAAGATTGAGTTGGGCCACTATAATCGCCGACTTAGGTGTGGCAAGGTTCCGCAACATCCTTCCTTCGTCGGCCTCAGGAATGTCCCGGTCATGCGTGTCCTCAGCATCCAGAGTCAGGTGATTTACGGCCATGTCGGCAACAATGCCGCCGTATTTCCGCTTCAGCGCAACGGCATCGAGGTCTGGGCGGCGCCGACCGGGCTGCTGGCTTTCAATCCTTCCTATGGCCCGCCGGCGCACCGGCCGACTGCGCCCGAGGAGATGGATGCCTGGATTGCCGCCCTGCAGACCCGGCCGGAATGGACGCAGATCGATGCCGTGCTGCTCGGCTGGCTCGGCAGTCCGCGCACGGCAGAGGCCGCCGGCCGCGCCGCGTTAGCTGTGAAGGCCGCCAATCCCAATGCGATCTTTCTCTGCGATCCGGTGATGGGCGACCACGACAGCGGGCTCTATGTCGATCCGACGCTGCCGGCCTATATCCGCGATTACCTGTTTCCCACCGCCGACATCGCCACGCCGAACGGCTTCGAGCTGGAATACCTGACCGGCGACCGGATCGAGACCCTGGCCCAGGCGCTGGCCGCCTGCGATGCGCTGCGCGCCAGGGGACCGTCCACCGTGGTCGCCACCACGCTCAAGCGCACCGATGGCGGTCGTGACAAGGGCGGCCAGCCGGTGCTGGAGGCGCTGCTGGTCAACCGCGAAGGCGCCTGGCTCTGCGCCGTGCCGGATCTGGGCGAAGGCCTGCCCAAGGGCGCCGGCGACCTGTTCGCCGCGCTGTTTCTGACCCGCCTGCTGAAAGGGCGCACGGCGAAGAAGGCACTGCTGTTCGCCATGTCGGCCACCTACACAGCGCTGCGCGATGCGCGCGAAAGCGGCGCACCGGAAATGCGGCTGGAGACACTGCAGGATCTGTTGCGGGCGCCGCAATACCTGCCCGATATCGAACGGGTGCGCTAAGCTACAGCTTGCTTCTGAGCACGCTGCCGATGCCGTCGTAAAAGACGGTGAAGCCGAGCAGCATGTCGACGCTGCGGCCGTCGGCGGCCAGCGGCATCATCAGGCGCTCCAGTTCGGCGGTATCGGCATTCATGCGAAAGCGCGGTGTGCCGCGGCGATGACTGATCTGCGCGTTGGTGGCGGCATCGACGAAGCTGCGCGACCGGCCGCTGACCGTTTCGAACCCCTCTTCCATCTCATGCAGCCAGGCGCCGGTCATCGGTCCGCCGAAGCCGAGATCGACATGGCTGCCGACCAGGCGGAAGCGGAAGCGCGGGATGCTGACGTCGCCGGCAGGCGGATGCACCTCCAGTAGCCAGGCATAGGGCAGCAGCGCCGGCATGCCGAGCGGGTCGATATGCTGGCGGCCCGGCAGCAGGCCCGGGCCCGGCGCGGCCACGCGCCAGTAGGCCAGGCCCTGCCGGATCACGGCATGCGCATCGTCGGGCAGGGTGAAGTCGTCGCTCATGCGATCGGGTCGGGGGTCGCGCCTCTGGCAGAAGCGCAAGCATACGGAACCGCTGTCAGCCTGCAAAGGCCGGCGGTTCGCGTCGGCACCCTACTTTGGGGTGATGCGCGCGGTCACTCGCGGGTAAGCAGGCGGCAGGCAAGCACATGATCAAGCGACAGGCGTCCCGGTCCGCGCGCCACGATCACCAGCAGGGCGACGGCCCAGACGCCATGGGTCGGCCAGGCATCGGGATAGACGAAAATCTGGATCACCGCCGTCATGCCCAGCAGGGCCAGCGCGGCAAAGCGGCTGGCGAGGCCGAGCACGAGCAGCAGCGGAAACAGATGCTCGCCCAGCGCGGCCAGATGCGCGGCCCAGACCGGATCGAGCAGCGGCAGGCGATATTCTTCGCGGAACAGGTCGATGGCGCCGTCCGACACGCGCCAGCCTTCCAGCTTGGTCTGGCCCGACTGCCAGAAGATCGCCGCGGCAAAGACGCGCGCGGCCAGCGCGATGGCATCCTGGGGAATCGCGTCCAGCGTGGTGATCGCGCGCTGCAGCGCGGCGGGAGGATTGAGGGGCATGAAGGATCCAGTCTCAGTCGGTGATGGCGACAACGACGCCGCGCATGAACATGGCGGCGAGAGCAGCGGCAAGATCGAAGTCGTCGGCATCGGTCAGTGCGGCAGTTGCGGCCTGTTCCAGTGTGACGCCGGTCTGCAGGCGGCGCAGGAATTCGGCTTCACCCGGCGCCAGCACAGAGACCGCGACCTCGTATTGCGGGCGCAGCAGCAGGATATCCTGCGCGGTCCAGTTTTCGATTTCGCCCAGCGGCGCCCGACCGGTATTCATCGCCCAGATCTCGGCGACCGGATATTCACTGCGCAGGATCTGCAGCGAGGGATGCATCATCACGCGCAGGGTGCCGATGCGGTCGGCGGCGATCTCGCCCAGCCGGCTGGCGGGCAGCGACGTGGCGTCGGCGGCGTGAAACGCCCGCGTATAGGCCAGTTCGAGCCGCGCCACGTCGGGCAGATACGGAATTTCAGCAACGGGCTCGAAGGCAGCGAGAAACTCCGGCAGCGTGGTGCCGTAGTCCAGCAAGACAGCCGAGACCGGCGGCGAAACCCGCACATAAACCGCCGCCATGGCGGCAAAGAACTCCGGGCCAACGATGGCTTCGGTGGCCGGGAAACCGGCGGCCAGCGCGCGACTCAGCCCATGTACCACGTTGTTGCGATAGACGGCGAAGCGCTCGGCCGGATCGGCAGCGATCAGCCCGGCGGGCGGCGCATGCTCGGCATCCAGCAGGGCCGCGGCGAACTCGGTCTGCATGTCAGGCCGCCTTCGCAGCGTTTGCGGCACGATCCAGCAATGCCTGCGCCATCTGCGCCTCGGCCTGCAGGGTGCTCCAGTCCGGTACCTCGTTATCCCATTCCACCAGGGTCGGCAACGCGCCGGTGCGGGCAATCACGCTGTCATACAGTTGCCAGGCCTGCGCCGAGATCCGGCTGCCGTGATCGTCGATCAGCAGCGGCGCGTTGCGGCCATCGGCGATGTGGTGATGCCCGGCGAGATGGATTTCGCCCACCTGCTGCAGGGGAAAGCGCGACAGGTAAGCGGCCGGGTCTTCGTCGCGATTGGTGCAGGCGACCAGCACGTTGGTGACATCGAGCAGCAGGCCGCAGCCGGTGCGCGCGGCGATCTCGGCGAGGAATTCGGTTTCGGGGATCGTGCTGGCGGCGAATTGCAGATAGGTGGCGGGGTTTTCCAGCAGGAGGCGACGACCGAGCGCAGCCTGCGTCTGGTCGACGTGGGCGATTACGCGGCACAGCGTGTCATCGGTATAGGGCAGCGGCAGCAGGTCGTTCAGGAAGTGGCCGCCATGACTCGACCAGGCCAGATGCTCGGAAAAGCTGTCTGGTTCGTAGCGGTCGCAGAGTCTGCGCAGGCGCAGCAGGTGGTCGCGATCCAGCGCGGACTCGCCGCCGATGGAAAGTCCGACACCGTGCAGCGACAGCGCAAGGTCTTCGCGCAGCCTGGCCAACTGCGCATGCGGCAGGCCGCCATCGCCCATGTAATTCTCGGCATGCACTTCGATAAAGCCGGGCCGTAGGTCGCTGCCCTGCAGGGCAGCGAAATGTTGCGGCTTGAAGGTGGTGCCGGCGGTGCGCGGGAGCATCTTGGTTTGGAGAGAGACGAAGGCGGGGCGGATGCTGGCGTGTCAGCGTCGGGGAACATCCGCCCCGGACCTGCTCAGCCCTTGATCGGCATGAGCGAGCCCATGCCCTTCGGGGTCTTCATGGTGACGCAGGTGCCCTTCGGCACCAGCTTGAAGGCGTTGCCCTGGTAATCGACTTTCGACGTGCCGGCGCAGGTGGTGCCGGGGCCGGCGGCGCAGTCGTTCTTGCCGGCCATCGAAACGCCGTAGCATTTCTCCTTGCTGGCATCCTGGGCCATGGCCGGGCTGCCGATCATGACAAGGGCGGTGGCGAGCGAGCCGGCGAGCACGGCGGCGGTCAGATGCGTCTTGGCGAGCATGGGTAATCTCCTGTCAGTGCCGCGCAGTTGGGAATGGGCGGGCGGTCGCGGCTTTGTCCCGCCCATGCTTATCCATTCGCCGCCGAACCGCGTCGTGTTACGCTGCTCACGCTTTCGTGTGAGAAATCTTTTTTCCGTATCCGGCGTAACGAAGGCGGGCGGGGCGGCGAATGCAGACTGTGAGCGATCGTGAAGCCGAGTGGGCCGCGTTGATGCGGGCCGCCCTGGGCGGCGACCGCGCAGCTTATCGGGATCTGCTCGTCGCGCTGACGCCGGTCCTGCGTGCGGCTGCGCGGCAGGGCTGCCTGCGCTTCGGTCTCGGGGTCGCCGAAGCGGAGGATGTGGTGCAGGAAACCCTGCTGGCGCTTCATCTCAAACGGCAGACCTGGGACGACACCCAGCCGCTCGGCCCGTGGATCCGTGCCATCGCCCGCAACAAGCTGGTGGATGCGCTGCGCCGCCGGGGGCGGCGTGGGGCGGAAGTGGATATCGACGGGTTCAGCGAGGTGCTGGCAGCGCCCGTCCCGGAAGACAGCGGCATCCGCCGCGACGTGGCCCGGCATCTGCAGGCACTGGCACCGGGTCAGCGCAGCGTGGTGCAGGCGATTGCCATGGACGGCATCTCGATCCGCGAAGCGGCGCAACGGCTGACGATGAGTGAGGGGGCGGTGCGCGTGGCCCTGCATCGCGGATTGGCGACGCTCGCGGTGAGATTGAGGAGTGGCGAGACATGAAGACCGACGACCTGATCCACGCCATTGCTGAAGATGCGACGCCTGCCGGCCTGCATCCGCAGCGCAGACTCGCGCTGGCGCTGACGGGCGCGGTGGCAGCCGCGGCCGTGCTGTTCTGGCTGCTGCTCGGCCCGCGCGGCGATGCGCTGGCCTCGCTGGCCGAACCGCGATTCGTGCTGAAATTCGCCGTTGCGCTCGGGCTGGCGTCGGCTGCGATTGGTCTCGTGCTGCGGCTGATCCGGCCGGGTGCCGCGCCGGGTCTGTGGCGCAGCGCCTTGCTGCTGGCGCCGGGCCTGCTGCTGATCGGCATTGCCGGGGAATTGCTGGCATTGCCGGCCGATGGCTGGATGACCGCGCTGGTCGGCGTCAATTCACGCGTTTGTCTCACCTACATTCCGCTGATGGGCCTGGCGCCGCTCGGCCTGATCCTGCTGGCGTTGCGCAGCGGCGCGCCGACACGGCCGGCGCTGACCGGCGCGGTGGCCGGGCTGATTGCGGGCGGCATCTCGGCGGCGTTTTACGCCTCGCATTGTCCGGATGACAGCCCGCTGTTTGTCGCCACCTGGTATGTGCTGGCGATTGCCATGCTGGCGGCACTCGGCGCGCTGCTCGGCCGCCGCCTGCTGCGCTGGTAGCCGCACACAAGAAAAGGGCTGCAACCTGCGTTGCAGCCCTTTGGGCAGAGGAGGAGAAGGTCTCTGCTGGTATTGAACCTCAGGCGGCCTGCTTCTTCGGATGGCGGGCGGCCAGCACTTCGGCGATCTGCACGGCATTGAGCGCTGCACCCTTGCGCAGGTTGTCCGACACCACCCACATCGCCAGGCCGTTCTCGACGGTGAAATCCTCGCGGATGCGCGACACGAAGGTGTTGTAGTCGCCGGCGCAGTCCAGCGGCGTGATGTAGCCACCGTCCTCGCGACGATCCAGCACCTGCACGCCCGGCGCGCTGCTGAGGATCTCGGTCGCCTCTTCGGCAGAGATCGACTGCTCGAACTCGATGTTGACGGCTTCGGAATGGCCGATGAACACCGGCACGCGCACGCAGGTGGCGGTCAGCTTGATCTTCGGGTCGAGAATCTTCTTGGTCTCGGCCGTCATCTTCCATTCCTCCTTGGTGTAACCGTCGTCCATGAAGACGTCGATATGAGGAATGACGTTGAAGGCGATCTGCTTGGTGAACTTCTCGCGCACCACCGGATCGTTGACCAGGATCTGCTTGGTCTGGCGTTCCAGCTCAGTGACGCCCTCGTTGCCGGCACCGGAAACCGACTGATAGGTGGCCACCACCACGCGCTGGATGCCGGCGCGGTCATGCAGCGGCTTCAGCGCGACGACCAGCTGGGCGGTCGAGCAGTTCGGGTTGGCGATGATGCCCTTCTTGGTGTAGCCGGCGATGGCATCGGCATTCACTTCCGGCACCACCAGCGGCACATCGGGGTCCATGCGCCAGAAGCTCGAATTGTCGATCACGACGGCGCCCTGGGCGGCGACGCGCGGCGCCCATTCCTTCGAGGTGGCACCGCCGGCCGAGAACAGCGCGATATCGACGCCGCGGAAGTCGTAATCGTCGAGCGCCTTCACCTTGATATGCTTGTCGCCGAACATGACGTCGCGGCCGACGCTGCGGCGCGAGGCAAGGGCGACGACTTCGGAAACCGGGAACTTGCGTTCGTGGAGGATATTGAGCATTTCGCGGCCGACCACACCGGTGGCGCCGACAACGGCGACCTTGTACGCCATCTTTGGCCTTCTTTCGCTGCGTCCGGCAGGTCGACACCCGGCGGACTTTGAGGAACATGAGACGAATGTTGGTGCCCGGCAGGCCGTGCCCGGCAGGCGAGGCGGAAATTAGGCCCCCGAGCCCCGGCAGGCAAGCGGGAAATTGCCGCACTTGTACCCCTGTCGGATCAGGAGCGTTATTTAAATACAAATCAATGATTTAGAGGTTATTCCGTCAGCTCGTAATGGAACACCTTGGCGATGATCTGCCAGCGGCCGTCGAGTTTGATGAAGGTCAGCAGGTCCGTGAAGAATTTCGGCCCGATGGCACATTCCACCCGGGCCAGCGCCGTCACCGGACCGGCGAACTCGATCGAGATGATCCTGTCGCGGCGGACCTCGCCCCGGCTGGCCGGCGGCTCGCGCTGCTCGACGATGGGGAAATATTCGTCCATGCCGAGTTTCAGCAGCCTGCCCTCGGTGGCAGTGGCATAGGTCGCCTGCGGATGGAACACGGTGGCGAGCTTTTTGGTGTCGCAGTGATACAGCCCGTCGAAATAGTCGTGCAGCACATTGCTGAGCGCTGCGTAGTCGGCGGCGTTACGGTCGACGGTGTCCATCGGCGTCTGCTGGTTCATGGTCGTCCTCCCGGTTTCGCAAAGTAAGTAGGGAGCCGCTTGCAAAAGCATAGTGGAATCTGCATTGTACCCATCGGTACAACATGAGGATCCCGCCACGGCTCGCCCACCGCTGCCGCCCTTCACCGCCGAGACCGCCGCCCAGAAGGCCCGCATGGCCGAGGATGCCTGGAACAGCCGCGACCCGGCCCGCGTGGCGCAGGCCTATACCGCGCAAAGCCAGTGGCGCAACCGCGCCGAGTTCTTCTCAGGCCGCGACCTGATCGTGCAGTTCCTGGCGCGCAAATGGCAGCGCGAGCTGGACTACCGCCTGATCAAGGAGGTCTGGGCTTTCACCGATAACCGCATCGCCGTGCGTTTCGCCTATGAATGGCAGGACGACAGCGGCCAGTGGTATCGCAGCCATGGTAACGAGCAGTGGGAATTCGACGCCGAGGGTCTGATGCAGCGCCGCGAGGCCAGCATCAACGACGTGCGCATCGCCGAAAGCGACCGCAAGTTCAAATGGCCGCTCGGTCGGCGACCCGACGACCATCCGGGGCTGA
>JAEYSS010000134.1 GCA_023434425.1 Pseudomonadota bacterium | reverse complement strand
GCGTTGACCAGCGCGTTGAGGATGGGCCAGTCGGCAACCGCGTCGGTGCCGTCCTTCATCGCCTCCGTCTCGCGGTTGGGCGAGGCGACGCTGCCGCAGTCCAGGTGATCGCGGCCGATGACGATGGGCGCCTTCACCTCGCCCTTGCGGACCAGCTCGTTGAAGGCGAGGCCGGCCTTCTCGCGCTCGCCGTAGCCGAGCCAGCAGATCCGCGCGGGGAGCCCCTGGAACGCGATGCGCTCCTTGGCGAGCTTCAGCCACCGCTGCAGGCCGGTCTTCTCGGGGAAGAGCTTGGCGACCACCTCGTCCGTCTTGTGGATGTCGGCGGGATCGCCGGAGAGCGCCACCCACCGGAACGGCCCCATGCCCTCGCAGAAGAGCGGGCGGATGTAGGCGGGGACGAAGCCCGGGTAGTCGAAGGCGTCCTCGACGCCGGCGTCCTTCGCGCCCTGGCGCAGGTTGTTGCCGTAGTCGAAGACGTGGCTGCCCGCCCGCTGCATGGCGAGCATCGCCTCGACCTGCGCCGCCATCGACTGCTTGGCGCGACGGATCACCGCCTGCGGATCGCGCTGGCGCAGCTCCGCCAGATCCTGCGGGGTGATGTCCGCCGGCGCGTAGCCGTTGAGCGGGTCGTGGGCGGAGGTCTGGTCGGTGACCAGATCGAAGTGCACGCCGCGGCGCACGAGCTCGGGGAAGATCTCGGCGGCGTTGCCGATCACCGCCACGGAGAGGCCGCGCTTCTCGCGCTTCGCCTCCTCGACCAGGCGGACCGCCTCGTCCAGATCCTTGGCGATCACGTCCAGGTAGCGGGTCTCGAGGCGGCGCTGGGCGCGCCACGGATCGATCTCGACGCCGAGGAACGCCGCGCCGGCCATCGCCGCCGCCAGCGGCTGCGCGCCGCCCATCCCGCCGAGGCCGCCGGAGAGGATCGAGCGCCCGGCGAGATCCTCGGCGCCGAAGTGCTTGCGGCCCGCCGCGATGAAGGTCTCGTAGGTGCCCTGCACGATGCCCTGGGTGCCGATGTAGATCCAGGAGCCGGCCGTCATCTGGCCGTACATCATCAGGCCCTTGCGGTCGAGTTCGTGGAAATGGTCCCAGGTGGCCCATTCCGGCACCAGATTCGAATTGGCGATCAGCACGCGCGGCGCATCCTCATGGGTGCGGAATACGCCCACGGGCTTTCCGGATTGCACCAGCAGGGTCTCGTCCGGCTTCAGCACGGTCAGCGCCTTCTGGATCTGATCGAAGCTCTGCCAGTTGCGCGCCGCGCGGCCGATGCCGCCATAGACCACCAGCTCTTCCGGCTTCTCGGCCACATCGGGATCGAGATTGTTGCGCAGCATCCGGTAGGCCGCCTCGATCTGCCAGTTGCCGGTATGCAGGTCGCTGCCATGCGGGCTGCGGATGACGCGGGTATTGTCGCGGCGGTTGTCTGGCATTGAAAACCTCGTTCAGAGATAGCTGCGCTTCGACGTGCCGTCGGCGCGGTAGGAAAAACGGGTCGTGAAGCGATGTGCGTGGCCGGGATACCAGAGCACGGCACTCGACACGATCTGACCGCCGGCCCAGGTTCGCCGGCGCAGCCGCAGGCAGGGTTCGCTGGCGGACATCTTCAGCAACTTGCGGATGCGGGCATCGGGCATCGCCGCCTCGACGATATGCTCCACTTCCGTCGCGGGCGCGGATCGCATCAAGAATTCGTTCGGCGTCTGCGCGGTGAAATCGGCCTCCAGATAGCCTGGCGCGGTGGCCGGATTGACGAAACGATCTTCCACCTGCAGCGGAATGCCGTCGGCCATATGCACCAGCACGGAATGGTAGATGCCGGCTTGTGCAGTGAGTCCCAGTTCGCGGGCCATGTCCGGCGTGGCGCGCTCGGCTTGCAGCAGTTCCACCCGCGCGGTGTGCCGCTGGCCGCGCTCGGCGATCTCCTCGGCGATGTTGCGCAATTCAACGAGGTTGAAGATCGGCCGTTTCTCCGCCACGAAGGTTCCGGTGCCCTGCACCCGCACGACCAGGCCTTCATGAGTCAGTTCGCGCAGCGCCCGGTTGACCGTCATGCGGCTGACTTTCAGCTGCCTGACCAGCGCGCTTTCGGACGGCACCTGGTCGCCGGCGCGCCAGTCTCCCGCCTCGATATGCCTGACGATGAATTCCTTGACGCGGCGGTACCGCGGCGTCGGTCCGGTCTGCGAGACGGTGGCTGGCCCGGGCATTCGGTGTTCCCTGTTGTGTGGCCTGTCTTCTGGCCAGCAAGTATAGGTTCAATTGTATATACAAGTCCAGCCGGGCAAGCCCTCGCCTGACCCGTCGAATCTGTGTAAAACGCCTGAAACTCCAGCCGGAATGTGACGTCAGCAGTGAACCCAGCGATGGCCCCCCGGGTAACTCCAACCATTACGGTGGTGACTGTCACCCATTACAGCGAACGCGTCATCGGTGAATTCCTGGCCCATCTGCCGGCCGGCTGCCCGCTGGTGGCGACCGACAATGCCAGCCGCGACACCACCCGCGACACCCTTCAGGCCGCACCGAATACCACGTTAATCCGGAACGAGGTTGGGCGCGGTTTCGGCAATGCCGCCAACCAGGGACTGGCGCAGGCGAAAGACAGCGACTTCGTGCTGCTGGTCAATCCCGATGCCAAGCTGCGGCCCGATTGCCTGGATCGACTGCTGGCCGCCGCCGCGCGTTATCCCGAGGCCGGCGTGCTGGCCCCGGCGCTGCGGACCCCGGCCGGCGACTGGGAGGTGTCGCACGATGTCGACATGTTCCGCCGTGCCGAGATGTCGTCAAAGCGAATCGATCCCGAGCCGGAGGGCGACATTTGCGCCGGCTATGTATCAGGCGCTGCCATGCTGGTGCGCCGGGCCGCGCTCGATGCCGTCGGCGGTTTCGACCCGGCTATCTTTCTCTACTATGAAGACGACGATTTCTGCATCCGCCTGCGACGCGCCGGCTGGCAGCTGATCCGCGTGGCCGACGCCGTCACCGACCATGTCGGCGGCGGTTCGATCAAGCGCAGCTGGGACAAGCACTGGGAAAAATTCTGGCATATGGCCTGGTCGCGGCTGTATATCGAGCAGAAGTATCGCGGGCGCGCAGCCATGTGGCGGATCGCCCTGCCGGCATTGCTGCGGTTCGGCCTGAAGGCGCCGTTCTATCTGCTGACCGATTTCCGCAACAAGGGCCTGCGCGATGCCGGCCGGTTCTGCGGCACGCTGGCCTTTCTGATGGGGATGAAATCGCGATGAAGGCTGTCATTCTGGCCGGTGGTCTCGGCACCCGGATCAGCGAGGAAAGTGTGCTGCGGCCCAAGCCGATGGTGGAAATCGGCGGCCGCCCGATCCTGTGGCATATCATGAAGATTTATGCCGCGCATGGCATCACCGATTTCATCATCTGCCTTGGCTACAAGGGTTATGTGATCAAGGAATATTTCGCCAACTATGTGCTGCATGCCGCCGATGTCACCATCGACCTGGCGCAGAACCGGCTGGAATATCTGAGCGGCGCGCCCGAGCCGTGGAAAGTTACGCTGGTGGAGACCGGCGAGGCGACCGAGACGGGCGGGCGCGTGAAGCGCGTCGCGCGCTGGCTGCAGGACGACGACACTTTCTGCATGACCTATGGCGACGGCGTCTCGGATATCGACATCACCGCCTCCATCGCCTTCCACCGCCAGCATAGCAAGCTGGCCACCATGGCCGCCGTCACGCCGCCGGGCCGCTTCGGCGCACTGACGCTGGATGGCGACAGCGTGACCGGATTCCGCGAGAAGCCGCGCGGCGATGGCGGGCTGATCAATGGTGGTTTCTTCGTGCTGTCGCGCCAGGTGCTGGACTATATCGCCGACGACAAAACGATCTGGGAGCGTGCGCCGCTGGAGAAGCTGGCCGGCGAAGGACAGTTGCAGGCCTTCCGGCATGACGGATTCTGGCAGCCGATGGATACGGTGCGCGAGCGCATGGTGTTGGAATCGCTGTGGGCCGGCGGCAACGCACCTTGGAAGGTCTGGTCCTGAGGTATGAGCACCGATAGCGGCTTCCGGCGCGACTTCTGGCGCAACCGCCGCGTCCTGCTGACCGGCCATACCGGCTTCAAGGGCGCCTGGGCGGCACGCTGGCTGCATCGCCTCGGCGCCGAGGTGCATGGCTT
>JAEYSS010000129.1 GCA_023434425.1 Pseudomonadota bacterium | reverse complement strand
ATTTTCCTCGCAACGGAGCAGCAGCAGGTATGACGCGGCAGATTCTTGTTTCCGGCGGCACCAGCGGTATCGGCGCCGGCATCGCCCAGGCGTTTCGCGATGCCGGTGAGTCGGTCACGGCCGTCGGCCTGGCCGGACCCGACCTGGAGGCGGCGGCGAAAGACCCGGCCTTTCGCGGCATCGCGCTGAAACCGCTGGATGTCTCGGATCAGGCGGCGGTGGATGCTTTTGCCGCCACGCTGACGCAGGTCGATGTGCTGGTGAACTGCGCCGGCATGATCCGCCGCATGGCCGAATACGAGATGCCGACCTTCCTGAAGGTGCTCGACGTCAATCTCGGCGGCACGATGCGGCTTTGTCTGGCCTGCAGGGATCTGCTCGCGCAACGCAAGGGCGCCATCGTCAACACCGCCTCGATGCTGAGCTTCTTCGGCGGGCCTTTCGTCCCGGCCTATTCGGCCAGCAAGGGCGGCGTGATGCAGCTGACCAAGTCGCTCGCCGTCGCCTGGGCGAAAGACAATATCCGCGTCAACGCCGTGGCGCCGGGCTGGATCGCCACGCCGCTGACCCAGGCGCTGCAGGACGACGCCGCGCGCAGCCAGGGCATTCTGGACCGCACGCCGATGGGGCGCTGGGGCACGCCGGAGGATGTGGCGAAAGCCGTGCTGTTCCTGGCTTCCGACCAGGCCGCCTTCATCACCGGCGCGATCCTGCCGGTCGATGGCGGCTACGCGGCCATGTGAGGACACGAGACATGACCGATACCAGCCGGATGCCCTATCAGCTGCCGTTCCCGCCCGAAGCCGCGACCGAGATCGTGATTCCTTCGGTGATCCCCGAAGATGAGCGCGTCTGGGTGCCGCAGGCCGAGAATGTCTGGTTCCGCCCGCTCTGCCTGCATGCCAGCCAGGGCTACTGGGTCAATCTGCTGCGCGTGCGGCGGTCCGGCGTGCTGAGCCGCCATCGCCATCCGGCGCCGGTGCATGGCCATGTGCTGCGCGGCAAGTGGCATTATCTGGAGCATGACTGGGTGGCGACGGCTGGTTCCTATGTTTACGAACCGCCGGGCGAGACCCATACGCTGGTGGTGCCGGAAGACTGCCCGGAGATGATCACGCTGTTCCACATCACCGGCTCGATGATCTATGTCGATCCCTGGGGCAAGGTGACGGCCTACGAGGATGTCTTCAGCAAGATCGAGATGTGCCGCAAGCATTATGAGGCCTGCGGGCTGGGCGCCGCTTTCGTCGACCAGTTCGTCCGCTAGCTCTTCTTCACGCGGGTCACCAGCTGCGTCGGATTGACGAAGCGCAGCGCGATCAGCAGCCAGATCATTGTCGTGGCCATGTAGATCACCGCCATGGCGTCGATCGACTGCGGCGCGCGCACGCCGGCGGCATAGACGGCGTAATACAGCGCCACCACCAGCGTCTGGCTGCTCGGCCCCGCCGTGAAGAAGGTCAGCTCGAACATCGCAATGGTGCGCACCAGCACCATCAGCAATGCTGCCAGAATCCCCGGCGCCAGCAGCGGCACCAGCACATGCAAGAACATCTGGCGTGAGTTTGCACCGAAGACGCGGGCGGCGGCTTCCACACGCGGATCGATCTGCTCGATGAAGGGGATCATCACCAGCACCACGAAAGGCACGGTCGGCACCAGATTGGCCAGCACCACGCCCAGGATCGAACCGCCGACGCCGAACTGGTAGAGCACGGTGGCGAGCGGAATACCGAAGGTCAGCGGCGGCACCAGCAGCGGCAGCAGGATCAGCAGCATCACCAGACGCTTGCCGGGAAACTCGCGCCGCGCCAGCGCATAGGCGCCGAGCACGCCGAGCAGGCCCGACAGCAGCACCACCGCGCCGACCACCTGGAAGGTGACGATCAGCACGTCGTCGAGCTGGAACTCCGCCCAGGCCGAGGCATACCATTTGGTGGTGAAGCCGGCCGGCAGCCAGGTGTTGAACCAGCGTGTGCCGAAGGAATTCACCAGCACGCTGGCGATCATCGCCAGCAGGTTGAGCACGAAAAATCCGACCAGCACCCAGATGGCAGTGCTCCAGGCGCGCAGGGCGACAGGGCTACGGTCGAGCGCAATCATCCCCAGGTTCATCCCTTGGCCCCTCCCATCGGGCCGCGATAGAACAGGCCGCGCGCCGACAGCAAGGCCGCGACAATCAGCAGCTGCACACCCGCCATGATCATCGCGATGGTGGAGGCGAGCGAATAATCGTAGGCCTCATAGGCGGCGGTATAGGCGGCAATCGAGATCACGCGCGTCGATCCCGCCGGCGATCCCAGCAGCACGGCGGTCGGAAACACCGAGAAGGCCTGCACGAAAGAGAGACAGAAATTGACCGCCAGGCCCTGCGCCAGCAGCGGCAGCAGGATATGGCGGAAGCGTGCCCAGGGCCGCGCCCCCAGCGTGGAGGCCGCCTGTTCCAGCGCCGGGTCGACACCGGTGACGTAAGACAGCGTCAGCAGGAAGGTGAAGGGGAAGATCGCGATCAGCAGGCCTAAGAAGGCGCCCCAGTAATTATGCACCAGCTGCAGCGGGCCATGGATCAGCCCGATGGTGATCAATGTGCGGTTCAGCCAGCCCTGCGGACCGAGATAGTTCAGCAGGCCCTCGGCGATCAGCACGGTGCCGAGCGTGATCGGCAGCACGAGAATGGTGGTCAGCAGGCGCTGGTGGCGCATATGCCGCACGCGCAGCGCAATCGGGATCGACAGGAAGACGCAGAGCAGCGTCACCGGCACGGCGAGCCGCAGGGTCTTGCCGATGGTGTCGTACAGGAAGGGATCGGTGAAGAATTTCCGGTAGTTCGCGTACCAGGCCGCATTCTCCAGCGGCTCCATCGACAGCGCCAGGCCGTAGACAAACGGATAGACGAACAGCGCCAGCACGAACAGCACGGCGGGCAGCGCCAGCAGCGTGACATTGTCGACGCCCATCGCGGCGAGCCGCAGGCGCAGCGGCGGTTTCTCCAGTGCTGCAGCCCTCACGATTTCACCGGCGGCGCTTCATGGGGATAAATCAGCACGCGGGCCGGATCGGCGCCGAGCGTCAGTTCCTCGCCGGCCGCCACCCTGCTGTCGGAGCGGAAGAACAGCTCCTGCCCGCCGGCCGTGGCGGCGATGCCATAGAAGTCGCGGCCGCGATACTCGGCCGACACCACGCGGGCGCGGATCGGGCCGTTGCTGCGCGTCGTCAGGTCGTCGGGACGGATCGCCACGACTGCCGTGTCGCCGGGCGATGCCCGGCCCATCAGGCTGCCCTGCAGCGGCGCGGTCCCGAGGCTCACTTCCGCCACGCCATTGGCGACGGCAGCGACCGGCAGGCGCAGCAGGTTGCGATAGCCCATGAATTCAGCGACATCGGCATGACTCGGCCGCGCGTAAAGTTCGTCGGGACGGCCGATCTGGCGCACCACGCCGTCGCGCATCACCACGATACGGTCGGCCAGCGACAGGGCCTCGTCCTGGTCATGCGTCACATAGATGGTGGTCGAGCCGACCAGGTTATGAATGCGGCGGATTTCAGCCCGCATTTCCAGACGCAGCTTGGCATCCAGATTCGACAGCGGCTCGTCCATCAGCACCAGCGGCGGCTCGATCACGATGGCACGCGCAATCGCAACGCGCTGCTGCTGGCCGCCCGACATCTGGCCCGGCAGCTTGTGCTTCTGCTCGTCGAGACGGACGAGCGCCATGGCTTTCGCCACGCGTTCGTCGATCTCGGCTTTCGGCCGGCCCTGCATGCGCAGGCCGAAACCGACATTCTTCTCCGCCGTCATATGCGGAAACAGCGCATAATTCTGGAACACCATGCCGAAGCCGCGTTCCTCGGGCTTCAGCCGGTCGATCCTGCGCTCGTCCAGCCAGATGCCGCCGCCGGTCAGCGGCAACAGGCCGGCAAGGCAGTTCAGCGCGGTCGACTTGCCGCAGCCCGACGGGCCGAGCAGGGCGATGAACTCTCCGCGCGCCGCCTCCAGCGACACATCACGCAACGCATTATGCTGGCCGAAGCTGCGGCTCACGCGATCGAGCCGCAGCATCCGGAAATCATGCGACATACCGGCCATCAGACGATGTCTCTTTCCTTCGTAACTCACTTGGTCCCGGTCACTTGGTCTTCGCGGCGCCGACTTCTTGGTCCCAGCGCGCGAAGGCATAGACCAACTGGTCGGGCAGCAGCGGAATTTCCTGCGGCCGTTCGGCGATCAGCCTGGCATATTCGGGACGGCCGTATTCCTCGATCACCTTCTGGCTTTCCGGCGGCGCCATCGACAGCGGCACGTCCTTTACCGCCGGGCCCGGATAGAAATAGCCCTCGTCATAGGTGGTGGCCTGCGCCGGCTTGCTCAGCAGATAGGCCAGCAGGTCGACGATCACCGCCTGCTTCTCGGCCGACACGCCCTTGGGCACGCAGAGGTAATGCGCATCCAGGATCCAGTGGAAACCGTCGAGCGCGGCGACCCTGGCTTCCTTCGGCACCACGCCCAGCGCGCGCGGGTTGATGTCCCAGCCCATCTGGGTCGGAATCATGTCGCGCGACCCGTCGCCCAGCGCCTTCATCGTCGGCCCGGTGCCCGACGGATAGTATTCGATATGCTGGCCGAGTTCCTTTAAGTACGCCCAGGTCTTGTCCCAGCCGTTCTTCGGATCCTTCGGATCCTTGTCGCCCAGCACATAGGGCAGGCCCATCATGAAGACGCGACCCGGACCGGAATTGGCCGGGCGGGCATACATGAAGCGGTTCGGATTGGCCTTGGCCCAGGCCAGCAGGTCGGCGGCGGTCCTGGGCACCGTCTTCACGCGGTCGGGCATGTATTCCAGCAGCGGTCCGGCCTGGCAGAACACCACGCAGACGCCCTGGTTGGCGGCCAGCGCCTGCATCTGCCTGGCGCCCGACAGATAGATGTCGTCCAGCTTCGGGATCTTGTCGGAGAAATCCGGCAGCAGCGGCTGCCACAGTTTCTGTTCCACACCGGCCGACAGCGCATCGATGCCGGTCAGCACGATGTCGATATCGACGCGGTTGGCGGCCTGCTGCGCCTTGATCTTGCCGGGCAGTTCGGGCGCCGGCGCCTTGGTGAAGGTGACGCGGGAGACCAGCTTCGGATTGTTGTTGCGATAGGTCTCGATGGCTTTCTGGGTCAGCGCCAGGTTGCCGGCGACGTCGACCACATTCAGCGCCACCGGCGATTTCGGCAGCGCCGGCGTGGCGGCCAGCAGATCGGGTGCCATGCCGTAAGCGGCGAGGCCGACAGCGCTGCCGAGCAGGCCGCGGCGGGTGAACTGGAATTCATTCATTGTTGTTTCCTCCCAGGGATTGTGACCAGTGGAACGCTACATCTGCAGACAGAACTCCGGACGTCAGCGCCGCAGGCCCGCGCGCCCGCGCTGCGGCGGCACGGCATCGGACTCGGTGGCGAAATAGGCTTCATTCTCGGCGACCAGCAGTTGCACCGACTGGAACACGCCGCGCAGATGGGTGCGCAAGGCCTCCACCGCGCCGGCTGAGTCGCGGTGCAAAACGCGGTCGATGATGGCTTCGTGCTCGGTCAGCACGGCATTGCGTTTCAGCGGCCGGCGCACGGTGAGATGGCGCACGCGGTCCATCTGCGCCTTGGCGCTCTGCACCTGGCGCCAGACCTGGGCATGGCCGGCAATGGCCATCAGCGTGGCATGCATCTCTTCATCGGCATCGAAGAAGCGGTCGTTGTCTTCCACCTTGTGGAAGGCGCTCTGGCGATCCAGTACGGCGCGCAGCTGGCGCGACTGTTCGGCATCGACTTTCTCGGCCGCCAGCGCAATCGCCGAGCATTCCAGCGATTCACGCACGAACTGCGCGTCGTAAACATCGGTCAGCCGGATCGGCGATACGAAGGAACCATGCTGCGGGTAGATGTCGACCAGGCCTTCCTCGGCCAGTTTCAGCAAAGCCTCGCGGATCGGCGTGCGCGACACACCGAAACGCGCGGTCAGATCCTGCTCCGACAGCGGCGACCGTGGCGCCAGCTGGGCGGTCACGATTTCCTGCCGCAGCTGGTCATGCACCTGCATCGCCGCGGTCTGGGCGCGGATCTGGCTCATGCGACGGTTCTGTCCATAGAGGGCCTGTCGACGGAAAAACGGTAGACGATGCGGCCGGTATAGCGCTGGCCGGGCCGCAGCACCGTGCTGGGGAACTGCGGGTGGTTGGGCGAGTCCGGGAAATGCTGCGGTTCCAGGCAGAAGCCGTGGCGACGGCCGTAGATGCGGCCGTTCTTGCCGCGGTCGCGCGGCACCGCACCGGTCAGTTTGTTGCCGGAAAAGAACTGCAGGCCGGGCTCGGTGGTGAAGACCTCCATCACCCGGCCGCTCTGCGGCTCTGCCACGCGCGCGGCCCGTACAAGACCATTGCCGCCGCGCCGGTTCAGCACGTAATTCACATCGTAACCGTCAGCCTGCACCAGCTGCATGTCGCTTTCGTCGATGCGCGCGCCGATCGCGGTGGGCTGGGTGAAGTCGAAGGGCGTGCCGTGCACCGGGCGGATTTCGCCGGTCGGCAGCATGGCCGGCGTGACCGGCGTGATTGCATCGGCGTCGATGGTGAGGATGTGATCGAGCACGTCGCCGGCGTCTTCGCTGCGCAGGTTGAAGAACACATGGCTGGTGAAATTCACCACCGTGGCACGGTCGGTCTCGGCGCTGTAGCTGATCACCAGCTCGTTGTCCGGGCTGACATGGTATTCGACTTCGGAGTCGAGATTGCCGGGATAACCCTCTTCGCCATCGGCATAGCGATAACGCAGCCGCAGGGTGGCGGCATCGGGCTGCTCGACGTCGAAGACCACGAAGCGGCTGCCGCGCGTGCCGCCATGCAGATGGTTGTCGCCCTCGTTGCAGCTCAGCTGATAGCTATGGCCGTCCAGCTCGAAACGCCCGCCGGCGATGCGGTTGGCATAGCGGCCGATGAAGGCGCCCATCGAGGACTGCCCGGTCCGGGCCTCGGCCAGGCTGTCATAGCCGAGCGCCACATCGCCGAAGCGGCCCTGCCGGTCGGGCACCAGGATCTGCATGATCTTGGCGCCCCAGTTGGTGGCGCGCACCGTCATGCCGGCGGCGTTGGACAGGGTGAACAGGTCGACCGGTTTGCCGTTGATATGGCCCTGCCAGAGCTCGCGCCGCAGCGGCGGCGGCGCGTCCAAAACAGGCCTGATGGCGTGTCCGATCCGGCTCATTCACCCTCCCGAGGCAGGTCTTTGCCCGTCCCCGCCAGCATTAAAATACTAATATACTAGCGTCAACCGATATCTCGGGCGATCTCTTAAGCCTCTAACAGGATTGGGTTATCTGGAGCCGAACCAGGCCATGGCGCCGCGCCCGGCGGCCTGGCCGGTGGCGAAACAGGCCTGCAGCAGGTAGCCGCCGGTCGGCGCTTCCCAGTCCAGCATCTCGCCGGCGACGAAGACGCCCGGCCGCCGGCGCACCATCAGATGCTCGTCCAGTTCATGCCGGGCGATGCCGCCGGCGGTCGAGATCGCCCGCGCCAGCGGGAAAGGCGCGGTCAGCCGCAGCGGCACGGCTTTCACCAATGCCGACAGCTGCGTTTTGTCGGCGCCGCCATGCAGCGCCTCCTGCACCAGGCCGATGGCGACCGGCGGCAGGTTGGCGCTCTTGCGCAGGAAGTTGCTCAGGGTGGCGCCGCGTCGCGGGCCGTCGAGCTTTTGCGACAACTCGTCCAGCGACATGTCGGGCCGCAGGTCGATGAACAGCTTTGCCTCGCCGTCGCGCGCAATCGCGTCGCGCAGTTTCGCCGACAGCGCATAGATCGCGCCGCCTTCAAGACCCTGTGCGGTGATCACCGCCTCGCCGCGCAAAACCTCGCCGTGGAAAGTCAGCGCGATGCGCTTCAGCGGCGCGCCGGCATGCTGGTTGCGGAAGATCTCGGACCAGCTGACCTGGAAACCGCAATTCGCCGGTTTCAGGGGCACGATCTCGATATCGGGCAGCAACGCCGTCCAGCCGCCATCGGCGCCGAGCCGCGGCCAGGAGGCGCCGCCGAGCGCCAGCACAGTGGCATCGGCTTTGAACGTATTGCCGTTGGCGAAAACCAGCGCGCCGTCTGCATCCCAGCCGCGCCAGTCGCTGCGCACCGAAACCCGCACGCCCAGACTGTCGAGACGCTGCAGCCAGGCGCGCAGCAGCGGACTTGCTTTCATGGCTTTCGGAAAGACGCGGCCGCTGCTGCCGACAAAGGTCTCCTGACCCAGCGCCGCGCACCACGCGATCAGTGCCGCGGGCGGAAAGGCCTCAAGATGCGGCCTGAGCCAGCCGGCTGCTTCACCGTAGCGCGCAATGAAACGCTCCAGCGGTTCGGAATGGGTGATGTTCAGCCCGCCGCGCCCGGCCATCAGCAGCTTGCGGGCCGGACTCGGCATGCGGTCGAAAACCTGCACGCGCAAGCCGGTCTGCGCCATGGCTTCCGCCGCCATCAGTCCGGCCGGGCCGGCACCGATCACGGCGACCTGTTTACTGGAAAGCGCGCGGCTCATCCCCGGTGTTATGGACCTGGGCGGCGGCGCCCGCCAGTCTTAGTCCGAGGCTGGTTCAGCGCGACATCAGCACCGGCAGCGGCGGCGTCTCCAGCATCTGCCGCGTCACGCCGCCGAAGACCAGCTCGCGCAGGCGCGAATGACCATAGGCGCCCATCACGATCAGGTCGGCCTGCATGGCGCGCGCCTGCTCCAGGATCGCCGTGCCGGCCTTGGCATCGGGCGCCTGCACCGGCGTCACCGTCACCTTCACGCCATGGCGGACCAGATGCGTCGCCAGGTCGGCGCCGGGATGATGCGCCGGCTCTTCCGCAGCGGGATTGACGCGCATGACCGTCACGGCCTCGGCCTGCTGTAGCAGCGGCAGGGCGTCATGCACGGCGCGCGTGGCTTCCGCGCCCGGCTTCCAGGCTACCAGCACGCGGCGGCCGATCGTCTTGCCCTTGAACGCGTTCGGCACCAGCAGAACCGGGCGTCCGGTACCCATCAGGATATTGCCGGCCATCGGGCTGAGCGGCGCTTCCAGATCGGTGACGGGCGTATTCTGCGACAGCACCACCAGATCGGCATAGAAGCCCTGTTCGATCAGCGTGCTGTCGATGCCGCCTTCCACCTTGCGCCATTCGAAACTGACGCCGTGCCGCTGTTCAGCTGCCTTGACCGCCTGCTGGGCGGTTTCGGCGCGTTCCTTGCGCATGCCGAGCTGCCATTCGTAGAGCTCGGCGGTCACGCCCGTGCCCATCAGGTCGACCGGCGTGAAGGGAATGGTATCGACATGCAGCGCAATCAGATGCGCCTTCTGCGTCGCGGCCAGCATGGCGGCGGCATCCAGCCGCGCGGCGGCACCCGGCGCGGCATCGGCATAGACCAGGATATCCTTGTAGGCCATTGCGATCTCTCCTGTTGCGATCAGGCGGGGGAAACGGCGGCGATGCGGAAGGTATGGCGCTGGCCGCCCGGCCCGCTCAGCGAAATATACTCACCCTGACGGATCAGATGACTGTCCATGCGAAACAGCGCCTCGTCGTCGTCCTCGGTGGTCGGATCGTAGGACAGCGCCCAGTGGCCGCCGCGGGTATGGATCAGCTCGCCCTGCTGGTCGGCTTCGCCCGCCCAGAACCGCCGCACCTTGCAGCTGGCGCGCTGCGCCTTCCAGTCGGAGGCATCGAGATGACCGTCTGCCTTGAGCGGCGCGACGATCTCATACCCGTGCTGCGTGCTGCCCGTCGGGTGATCCTTCTCGCGGGCGAGTTCAAGGCGGATACGGAACAGCGGCATGACAACTCCTGTGGGTTTCTGCAACCATACAACCGCCTGGCGCCGCTGCCGACCTTGATCGATATCAAAAGCAGGTCAGGTTCCGCGCCGGACCGGCTTTTTTGACCTGGCTCAATGTGGCCACGCGATCCCGCGGACCATGATGGTCGCGCCGAGAAGGAGGGCTCCATGCGCTATTGCGATATCCTGCTGCATCTCACGGACGACACCCGATCGCGGGAGAAGGCCGCCACCGCCTTTGCGGTCGCAAAGCGTTTCGATGCCCGGGTCATGGCGGTCTATACGCTGCCGTTTCCGGACCAGCTGTATTACATGGGCGAATATGTCCCGCCGAGTTTCTTCGAGATGCAGCGCGACGAGGCGCGCCAGAAAGCGGAAGAAATTCTGAATGAGTTCGAGCAGGATGCCCGGCATGCCGGCGTCGCCACCGACCGGACGATCAGCCAGGAGGCGCCGATCGACGTTCTGACGCGGCTGGGCGCGACCCACGATCTTGCCGTGGTCGGCCAGCCCGATCCCGACCGCAGCCGGGCGAATACCGGTGTCGGCAGCCTGCCGCCCGATCTGGCGCTGGCGCTCGGACGTCCGGTGCTGGTGGTGCCCTATATCGGCCGCTATGCCGATCCCGGCAACACGGTGATGGTCGCCTGGAACGGCACGCGCGAAGCGGCGCGCGCCGTGCACGATGCGCTGCCGCTGCTGAAGGCGGCGAACAGCGTCACCATTCTCTGCATCGACCCCGATCCGGCCCAGAGCGAGAGCGCGACCGCGCTGGTGAAGCATCTGTCGCATGCCGGCATCGCCGCCAAGGCGAAGCACACCCTGTCGAGCGACATCTCGGTCGGCGATGTGCTGCTGTCAGCGCTGGCCGATGCCAGTGCCGACCTGCTGGTGATGGGCGCCTATGGTCATTCGCGCCTGCGCGAAACGGTGTTCGGCGGTGTCACCGCCACGCTGCTCAGCAGCATGACGGTGCCGGTATTGCTGTCGAACTGACGTCAGGCCGCTTCGGCCAGGGTCTGCAGCCGGTCGGTCTGCCGGATCTGTACCCGGTCGGGCGCCGGCAGGCCGATCACGTCGAGCTTGCGCAGCTTGGTGAAGCAGCGGCTGACCGTCTCGATGGTCAGTCCGAGATAGTCGCCCACCTCGGCGCGGGTCATCGGCAGCAGCACGGGATTGTCGGCCATGCCGCGCGCCTTCATCCGCGCCGCCTGCAGCAGCAGGAAGGAGGCGATGCGTTCCATCGCGGTCTTGCGCCCCAGCAGCAGGATCTGTTCCTGCGCCGCGGCGATCTCGCTTTCCGCCACCGCCAGCAGGCGATGTTCCAGGCTGGGCGTTTCATCCAGCAGCCGGCGGAAGGCGGCGCGCGGGAAACGGCACAGATGCGCCTCGGTCAGAGTCTCGGCGCTGACCGTGTAGGTCGACTTGGTGTTGACGCCGAGGAAGTCGCCGGCGCCGAGGAAGCCGGCGATCTGGCGGCGGCCATCCGCCATCGACTTGGCAATCGACACGCTGCCGCCGGTGATGTTGTAGACGTAGTCGGCGCTGTCGCCTTCGCTGAACAGGGTCTGCCGCGGCTGCAGATGCACGGTGGTCGCCAGCGCCGCCATCTTCGCCTGGTCTTCCTCGGCCAGCGAGGCGCAGATCGTCAGGCTGCGGGCGGTGCAGGTGTCGCAGGGATCGAGGCGTTTCGGGACAATCGGCTGCGATGCGGCTTTTTGACGCGGCAGGGCATGTATTTCGGCCATGAAGGGCAGTCCTTCCGGGGGGAAGCGGTGCTGTGCAATGTAATGTAATGCCCCTAATGGGGTTCGCACATTACGAGTTGGTAACGTTGGGCCATTTCGGCATTCCAACGCTCCAGATCATCGGGCAGCAGGCGTTCCCGCGCGACTGGTAATATTGTCGCATCCTCCCAGATCAGATGACGGCGCTGCTGTTCGGCAAACACCGACAGTCCTTCAAGAATTTCCGGCCAGTCGGTGTCGACGCCGCTGGCGAATTCGCGGCAGCGCCCGCTCAGGATGCGGGCCTGCTCGCAATCCTGGCGATGCTCGTCCTGCAGATGGCCGATCAGGGTATCGAGTTCGTCGCCCAGCATCAGCCGGCGGCGCAGATACACCAGCAGGCCGTCCTGCTCCTCGGTAACGATCCGGACGAAATCCTGCGCCAGGAAACGCGCCAGGCCCGAGGCGATGACGCGGAACAGTTCGGGCGAAACGGTGGAGAGCGACCGCACGATGGCACAGAAGGCATACAGCACCATCCGCATGGCGACCAGCCGGTCGATCGGCGACAGCGTCGACTCGGCCGGCGACAGCGCCAGTTCGATCGCATGCAGGGCCGAAACCGGCGGCTCGGCGGGCAGGCTGCTCTGAGGTTTCGAGGTCATCGTGAAAAACTACCCGTCCTGCTTCCGGCCGCCTTGATCAGGATCAACGGCGGGATGACCCGGCCGGCGAAACCCGGTATCCAGACAGGGATGAACGACGCTGTCCGGCACGGCCCGTCCGATCCTGCGCCCGCCCCGGTGCCCGTCACGGTGCCCGCCACGGGCGGCGATGCTGCCCGCATACGCAAAATCATCCATGTCGACATGGACGCCTTCTATGCCTCGGTCGAGCAGCGCGACTTCCCCGAGCTGCGCGGCAGGCCGGTGGCGGTCGGCGGCTCGGCGGCGCGCGGCGTGGTGGCGGCGGCCAGCTACGAGGCGCGCAAATTCGGCGTGCGTTCGGCGATGCCTTCGGTGACGGCGAAGCGCAAATGCCCCGAGCTGATCTTCGTGCGGCCGCGTTTCGAGGTGTATCGCCAGGTGTCGCAGCAGATCCGCGAGATCTTCGCCGACTACACCCCGCTGGTCGAACCGCTGTCGCTGGATGAAGCCTATCTCGATGTCACCGAGAACCTGAAGGGTATCGAGTCGGCGACGCAGATCGCTGAAGAGATTCGCGCGCGCATCAAGGCCGTGACGCAGCTGACCGCTTCGGCCGGTGTCTCCTACAACAAGTTCCTCGCCAAGCTGGCGTCCGACCAGAACAAGCCGGACGGGCTGTTCGTCATCACGCCGAAAATGGGCGCGGCCTTCGTCGAAGACCTGGCCGTCGGCCGCTTCCATGGCATCGGACCTGCCACCTCGGCGAAGATGAACCGGCTCGGCATCGAAACCGGCCGCGACCTGCGGGCGCAGACCTTGCCTTTCCTGCAGCAGACCTTCGGCAAGTCCGGCACGTATTATTACTGGATCTCGCGCGGCATCGATCATCGCCAGGTGCGGCCGGACCGCATCCGCAAATCGGTCGGCGCCGAGAATACTTTCTCGGAAGACCTGTTCAACAGCGGCGAGGCCGAGATCGAGCTGCAGCCGATCATCGCCAAGGTCTGGCGCTATTGCGAAAAGTCCGGCATCCGCGGCCGCACCATCACGCTGAAGGTGAAATTCGCCGACTTCAAGATCATCACCCGCAGCCGCACGCTCACCCAGCCGGTCGGCTCCGAAGCCGAAATCGCCCAGGTGGTCGAAACCCTGATGCAGCCGCTGTTTCCGGTGCTCAAGGGCATCCGCCTGCTCGGCGTCACGCTGTCCTCGCTGGGCGAGGATGACGAAGAGACGGCGGAAGATGCGGCGGCCCAGCCGCAGCTCAGCCTGACGCTGTAGCAGTATCTGTTCCCATCGCTGCCGCGCGGTGGCAGACTGATCACAAAGCCAACACACGGGAGACCAGCATGCGCCTCGACCACACCGCCGCCGGTGTCTTTCCGATTGCGCCGACCGCCTTCCATCCCGACGGCCGCATCGACGAGGCCTCGACGGACAAGCTGATCGACACCTATCTGGCGGCCGGCTCGACCGGCGTGACGGTGCTCGGCATCATGGGCGAGGCGCCCAAGCTGGAACCCGAAGAATCGCTCGCCATCGCCACGCGCTTCATCAGGGGGATGAAGAACCTGCCGGTGATCGTCGGCGTCTCGGCGGCGGGCTTCGCCGCCATGCGCTCGCTGGCGCGCGCCAGCATGGAGCGCGGCGCCGCCGGCGTGATGATCGCGCCGGTGCCGAGCCTGCGCACCGACGACCAGATCACCGGCTATTACCGCCAGGCCATCGAGGCCATCGGCGAGGACATTCCCTTCGTCATCCAAGACTATCCGCTCACCTTAAGCGTACAGATGACGCCGAAGGTGATCCGCCAGATCGTGCAGGAGCATCCCTCCTGCGTGATGCTCAAGCATGAAGACTGGCCGGGGCTGGAAAAGATCAGCGCGCTGCGCGGCTTCCAGGCCGAAGGCTCGATGCGCGAGATTTCCATTCTCACCGGCAATGGCGGGCTGTTCCTCGATTTCGAAATGGAACGCGGCGCCGATGGCGCGATGACCGGCTATGCCTTCCCGGAAATGCTGGTCGATGTCGTGCGCTTCCAGAAAGACGGCCAGCGCGATGCCGCGCATGACCTGTTCGACGCGCATCTGCCGCTGCTGCGCTACGAACAGCAGCAGGGCGTCGGCCTCGCCGTGCGCAAATACACGCTGATGAAGCGCGGCATTCTCGCCAGCGACGCGCAGCGCAAGCCGGGCGCTGGCCTGAGCGCCAAGGCGAAGGCCGAGGTCGACTACCTGCTGGCCCGGCTGGCACGGACCGACCGGCGGGCGCTGGCGGCGTAAGATCGGGTCGCGCCCGTTGCGGCCTGTTTCGTCCCGTTCGGAGGCCCGTTAGAGCCCATTCGGGGCCCGTTGCGTCCCGTTTGAGCCTGTTCCGGGCCGTTTCGTCCTGTTCCGGCCCGTTTCAGCCAGGCTAAACCCTTGGCATGCCGTGCCAAGGCGTTGATTTCCTGATCCACGATGTCCTACAGCGGCGGCTTTTCAGCCGTGAGGCGCGTCCGGGCCCTTATTTGGGCATGCGAACAGGTGTTCTCAATTATAGGAATATTAGCATTGATAGCGGCAAATATCAACCCGCCTCAGGTGATGAGCCAGGAGCCGGAGAACATCTCCACATTGGAAAGTCGCCCGTTGAAGGCGATGAGAAGCCGAGTCGGAACTACTCCCAAGTATAGGCCTGTGGATTTCTCCAGCTAAGTCACTGACTTACATAAGTGACTTATCCCCAGTCAGATATTGGTGGATAATGCGACTGCAATCGAAATGTGCACTGGAAGTGCGAGAATAACCGCCTTCTACTGTTTCGGACACAGCGTGATTCGGTCCACACGAGTTGCGGGCAAAGAAAAAGCCTTGGTGTGCGATACCAAGGCTTCCTCGAACGGGCCAGCGTCCAAACCTGGCGGAAAGGACGAGGTATGTGCCGTGTCTAACGGGGTGGTCCGTCGCCGAATGGCGGCGGGCCACTTCTCTACAGCGACTGTTGTCGGAGTGAGCCTATAGGCATTCGCCTATGGGCCTCAAACGGAATTTCGTCAGTAGCCCCGGAACTGGTTAAGGGCGCCAAGCTTGAACACATTTATATGCGGCGGGACAGGCCGGAAGGTTGCGATGTGTGGGGGTGGCCGGCATTTCCATCCGTCATCCCCGCGAAAGCGGGGATCCAGAACAACGGCCGGACTGGGTTCCCGCCTTCGCGGGAACGACGAGACAGGTCGGTTGTCCCGCCATTCGGCGAAAAACTCCCGGTTTTCCGACAAATTGCGCTCCCCCAGTCTAGGAATAAGAACATATGGCGTACTCATAAGATCGAAGGTAGAACATTGGCGTCAACCCAAGGAGCCCGCCGATGCCGCGTTTTGCCCCGCTTTCCGCCGTCCAGCCCCGTTCAGCCTCCTATATCGCGCCCTCGTCGCGGCGCGGCCTGGCGGTTTTGCGCCGCTCCTTCGGCCTCGGTTCCTCGGCGCTTACTTTCGGCATTCCGCAGATCGATGGCCTGACCGACGGCTTCGCCCGCGGCGCGCTGCACGAGATCATCGGCGCGCCGGACGCCGTGAGCGGTTTCCTCGCCGCCTTGCTCGGCCGTGATCGCCGCCGCGCGCAGATTCTCTGGGTCACCGCCCATGGCGGCCTGCATGCGCCGACGCTCGGCCAGCTCGGCCTCGATCATCGCCGCCTCACCGTGGTCAGCACGCCGCGCGTCTCGGATCGCTGCGCGGCGGCCGAACAGGCGATGGGGCCGCTCGGCTATGGCGCCGTGGTGGCCGAGATCGCCCAGGCCGACAGCGACATCGCGCTGCGCCTGCAGGACGCCGCCGCGCGCCGCAATGCCATTGCCTTTCTCGTGCGCAGCGATCGCCCGCAGCCCTCGCTCGCCGCCACGCGCTGGTCGGTGCAGGCCGCCAGCAGCGACGGTTTCCGGCCCTGCTGGCAGGTCGCGCTCGAAGCCTGCGATGGCAGCGCCGTGCATGGCGCCTGGCAGGTGGAATGGGATCACAGCGCCGGCGAATTCCGCCTCGCGGCGTAATCTACAGTTTGAGCGCGCGGTCCCAGCTGGGCGCGTCGCCGTAGATCGCGCGCAGATGGTCGATGAAGGCGCGCACGCCGGCCGGCACGAAGTTGGTCGCCGGATGCACGGCGAAGATGCTGACATCGGCCGCGCCGGGGT
>JAEYSS010000117.1 GCA_023434425.1 Pseudomonadota bacterium | reverse complement strand
GGCGCAGCGCATGGCTCATCGCCGGCTGCGACAGGCCGATCCGCATGGCGGCGCGACCGACATGCGCCTCGGTCACGAGGGCATCCAGCGCCACCAGCAGGTTGAGGTCGAGCGCAGCCAAATTCATGTCACGAATATAAGTCATACAGACTATCGATTGGAAGAATGATTCGACCTGCCCGATCCTTCGCCCGTCACCGAAGGAGGCGGACATGAAAAAACCCCCGGAGAAACAGGCCGCGGCCAACAAGGCGCTGCTGCAATGGGTCTTTGCCGATCTGGCCGCCGGCAACGGAAGGCCGTTCCTGGAGATGCTGGCCGACGACGTGGTCTGGCATGTCGAGGGCAGCACGGCCTGGTCGCGCAGCTATCGCGGCAAGGCGGCGGTGAAATCCGACCTGCTCAAACCGTTATTCCAGGTGCTGGCCGGGCCGAACCCATTATCGGTGTCGCGGATGATCGCGGAAGACGACTGCGTCGCGGTGCAGGCGCGCGGCAACGCCGTGACCCGCGCCGGTGCCGACTACTGCAACAGCTACTGCATGATCTTCCGGCTGAATGACGGCCGCGTGGTCGAGATCACCGAATATGCCGATACCGCGCTGATCGAACGCGCGCTGCCTTATCCGGCGACAGTGGATGCGGGATGACGGCGCCGGTTTTGCTCGACCTTGCGCCGCACCTTGTCCCGGTCGATGCTGCAGGGCGCACCGCCGGCGTCGAACGGCGTCTTCCAGTCGAAGGCGCGTGGCGAGGCGCCGTGATCATGCAGATATTCCAGCCGCGCCACGCCCTCGCACCAGTCCGGCACATGGTCATGCGCCACCCACCAGAGCACATAGGGCGGCCAGGCCGGTTTGGCTGGCCTCTGTAGAGTGGGGGGCAGGATCGGCTTGGCGAACCAGTCGCGGCCATGCGACAGCGCTTCGGCATGCAGGCCGTGATAGGTGAAGGCGAAGGGCGATTCGAGGTCGGTCCACAGCGACAGCGTCGAGGGCGAATACCCGTCGCTCCCGGTATAGAAGCGCGGATAGGCATGCGCGCCCCAGCTCGCCGGTCCCGGATCGCTGTCGTAGCCCGAGCGAGCGATGAACCCGGCGCTGGCTTCGGCGGCGGCGAGATTGGCATCGTTGCGCGCATGGAAGCCGTCATTGGCCGGGTCGGCCGATGGCTTGCTGAAAATACCGAAGGTATAGAGAGCGACACGGGGCTGCATGGGCCGCGCACTATACGCAAGCCTAGTTCAAAGTCAGCACAATCTTTCCGAAATGGCTGCCGCCACCCATATGATTGTATGCGGCGCTACCGGTTGAGCGATTCGATATCTTCCCCACAAGCATGAATCGCAGCATGTTCAAAAAGTCGACGGACTGCTTTGGATGAAAAATCTGCGGCGATCCGTTTTCTGTCGCGACTGATCCAGGCGGTCTCGAATATTACAGCAACTGAAATTTCAGCGCCGCTCCCCAGCATTTCGGTGAATGTCTGGTTTACCCGAACATTGGTCTGCTGGGTTGAGCCCGGATTGCGATAATTGGTGAAGCGACGGGCAAGATTGTCGCTCTCGCCGTAATAAACCGATTCCCGGTTCCCACGCCGAACACGGAAACGATACAGCCCTGGTTTTGAAGGGGCGGTCGGAAAGGACAGTCGGCCATTCTGGGATGTGATTCGTCCCAGCGGCTGCCACTGCATTGAGATGTCGCATTGCAGTTGGTCCGGTGTGTCCCAGTCATGTGCGGCAAGGCTGGGTTTTGGGGCGCCTTTGGCGCGCACCTTTGGTGCCGTATTGCGCGGACTGGCCCGGCGGAAGGTTACCCTTTCCGCCGTCAGATTCAGCCCTTCGGTCTCTCGTCCCGCATCCAGCCATGCTGCTGCATGGCTATTGCCTTTTCTGGTGTTGTTCCACCATGCGGGATAGCTCCTCGCGCTTTGCGGCAGGTGGAAGCCAAGGATGGATTCGATCTTCGAAAATGAAGCCGACCATTGATCGTCGGTAAGGTCGGACAGGAACTGATGCAGTTTTATATATTTTGTCATCGCTTCCCCCGATGAATTTCTACATCCCAACCACAATCTTTCCGAAATGGCTGCCGCCACCCATATGGCTGTATGCAGCACGTACGCCGGCTTCCGAAAATTCGAACCGCACGTCCAGTATCGGCCTGAGCTTGCTCAAAGTGATCGCGCGCAGCATCGCATCCAGTCCATCCTTGGCGCCGACCGTCACGCCCTGCAGCCTGATCTGCTGCATCACCACCAGCGGGATTTTCAGGTCATGGCCGGGACCGGACAGCACGCCGATCATGCTGATCGTGCCGCCGGGCCGGATGGCGCGGATCGACTGCATCAGGGTGCCGGCGCCGCCGAGTTCGACGATATGGTCCAGTCCCGCGCCGCCGGTCAGCGCGCGCGCCGTCTGGCCCCAGTTCGCGTCGGTCTTGTAGTTGATCAGGTGATCGGCACCCAGCTGTTTGACACGCGCCAGCTTCTCGTCCGAAGACGAGGTCATGATCACTTCGGCGCCCGCCAGCTTGGCGAATTGCAGCGCGAAGAGCGCGACGCCGCCAGTGCCCTGGATCAGGACGCGTTCGCCGGGCTGCACGCGGCCCAGCGTGATGATCGCGCTCCAGGCGGTCAGCGCCGCGCAGGGCAGGGATGCGGCTTCCTCGTAGCTGAGATGCGCCGGAACATGCGACAGCGCGGTGGCGGGAAAGGTCCGCTGCTCGCAGAGCCAGCCATCGAACGGCCCGCCCATGCTGACGGAGAATTTCTCCACGCTCGGCTCGCCGGCCAGCCAGTTGGGGAAGAAATGCCCCAGCACGCGGTCGCCGGATTTGAAATCCTTCACGCCGTCGCCAACTGCGATCACTTCACCCGCGCCGTCCGAGACCGGGATCAGCGGCAGTTTCTGCTTCGGATTGTAGCTGCCCTGCGCCATCAGCCAGTCGCGGAAATTCAGCGAGCAGGCTTTCACCCGCACCAGAACTTCCCCCGCTTTCGGCTGCGGCTCGGGCCGCTCCGCCATGCGTAAGCTCTCGACCGAAAAGCTCTGCAATTCGATCGCGCGCATGATTACCTATCCCTCATCATATATGTTGTTTGGGAAAGAAGCGGCCGGCAGACTAACATGCAGCCTAAGTAACGTCTAACCGGTACTAGCAAGCAGCGGAGCGTGTTCTGTCCTACGACCTTTACTATGATTTCCTTGCGGAAGGATATAATGGCTGGGCCCTTTTAATTGGGGCGGTCGCAGCGGTTCTTTTACTTGTCGTATTGCTGGGCGTGCCCATGGGGCGGAAACTTGCTGCGCGGCTGGGAAAGTATCGCCCCACCGTCACCCTTGGCTTGCTCCTTACTGCGACTGTTTCAGGTGCATTTTTCTTTCTGTCCTACCCGCATTTCAGGGCAGTCCGAAGCCTACTTCAGACCGAAGAGGGGATTGAGGTTTCAGGCGTCATTTCCGAGTACAAGCCATCTCTCGGTGGGAAGGGAGCGGCCAATCATGAAAGCTTTATGATCGGCGATGTGAAGTTTGACTATTCAGATGATCTGATGCCCGGCTTTGGGGTGAAGAAATATATGGGCGGCCCAATCCGAGATGGTTTGCCGGTGCGCGTGATTTACGTTCCCTATCAAAACCTCAATCTCATTGTCCGACTCGAAATTGCTCGTAGCTAATCAGCTGCGGTGGCCATCGTTATTTACTGGGTGGTGGCGAAGCTGACGGCGCAGCGGCCCAGCCCCTCGGCGATCACTTCGAACTGGTCGCCCGGCGCGGCGGCCTGCATGGCGAAATACGTCCCGGTCATGATCACGTCGCCGGCATGCAGCGGCATCTCGTCCTGCACCAGCTTGCCGCCCAGCCAGGCCAGCGCATGCAGCGGGCTGCCATAGACGGCTTCGCCGCTGCCGTTGGCAATCGGGCTGCCATTCTTCGTCATGCTCATGCTCATGCGGCGCAGGTCGAGTCCGTCCAGCCGTCGCGCCGGCGCGCCCAGCACGAAGGCGCCGCCATTGGCATTGTCGGCCACCAGATCGACCGGCTTGGCATCCAGATTGGCGATACGTCCGCCGACCACCTCGATGGCGGGCAGGCAATAACCCACCGCGCGGATGACATCGGCCAATGTGGGCTGTTCCATGTCGAGGTCGCGGTCCAGCACGATGGCCACTTCGCCTTCGACGCGCGGCTGCATCACGCGGCCCTGTGCCACCTCGTCGCCATCGCCCATCAGCATGTCGGCATAGAGGATGCCATAGGCCGGTTCGGTCAGGCCCATCGTTTTCTGCGCTGCGCGGTTGCTCAGCGCGATCTTGTAGCCGACAGCGCGACGGCCGTTTTTCAGCCAGTGGTCGCGGTTCAGCGCCTGCACGGCATAGGCCGCCTGCATGTCGTCGGCGAGCAGTTCGCGCACCGGGGCGCAGGCGATGCCGGACTCGTGGGCCTGGCGCAGGCGGTCGGCGGCTTCGGCCAGAATGGTCTGGTTCAGGGCTGAGCTGTTCATTGGGTGAGTCCCGCGGCGGCATTGGTCTGGCTGGCGCTGATGCCAACCGATTCACCGGCAGCGACGATCTCGCTCCAGGTGGTGGCATCCACCGGGATGCCGTCATGATTGCGTTTGGCGCGGGTGCGGCGTTCGGGTTCGCCGGCGATCTGCACGCCTTCGCCAGGTTTGCCATCTGGGCCGGGTGCTTTCGGCGAGGCCTTCACGAAATCGACGAAGGCCTGCACCTCGCTGCGCCATTTGTCGGCGCCGCCGAGCCGCGCCGGATCGACGACCACCGAAAACATGTTGTTGGTGATGGTGTTCTTCGCCCAGGCGCCGGGCTTCATGGTGCTGCCGCCGGTGAAAGCGCCGGCCAGCAGCTCGGCGATCACGGCCAGGCCATAACCCTTATGTTCGCCGAAGGCGAGAATGGCGCCGATCGGCGGTGTGAACATGGTCTTCGGGTCGTTCGTAGGCGCGCCCTTCGCGTCGATCAGCGTGCCGGGCGCAACCTCCTCACCCTTGTTCATGGCGACGCGCACCTTACCCATGGCGATCTTGCTGGTTGCCATGTCGAGCACGATGGGTTCGCCGCCCGGCTCGGTGGCGGGGATCGCGCAGCAATAGGGATTGGTGGCGAAACGCGCGTCCGATCCGCCAAACGGCGCCACCAGCGCCGGCCGGCCGACCACGTTGACATAATGCGTGGAGATCATGCCGGCGGCGGCGCATTGCTCGCCCCAATGGCCGATGCGGCCGATATGGTGGCTGTCGCGCAGAGAGACGATGCAGGCGCCGGTGTCGCGGGCGCGACGGATGCCCAGTTCCATGGCGTCATGGCCGATCACCTGGCCATAACCCATGCCGCCATCGAGATTGAGGATCGCGCCGGCGTCGCCCGTCACCCGAACCGACTGGTTCACGGTGAGGCGCTTTTCCACCGCGGCGAGGATGTATTGCGGCAGCATGCCGACGCCGTGGCTGTCATGGCCGCTCAGGTTGGCCAGCACCAGGTTGTCGGCGACCAGCACGGCCTCGCGCTCGTTGCTGCCGCCAGCCAGGCAGATATGGCGCACGGCGGCGCGCAGCTTGTCCGGCATGACGGTGACGGTCGCGGCCATGAGT
>JAEYSS010000069.1 GCA_023434425.1 Pseudomonadota bacterium | reverse complement strand
CATGTCGACCTGGCGACGCGGCGCAGCTCGCCGTTTCCCGAGCCGCAGCGCCGGCTGTTCGAAAACATGCTGGCCGGGCATGGCAAGCTGCCGAGGCCGCCGCAGGCGGGGAAAAGCATCGGGATGGGGAGGAAGTAGCCTCCATACAAGTCCGTCATCCTCGGGCTCGACCCGAGGATCTCAGGCAAAACGGCGAGAGATGGTCGGGTCAAGCCCGACCATGACGATGTATGGTATAGCGCTACGTCCCGATCTTGATCTCGACTTCCACGAAGGCCATCGGCTTCGCGCCGGCATTGATCACATCATGCGCAATGCCTTTCGGCCGCGAATAGCTGCCGCCGGCCGGCATCTCGACAAAGCTTTCAGCACCCTGCGCGTCGACGATCTTCAGCTTCGCCTCGGTCAGATAGGTCACCGTGTAGGGATATTCATGCACATGGAAACCGGTGGCGGCGCCGGGCGCGAAATCCCAGCGCGTGATGCGCACGCGTTCGTCATCGGCCTGCTGGGTGGGGATAGCGGATGCATTGCCCTGGCACATGATGTCTCTCCCTGATCTGCCCCGATCCTAGCGGCGCGGCGGAGACGGACAAGTGCGGAATTGTCCCCCAATCGTCATCCTCGGGCTTGACCCGAGGATCTCAGGCAGGACCGCGAGAGATGGTCGGATCAAGTCCGACCATGACGTGTTTGGGATTACTCCACCTTCTTCTTGCGCAGGCTCGCCCGCATCGGCCGGCCCTGCGCAATCGCCTTCAGCATGCCGCGGAAGGTATGCACCTCCTGGCTGGCCAGCGGCACACGCTGCAAGGCCGAGCGCAGGTTGCGCAGGATCGCCCCGCGTTTGGGCTCGACATTGTGGAAAAAGGCAGACTGGTTCAGTTCGTCGGCGATATGGTCGAACAGGCCCTGCAGCTCGTCCTGCGACGCGAAACCGCCGCGCACGGTGTCGAGCCCGCTCGGCGCGGTGTCGTCGCCGGCGGTAAACCATTCGTAGCCGAGCAGCAAAACCGCCTGCGCCAGATTGAGCGACGAGAAGCCGGGATTGAGCGGGACTGTAATCCCCACATGCGCCAGCGCGACATCCTCGTTGTCCAGCCCGGTGCGTTCCGGCCCGAAGAGAATCCCGACACGATGACCCGCCGCCTGCTCCTGCCGCATGCGAGCGGCGGCTTCTCTGGGCGTGACGACCTCTTTCATCATGTCGCGCAGGCGTGCCGTGGTGGCATAGACGCGATGCAGGTCGGCGACCGCCTCGGCCGTGGAGCTGAACACGCTGACCGCATCCAGCACCGGATCGGCCTTGCTGGCGAGCACATACGCCGCCGGGTTGGGCCAGCCGTCGCGCGGATTGACCAGCCTGAGTTCGGTGATGCCGCAATTCAGCATGGCGCGCGCCGCGGCGCCGATATTCTCGCCAAGCTGCGGCTGCACCAGCACGATCACCGGCCCGCGCCGCAGCGGGCCCGGCGGTGCGTATTTGCCGAGTTTGGGACGATTGGTGCCGGTCATCGGATTACTTCGAGGGCTGCGCCCCGTCGCGCAGCAGCTTCCACTGGATCGAATCCATCAGCGCCATGAAGGCCGCGTCGATGATGTTGGGCGAGACACCGACGGTGAACCAGCGATTGCCCGCGCCATCGGCGCTCTCGATCATGACGCGCGTGGTCGCTTCGGTGCCGCCATTGAGGATGCGGACCTTGAAATCGACCAGGCGCAGGTCGTCGATATAACCCTGGTAGCGGCCGAGATCCTTGCGGATCGCGTGATCCAGCGCATTGACCGGGCCGTTGCCCTCAGCGACCGAGAACAGCGTCTGGCCGTCGACATCCAGCTTCACCGTGGCTTCCGAAATCGTCACCAGTTCGCCGCGTGCATTGAAGCGGCGCTCGACCTGGACGCGGAAGCTGCGGATGCGGAAATACTCCGGCATCTGGCCGAGCGCGCGGCGCGCCAGCACCTCGAAACTCGCCTCGGCGCCGTCGTAAGAGTAACCCTCCGCCTCGCGCTGCTTCACATCCTCCAGCAGCGCATTCAGCCGGCTGTCGTTGGTGTCATACTTGATGCCGGCTTCGGTCAGGCGCACCAGCAGATTGGAGCGCCCGGCCTGGTCCGAGATCAGGATTTTACGCGTATTGCCGACGCTTTCCGGCGGCACATGCTCATAGGTGCGCGGGTCCTTCATCACCGCAGAGACATGCAGCCCGCCCTTATGCGCGAAGGCCGAGGCGCCGACATAGGCGGCATGGCGGTTCGGCGCGCGGTTGAGCAGTTCGTCCAGTGTGCGCGATGTCGCCGTCAGATGCGTCAGATCCTGTTCGCTCAGGCCGATATCGACGTTCTCGGCGAACCAGGGTTTCAGCATCAGCGAGGGGATCAGCGCGATCAGATTGGCATTGCCGCAGCGTTCGCCCAGCCCGTTCAGCGTACCCTGCACCTGCCGCACGCCGGCCTTCACCGCGGCCAGCGTATTGGCCACGGCATTTTCGGTGTCGTTATGGGTATGCACGCCGAGCTTTGATCCATCGCCGAGTTTGCCGACGACCTCGCCGACGATGCGCTCGACTTCCCAGGGCATGGTGCCGCCATTGGTGTCGCACAGCACCGCCCAGCGCGCCCCGGCATCCAGCGCCGCCTTCAGGCAGTCGAAGGCGAATTGCGGATTTTCCTTGTAGCCGTCGAAGAAATGCTCGGCATCGTACATCGCTTCGCCGAATTTCTGATGCGCGGCGGCGATGCTGTCGGCGATCAGTTCGATATTCTCATTGAGCGAAATGCCCAGCGCGATATCGACCTGGAAGGCCGAACTCTTGCCGACCAGGCAGGCGGCGTCGGCGCTGGCATTCAGGATCTGGGCGAGGCCCGGATCGTTCTCGGCCGAGCGGCCGGGCCGTTTGGTCATGCCAAAGGCGACGAATTTCGCGCGCTTCAGTGCCGGCTTGGCTGCGAAGAATTCAGAGTCGGTCGGATTGGCGCCGGGCCAGCCGCCCTCGATATAGGCGACACCGAGTTTATCCAGCGCCCTGGCAATCACGCGCTTGTCCTCGACCGAGAAATCGACACCCTGGGTCTGGGCACCGTCCCGCAACGTCGTGTCGAAGAGATAAACGCGATCCCTGGTCATCACAGTTGCTTTCCAGTCAGCCGTTTCACGGCGCGCTCCCGCCCGATCAGCGGCAGCAGGGCCGCCATTTCAGGCCCCTTGTCGCGCCCGGTCAAGGCCAGGCGCAACGGATGGAACAGAGCTTTTCCTTTGGCGCCCGTCTTGGCGGAAATTGCCTGGGTCAGCGCCTTCCAGGTCGTGGCATCCCAGGGTTCGGGCGGCAAAGCCTCGACGGCGGCGGCCAGCACGGCCGGATCTTCCTGCGTCGTTTCGATCTCGCCGGTCGCGACCGACCACCAGTCGGCAGCCTCGGACACTCGGCCAATATTGCCACGGATGGCGAGCCAGAAGGCCTCGGTGGCGTCCGCCGGCAGGCGGTCGCGCACGGCCACGAAGTCGGTGGCATGCAGCAGCCTGGCATTGAGCAGGTCGAGGTCATGCGGATCGAGCCGGGCCGCCGCGCGGCTGAAACGCGACAGGTCAAAGCCGGCGATCAGCGCGCTGAGATCGGTCTGCGCCTCGACCGGATCGGCCGAGCCCAGACGCGCCAGCAGAGAATTCAGCGCCATCGGCTCGATACCCTGCTCGCGCAGATCGGCCAGGGAAAGCGAACCCAGACGCTTCGACAATCCGCCGCCATCGGCATCGAGCAGCAGCGAGAAATGCCCAAAGACCGGCACGGCATAGCCCAGCGCCTCGAACAACTGGATCTGCGCCGCCGTATTCGTCACGTGATCCTCGCCGCGGATCACATGGCTGATCTTCAGGTCGCCGTCATCGACCACCGACGACAGCGTGTAGAGCGGATAACCGTCCGAGCGCACCAGCACCGGATCGCTCAGGCTTGCCATGTCGATTTCGAC
>JAEYSS010000052.1 GCA_023434425.1 Pseudomonadota bacterium | reverse complement strand
CCCCCCCACCCCCCCCCCCCCCCGGTTCCGCTTTAGGGACTGAGCAGCAGGCGGGACTTTCGCGGCATGGCGACCAAGCGTGACTATTACGAAATTCTTGGCGTGACCAAGACGGCGAATGCGGACGAGCTGAAAAAGGCGTTCCGCAAACAGGCCATGCAGTTCCATCCGGATCGCAATCCGGGCAATGCCGAGGCCGAGCACAAATTCAAGGAAGTCAACGAAGCCTACGATGTGCTGCGCGACGACCAGAAGCGCGCAGCCTACGACCAGTATGGCCATGCGGCTTTCGAAGGCGGCATGGGCGGGCGCGGCGGTGGCCAGGGCTTCGACTTCACGTCGTTTTCCGACATCTTCGACGACCTGTTCGGCGAATTCATGGGCGGCCAGCGTGGCGGCCAGCGCGGCGGCGGCAATCGCGGCTCGGACCTGCGCTACAATCTCGAAATCACCCTGGAAGATTGCTTCAAGGGCAAGACGGCCAAGATCCGCGTGCCGACCTCAATTGCCTGCGAATCCTGCGACGGCTCGGGCGCCGAGGCCGGTGCACAGCCGATTGCCTGCCCGACCTGCAAGGGCGCCGGCAAGGTGCGTGCACAGCAGGGCTTCTTCACCATCGAACGCGCCTGCCCCACCTGCGGCGGCGCCGGCCGCGTGATCGAAAAGCCCTGCAAGGTCTGCGGCGGCGCGGGCCGTACCCACAAGGAAAAGACGCTGAACGTGGACATCCCGGCCGGCGTGGACGAAGGCAACCGCATCCGGCTGGCTGGCGAAGGCGAAGCCGGCCTGCGTGGTGGCGGCCCCGGCGACCTCTACGTATTCCTCAGCGTGAAGCCGCACCGGCTGTTCCGCCGTGAGGGCCAGCATCTGCATTGCCGCGTGCCGGTCTCGATGACCACGGCAGCTTTGGGCGGCAGCGTGGAAGTGCCGACCTTGGATGGCGGCCAGGCACGTATCACGCTGCCCGAGGGCACGCAGACCGGCAAGCAGTTCCGCCTGCGTGGCAAGGGCATGCCGTCGCTGCAGCAGTCAGGCTTCGGCGCCGGCAATGGCGACCTCTATATCCAGGTGATGGTGGAAACCCCGGTGAAGCTGTCGAAGAAGCAGCGCGAGCTGCTGGAGGAATTCGCCAAGCTCGACTCTGAGGAAAGCAGTCCGGAGAGCACCGGCTTCTTCGACAAAGTGAAGGAAATGCTCGGCGGCAAGGCCGAGTAATCCCCGCCCGTCCCGCCTTCACGTCATCCTCGCCCCTCTGCTAGACTGCATGGACGTTTAAGCAGTCCTCGTGGGGAATCTCATGTCCGCAGTCCGCATCGGCATCGTCGGCGTCGCCGGCCGCATGGGCCAGGCCATCACGCGCGAAATCGCCGCCAGCAAAGGCGCAGCCGTGCTGGCCGGCGGCATCGAGCAGCCGGGCAATCCCGCGCTGGGCAAGGATCCCGGCGAACTGGCCGGCACGGGCCCGACCGGCGTGGCGATCACCGAGGATACCGCCGCCCTGTTTGGCAATGTCGATGTGGTGATCGATTTCTCGCCGCCGGCTTCGGTCGGCCGTCATGCCGCACTCGCAGCCCAGGGCAAGACCGCTTATGTGGTCGGCACGACCGGCCTGGAGCCGGCACAGTTCGAGGCTCTGGAAAAGGCTTCGCATCATTGCGCCGTGGTGCAGAGCTATAATATGAGCCTCGGCGTCAACATCCTCGCCGGCCTGACCCGCCAGGTGGCCGCCATGCTGGGCGAGGACTGGGATATCGAGATCGTCGAGATGCATCACCGCATGAAGGTCGATGCCCCCAGCGGTACCGCGATCATGTTCGGCGAGATGGCGGCGCTCGGCCGCGGCCAGCCGCTGGACAAGATTTCCGACCGTGGCCGCGACGGCATCACCGGCGAACGCAAGCGCGGCGATATCGGCTTCGCAGCTTTGCGCGGCGGCAACGTCGCCGGCGAGCATACGGTGATTTTCGCCGCCGATAACGAACGGATCGAACTGACGCACAAGGCGACCGACCGCAGCATCTTTGCGCGCGGTGCGGTGCGGGCGGCGATCTGGACCAAGGGCAGGCTGCCCGGCCTCTATCGCATGGCCGACGTGCTGGGGCTCAACAATTAGCTGTGCGAATTTCCAATGATGGGTAAGCGGGAGAAGCCGAGCTTGTCGGGTATGACGGTCAACGAGCGGATGTCGCACGTGGGCATCATCGACCGATGGGATGAAGCGGCACGGCAGCGTGATCGGAATATGATGAGAGCGCTGCTAGAGGCAGTCGAGATTTCGGAACCACATTTGATTGCTGATGCCGTGCTCGCCGACCCTAAGAAGTTTGGTTTCTGATCAGTTGCGACTATCCAATACACTTTTGTCATGCCCGGGCTTGACCCGGGCATCCCATTAAATGGGACCCTCGGGTCAAGCCCGAGGGTGACGATTGATGTTGTTGCCAGATTAGGCCTCCGTCAGGGGCCGCAACCCCGCACCCGGCGGCTGGCGCCAGCGCCACAAAGCCTCGCGCAGGCCTTCGGCGAGATGACGGCGTTCGTCGGGGCTCAGGAAAGCGCCCAGAGTCAACGCGCGGCCGTGGCTCCAGATGCGCAGATTCGCGCTGTCGTCCCCGGCCTCGCATTCGATCCGCAGCCAGTAGGGCTGCAGCCGCCAGACGGTTTCCTGGCCCCTGATATCGACGCGGCGGATTTCCAGTGCGCTGTCGTCGAGCCGGATAAATTCGCGCGCGCGCTGCTGGCGATAGCTGAATTTGAAGGCGAGATACACCAGCAGCACATCCAGGCCGCAGAAGACAAAGACCGGCCAGGCGCCGAGCAGCCAGAAGGCGAGACCGGCACCGAGATTGCCCAAAGCCACCACGCCGATCAGGATGGCAAAGCCGCGCGGCCCCAGCGAGCGATAGGGTTTCAGCTCGATATCGAATATGGGCGGGCGCCCAGAGGACGACAGGCTGTGGTCCGATGACTGATCCATGACATTAAGCTAGCTCCCGGGCCGCCGCAGGCCAAGTAAAACAGCCGCATAGCGAGTGACCCCGCCCCGGCGCCCGATTATACTGGGTTCTCCGCAGTTTAGTTGGCAGTCCAATGACCAGTCTCGCGCCCCCGATAACAGACAGCCCGATCACGCTTGCAGACGTCCGCGCCGCCGCCGCCCGCATCAGGGGCGCCGTGGCCGAGACGCCCTGTCTGCATTCGCGCACGCTGTCGGAGCTGACCGGCGCGCAGGTCTGGCTGAAATTCGAGAACCACCAGTTCACGGCCAGCTTCAAGGAACGCGGCGCGCTCAACAAGCTGCTGCAACTCTCGGAGGCCGAGCGCAAGCGCGGCGTAATCGCCATGTCGGCCGGCAACCATGCGCAGGGCGTCGCCTATCACGCAGGCCGGCTCGGCATTCCCGCCACCATCGTGATGCCGACCATCACACCCTATGTGAAGGTGCGGCATGTGAAGGCGTTTGGCGCGAAAGTGGTGATGGAGGGCGACACGCTGGTGGAGTCTGCTTCCCATGCAAGTGCATTGGCGGAACAACAGAATCTCGTTTTCGTACACCCTTACGACGATCCGGCCATCATGGCCGGTCAGGGCACCGCCGTGATCGAGATGCTGGAACAGGCGCCGGAGCTGCAGGATCTGATCGTGCCGGTCGGCGGCGGCGGGCTGATCGCCGGCATTGCCGTGGCGGCCAAGGCGCTCAAGCCCGAGCTGCGCATCTTCGGCGTCGAAAGCGAACTCTACACTGCGATGTATCAGGAAATGCATGGCCTGCCGGTACAGGTCGGCGGCATCTCGATTGCGGAAGGTATTTCCGTGCGCGACATCGGCCGGGCACCAATGGATGTGGCGCGGCGCTATGTTGATGACGTGCTGATCGCGCGCGAAGCCGATATCGAACGGGCCATTGTGGCGCTGGTGGAAATCGAAAAGACCGTCACCGAGGGCGCCGGTGCGGCCGGCCTCGCCGCTTTGCTGGCCGACTCCTCGCGCTTCAAGGGACGCCACGTCGGCATCGTGCTGTCGGGCGGCAATATCGATACCCGCCTGCTCGCCAGCGTGCTGATGCGCGGGCTGGTCAGAGATGGCCGGCTGGCCCGCATCATCGTGATGACCGACGACGCACCCGGCCGGCTGGCCAAGGCCGCCGGCGTGATCGGCACGGCGGGCGTCAATATCGTGGAAGTGGCGCATCAGCGCCTGTTCACGCTCGCTTCGGCCAAGTCGACCGAGATCGAATTCGTCGTCGAGGCGCGCGACCGCGCCCATCTGCAGGAGCTGCTCGCCGCGCTGGCCGCCGCCGGCCTGCCGGCCAAGATCGAAGAACCGGATTAAATTGCCGTAACGGCAGGTTTGCGACCCTGCCTGAAACATGGCTATCCTTCCCGCAAATCAAAGGGAGGACATCATGGCCCGCGTAGCCAACAAAGTCGCGCTGATCACCGGCGGAGCCTCGGGGCTCGGCAAGGCCACTGCCGAACTGCTGGCCGCCGAGGGCGCCAGGGTCGCCGTCGCCGACCGCAACCTGGATGGCGCGCGCGACGTGGCCGACAGGATCGGCAAGAACGCCATCGCCGTCGACCTCGATGTCACCAATGAGCAGCAGTGGATCGCCGCACTGGACGTCACCGAAACGGCGTTTGGCAAGCTGAACGTGATGGTGCATTCGGCCGGTGTCGGCGTGCTGAAAAACGTGGAGGACATCAGCGTCGAGGAATGGCATTTCGTGCACAACGTGAACCTGCACGGACCGTTCCTGGGGATCAAGCATGGCCTGTCGCGCATGAAGAAGCATGCGCCGGGCTCGATCATCATCATCTCCTCGGTGTCGGGGATTATCGCCGGCCACAACATGTCGGCTTACAACACCTCGAAGGCCGGTGCGCGCATGCTGGCCAAGACCACGGCGCTGCATTGCGCCAAGCGCAAATACGATATCCGCTGCAACTCGGTGCATCCCACCTTCATCGACACGCCGATGGTGCAGAGCATGATCTATGCCGGCGGCGATCCGGCCGACCGTCGCGCCAAGCTGGAGGCGCAGGTGCCGCTCGGCCGGCTCGGCGAGCCCATCGATGTCGCCAACTGCATCCTCTATCTAGCGTCCGATGAGTCGAAATTCGTCACCGGCACGGAATTTGTACTGGATGGCGGCATTACGGCGCAGTAACTGCGCGTGACGGCCGCCACAGGTGGCCGTCATGTCATCTTCTCAGGCGAAGCGAATCGCGCCATATTAAGGGGCATGAACGCTTCGGCGCCCCTCCCCTCCATCCTGATGATCGTGCATCAGGAGAGTTCCGATCCCGGCCGCATCGGCGAGCAGCTGCGGGCGCGCGGCTACCATCTCGATATCCGCCGACCCTGCCTGGGCCAGGAACTGCCCACCGACATGAACGGTCATGACGGCTGCGTGGTGTTCGGCGGGCCGATGAGCGCCAACGACGACCATCTGGACTTCATCCGCAAGGAAATCGACTTCATCCCGAAAGCTGTCGCCAGCGGCAAGCCGTATCTCGGTGTCTGCCTTGGCGCGCAGCTGCTGGCGCGGGCCGGTGGCGCTGCTGTGGCGCCGCATGCGGAAGGCTGGCACGAGATCGGCTATTACGCCGTGAAGCCGACGCCGAAGGGACGCGACCTGTTTCCCGATCCGCTGCATATCTTCCAGTGGCATGGCGAAGGTTTCGACCTGCCGCGCGGCGCGGTGCGACTGGCGTCCACCGGCTGGTTCCCCAACCAGGCGATGCGCATCGGCGACACTGCCTATGGCGTGCAGTTCCATCCCGAAGTGACGGAAACGGTGATGCGGCGCTGGTCGCAGTTCGCCGGACACCGTCTGGTGCTGCCGGGCGCGCAGGCCCGCGACCAGATGCGCAGCCTTTGCGCGAAATACGATGCCGGGATCGCCGTCTGGCTCAGCGGTTTTCTGGACAGCTGGCTGCAGCCCCGCTCAGCGGCGCAGCAGAATGGCGGCGAAGAAGCCGTCCGTGCCGTGGCGGCCGGGTGACAGGCTCAGATACGGCCCCGGCACCGGACAGGCACCGCCCACCGTTTTCGCCCAGACATCGTTAACCGGCAGGATGCTGAAGTCCGGATGGCGTGCCAGAAATGCCGCCACCTGTTCTTCGTTCTCTTCCATCAGCACCGAGCAGGTGACGTAAACGAGGCGTCCGCCCCTGGGCGACACCAGCTTCGCCGCGCGATCCAGAATCTCGGCCTGGCGCGGCACCAGTTCATCCAGATCCTGCTGGCTCAGGCGCCATTTCGCATCGGGCTTGCGCCGCCAGGTGCCGGTGCCGGTGCAGGGTGCGTCGACCAGCACGCGTTCGGCCTTCTCGGCATGGCGCTTGAGCCATTTGCCATCGAGTTCGCGTGTCTCAGCATTGTGCACGCCGGCGCGGCGCAGCCGCTGTTTGGCCTGCGTCAGGCGGATCGTACTGACATCCATCGCGACGAGACGGCCGGTATTTTTCATCGCGGCGCCCAGCACCAGCGTCTTGCCGCCGGCGCCAGCACAGAAATCGACGACGAATTTGCAGCCCGCCGCATCGACCAGCTGGGCGGCGAGCTGCGAGCCCTCGTCCTGCGGTTCGATCAGGCCATCGGCATGCGCCTGCGTGTTGTTCACGTAAGCCTGTGGCGACAGGCGCAGGCCGATCGGCGAGAAGGGCGTCGGCTGGCTGCGCAGGCCCTCGGCCTGCAAGACACCGGATGCTGCATCACGAGTCGTCTTCAGCCGGTTGACGCGCACGTCGAGCGGCGCGGGCCGCAGCATCGCGGCCAGTTCCAGGTCGAGATCGGCGCCGAAGCGCTTTTTCAGCTGCGGCATGATCCAGTCCGGTACGCTGTGCCGGGCCGCCGGCGGCATGTCGGGATGTTCCAGCGTATGGCCTTCGAGGCGGCGCAGCATAGCCGACACCGCATCGTCCTCGCCGCCGAACAGCCAGAGCAGACCATCGGCCTTGGCGCCGCTGGACAGGATGCGCCAGGCGGCGATACGCAAACGGCTGTCGGGCGGCAGGCCGTTCTTGCCGCCGGAGATCCACCAGTCGAGCCGGCCGCGCAGGCGCAGCACCTCGTCCACCGCGTGCAGCAGCGCCTCGCGCTCGGCGGCGTCGTAAAGTTTGTGATGCTTCTTCATCCAGGCCTGGCGAACGCGGTCACCGGTCTCGCGGCTGGGGAACATGGCGTCCAGCAGGTTCACTGCGCCTTCCAGCACCTTGCGGCTGCTGCCGACACGAATCTTGTCCGTCCTGCGTTCGGCGCGCTCATCGGAGCGCCCTTCGGAGCGCCGCTCGGAACGGCCCTCGGGGCGCGGCCGGTCCCTGAACGAACGGTCTTCGCGCGGGCGGTCCTGACGGGGCCGGTCGTCGCGAGGTCTGTCTGGGCGGCGCGGCCGCTCCTCGCGGGGCACTTCGGCACGCGGGCCTCTGCGCTCGGCCTCGCGCTCGGCGTTGCGCGTTTCACCCCAGCTTTTCGTCTTGGCTTTGGCGGACTTCGGGGCGGCCGGACGGCCGGCAAAACCGGGCTTGCCGCTGCCAGGCTTGGCAGGACGCGCGGGGCGCTCCTGGGCAGACGCGCGGCCGGGGCCGGCGGATTTGCCGAAGGGCTTGCCGGCGGGTCGGCCGGACGATTTACCCGGAACTTTGCCGGCAGCCTTGCCGGAGGACTTATTGGGTGGTTTCGAGGGCGGACGGGGCATGGGGCTGTCATAGGCCGGCTGCCGCCGCACTACAAGACTTGGCCTCTACAAGCTGCTGCCGGCCCGCCGCAGGCCGTGCTAGGCTGGATGCAACCAACCAACGGGACTTTGCGTTATCCGCTCGTGACCGCCTCCTCGCATCCCCGCTCCGGCTTCCGCCTCGCCGACCTGACCTGGGTCGATGCCGCCGACCTGCTCGGCGACGGCCTGCCCGTGGTGATCCCGATCGGCGCCGCCAGCCGCGCCCATGGCCCACATCTGCCGCTCGGCACCGACCGGCTGGTGGCCGAGGTGGTGGCCGAACGCCTGCTCGCCACCCTTCCCGTTCTGGTCGCGCCCTGCATCGCGCAGGGCTTCCAGCCCGCTTTCATGGATTATCCCGGCAGCCAGCATCTCGAGGCCGACACCTTTCAGGCGCTGGTGACCGAGGTGATCGAGGGTTATCTGCGCCATGGCGCCGACCGCATCCTGCTGCTGAACAATGGCATCGCCACCGAAGCGCCGCTGAAACTGGTGGCGCAGGACATCCTGCATCGCCATGGCGTGCGCATCGCCTGCGCCGACCTGCCCAGGCTGGGCAGCCGCTCGGCGAGCGTGGACGATCTGGACGAGCGCGACACGTCGCTGCTGCTGGCGATCCAGCCGGCACTGGTGCGGCTCGACCGGCTGCAGGACATGGCTGACGCCGCCGCCGATGACGACGACATGCCAGCCGACGGCGTCGATGAGCCGCGCCTGCTCAGTCTGCGTCGTCCGATGCGATTCACGCCTGAGGAACGCGCCGGCGGCGTGCTGAACCGCAACGGCACCACGGGCGATGCAACCTCGGCCACGGCCGAGAAAGGCGAAAGACTGCTCGCCGCGATGGTCGACGAAATCGTCGCCGACCTGCGGCTGCTCTGGCCCGATCTTTAGATTTAGGACGTTAAATGACCCGCAGATTGCGCGGGTTGTTGGTGCGCAGCTTCAGATCGTTGACCGCGACTTCCATGACATTGATGGCGCGCTTCACTTCATCCAGCTGGTTCTTGAGATCTGCGATATCGCTCTTGATGTCGCTCAGTTCGACATAGGTGAGCTGCGAGTTGCGCTCGTTGTCGGCGAAGAACTTGTTATAGGCGGTGAACTGCTTCTCGATGGACCCCATGCGGACTTCGAGGCTCATCCGCATCTGGCTGATGCGCTGCTCGAAATTGCCCAGGTGCAACAGCAGCCAGGCGCCCAGCCACAGCAGGACAATGCCTCCGCCCATCACATAGAGCCAGTCGTTCATGCGGCACCTTTCGTCATGGCGCAATCGGGACGTTACCGCGCACTAAACAGGATATAGGCCGGTTCCGTTCCAGCGCAACGTGACTTTTGTAGTTAACGACTCGGCCGGCTTCAGTGCCGGCCGGGCAACGGCCGGCCGCGAAACACCGCCTGACGCAGTGGATTTAGTCCGACCTGATAGGCCAGGGAAGCCGGGCGGGCGATATCCCAAAGGGTGAAATCCGCGGTTTTCCCAACCTCCAATGTGCCGCTCTCCCCCGCGAGTCCCAGTGCCCGGGCGGCCTCGCGGGTCACTCCGGCCAGCGCCTCGGCCGAGGTCAGCCGGAACAGCGTACAGGCCATCGAGAGCATCAGCAGCAGTGAGGTGACCGGCGAGGTGCCGGGGTTGCAGTCGGTCGAGACCGCCATCGGCACGCCATGGCGGCGCAGCAGGTCGACGGGCGGCAGTTTCGTTTCGCGCAGCATATAGAAGGCACCGGGCAGCAGCACCGCCACCGTGCCGGCCCTGGCCATCGCCTGCGCCCCGGCCTCGTCCAGATGTTCCAGGTGATCGGCCGACAGTGCGTTGAAGCTCGCAGCCAGAGCCGCGCCATGCAGGTTGCTGAGCTGCTCGGCATGCAGCTTCACCGGCAGGCCATGCTTGCGGGCGGCCTCGAACACACGCCGCGTCTGCTCCGGGGTGAAGCCGATATTTTCACAGAATGCATCGACCGCATCGGCCAGACCGGCGGCCTTGGCGGCCGGAATGATCTCGTTGCAGACCAGATCGATATAGCCATCAGCATTGCCGGCATATTCCGGCGGCAGCGCATGCGCGGCCAGCAAGGTCGTGCGGATCCGCACGGGGTATTTTTCACCGAGCCGGCGCGCCACCCGCAGCGTCTTCAACTCATTGTCGCGATCGAGGCCGTAGCCCGACTTGATTTCCAGCGTGGCGACGCCTTCGGCCAGCAAGGGCTTCAGCCGTTTCTCGCTCTGCGCCAGCAACTCGTCTTCGCTGGCGCCGCGCGTGGCGGCGACCGTCGAGCGGATGCCGCCGCCGGCGCGTGCGATCTCTTCATAACTCGCGCCATTCAGGCGCAGTTCGAATTCATGGGCGCGGTCGCCGCCATAAACTAAATGAGTATGACAATCGATCAGGCCGGGCGTGATCCAGCCACCCGCGACATCATGCACGGCGGTATGTCGCCCGATACCGTCCTTTGGCAATTGCGCCGCCGGCCCAACCCAGGCGATGCGACCATTCTTCAGCGCCAGCGCGCCGTCGCGGATGGTGCCGAAGCCGTCCTCACTGCCAGCTTGCATGGTGGCAAGATCGGCGCCGCGCCAGACGCTGTCCCAGGTATCTGTCATCTCACATCCTGTCCGCCACGAAATGCGCAGCCTGCGCACCCACTTCATAGACTAGCTGTTTGGCGCCACGGAACGGAGCTGCTTCAACCGACGTGACCGGCAGCGGCAGATCATCATCGCCAATCTCGCCCTGCACATAGGAGGCAAGCAGGCGGCCGAAGGTGGTGCCCGGTGCGATGCCACGGCCATTGTAGCCGCTGAAGCCGATCATCCTCTCGCCATAGCTGTGGAAACGCGGCAGGTTGTCGGCAGTCATGCCGATGGTGCCATACCATTCGGCCTCGAAGCCGACATTGTCGATCTCCGGGCCGAGGCCGGGGAACAGCCGGCGCAGTGCGCGTTTTGCCCAGCCGCGATGCACGGCAGTGCCGGTGCCGCGCAGCGCGCCGATACTGCCGAAGACCAGGCGGCCGGCCTGATCCATGCGGAAGGAGGTCATGACCGTCTGCGTGTCCCAGGCTCCCTGCCTTTCGGGCAGAATCCTCGCACGCATCTCCATGGGAAGTGGCTGCGTGGCAAAATTGAAATACGGCAACGGCACCTGTTCGGCGCGCGCGGCATGGCCGGGGCCGGTACCATAGGCATCAGTCGACAGGATCACCCAGTCGGCCGTGACGCGCCCGGCATCCGTACTGATCTCCCACCGGTCGGCCCTGTGCCTGATCGACATGACCTGCGACTGCGTGAAAATCTGCGCACCGGCTTTCAGAGCGGCATCGGCGAGGCCGCGGACATAGGCGAGCGGCTGGATCGTACCGGCACGACGATCCAACAGCGCGCCGGCGTACTTAGCCGTGCCGAGCAACGCCGACGCCTTGGCGGCATCCAGCAGTTCGACATCGGCGCCGCGCACCTGCCATTGCCGGGCGCGCTCGGCAATCTCGGCAAAACCTGTTTTGCCATAGGCACAATGCAGCGTGCCGGCATGCCTGGCCTCGCAGCGGATGCCATGGTCGCGCACGATGTCGAAGACCAGTCGCGGCGCATTGCCCAGCAGGGTCAGCAGCCGCTCGCCATAGGGCGCCGGCAGGGTCCGCAGCAGGATCTCCGGCATTACCCACATGCCAGCATTGACCAGCCCGACGTTGCGCCCGGCACCACCGAAACCGATCTCCACGGCTTCGAGCACCGCAACGCTCCGGCCGGCCTGCGCGAGATGCAGGGCGGCGGACATGCCGGTGAAACCGCCGCCGATCACGGCGACCTCGACATTCAGTTCGCCCAAAAGCTTTCCCGTATGCGGTGCAGCGGTCGCCGTCTGCTCCCAAAGGCCGTGGGATCGCGGGTCATTCAGCATGCGGTTACATCCACCCTAGTCGCTCACCAGCGACGTCAATTTGGCCTGCAGCACACCGGCCAGATCAGCCGGGCTGAGCCGGACCTGCAGGCCGCGCTGACCGCCATTCAGATAGACCAGATCATGCCGCAACGCGGCTTCCTCGACTGCCGTCGGTGCCGGCTTTTTCTGGCCGAACGGGCTGATGCCGCCCACCACATAGCCGGTGGCGCGCTCGGCATCGGCCGGTTTCATCATCTGCGCAGACTTGCCATCGAACACGGCAGCCAGCTTCTTCATCGAAACCTCGCGGTCGGATGGCACCACCACGCAGACCGGCTTACCATCCACCAGAGCCATCAGGGTTTTCAGCACCCGGTCGGGGCGCTCGCCCAGCGCTTCGGCAGCCTGGATACCGACCTTATCGGCATCCGGATCGTAATCATATATATGGATGGAAAACTGGACGCCCTTCTGCTTCAGGAAAAGCGTTGCACGTGTGGTCTTCGACACTTCGGCCTCTTACCGATCCGCCCGGCCGGGCTTTGTCAAAGAACTACTATGTCTTCGGCGCAGTTACCAGTTTCGGTTCGAGCCCGGCGTCAGGCGAATCCCTGTTTGATCGCCTCGAGCAGCTTGCGAAGCCCGCCGCCGAAGCCCTGGGTGGCCGGCGCGACTGCGGCCTCGCGGGCTGCAGCCCCGGTTCCGGTCCGACGCTCCAGCATGATCTTGCGCTTGTGCAGCTGATCCAGACCCTGCCGCTCGCCGTTGGTTATGATGGTGGCATCCGGCAGTTCGGCAAAGATCAGGGTCAGCAGTGACAACTCGTCGTTATCCTCCAGCTGCTCTGTCGCATGGTCCATGAAAATCCATCGGGGGCGCTGGATGAGCATGTTTGCGCAGGCAAGGCGTTGCTGCTCGGCCGGCGTGAGAGTGTGCTGCCAGTCCTCGGTTCGGTCGAGGCTGCTGGCCAGTCGTTCAAGCCCGACCTTCGCCAGGATGGCGCAGCACGTCGCGTCATCGGCATTTTCCGCCGGTCCCGGATAGGCCAGAATCGAGCGCAGGCTTTCCGCCGGCATGTAAGGATGCCGCGGCAGGAATACGATTGTCGCATCGTCCGGCAATTCCACCCTCCCGGACCCCCAGGTCCAGATGCCGGTGACGGCCTTGAACAGCATCTGGCCGATTTCCCTGTCGCCGGCAATCAGCACCCTGTCGCCGGGAAATATTTCCGCAGAGATTCCGGATACGAGAATGCCGTTGGATGGGCTGGCGATCGTCAAATCGCGGATGGCGAGCGACGGGCCCTGCACTGCCGCAACCTGAATCCCTTCACGCGGATCGCCTGCCAACGTGGTGGATTTGCACGCGTCCGACAGGGCGAGAATGCGATCGACCGAAGCATGCCACTCGGCCAGGCGTGGAAAATTATCGATCGGCCAGGACAGCGCGGCCGTGATCTGCTGAAAGGCCTGACCGATCTGCATCAGCGTGCCTAGGGTGATGGCGCCGGCAAGGTAACGCGGGCTGGATACCAGGATCGGAAACACCGTGGCCATGACGCTGTAGGCCGATGAGAACAGCAGCAGCCGGCGCAGCCCGACGGTCTGTTCGTTCCAGAGCTCGCGGGCGGCACCGAAAAGCCGCATCAGGCGGCTGCGCTCGCGCGCTTCACGCTGGACCATGGCAATAGCCTCGGCATGTTCCCGCGCCTCCGCCAGGCCGAACCGCAGATTCGCTTCGGTCGTCTGCCGGCGATCCGCCACGTTGATCAGCGGGCCGCCGACGATGAAGGCGAGGCCGGACCCGATCGCGGCATACAGCAGCGCCAGCCATACGAGATGGCCGCCGATGCTCACCTCCCAGGCCCCGGTCCCGACCGTTATGATGCCCGACAGGGACCACAGTATTGCCGCGAAGCTGAAAAACAGCACGACGCAGTAGAGTGCGGAATGCGCCAGGTCGATGGCAGCTTCGGTCGCGATCCTGATATCCTCGGCGATGCGCCCATCGGGGTTGTCGTGATCGCCGGGCAGAAGGGAAATCTGATAATGCCGCGCCTGCGTCATCCATTCTCCGAGCAGGCGCTGCGTCAGCCATTCCCGCCAGCCGATCTGCAAGCCCCGCTTCGCCGTCAGATGCAGCGCATTCACCAGCATGATCGCGCAGACCAGAACGGCAAAGACCAGAACCTCCTCGGTGAACCGGTCGGACGATCGTCGCTCCAGGGCATTGAAGAGGTCGGCACTCCAGAGATTCAGCCTGACGGTCAGAGCCACCAGTAACACGCCCAGAGCCACCATCGCGGCCAGCAGCAGCCGGGCGCGCCACCGGCCCTCTCCATTCCAGTATCCGGCCGAGTGAATTACGAATCGCAGCAGGGCCGTCCCGAACTTCTGCTGCGATGGCCCGGTCATGCCAGGTATTCCTGCTGGTGGCACGCCTGCAAACCCAGCAGCGCAACGTCGGGACGCTGAATGACGCGGGTCGGTATATGCGCCAGCCAGTCCGTCAGGCGACCTTTCCCGGCAAAGCGCTGACGAAAGCCCGATCGCGCCAGGAACGGCAGCATGCGGGGCGCGATGCCGCCGGCGATGTACACTCCGCCACGGGCGCCGAAAGTCAGGGCGAGATTCCCCGCGACGCTGCCGAGAACCGCACAGAAATGCTCGAGCGTGCGGACGCTGATGCCGCACGAGCCCGCCATGGCAGCCGCTGTGATTTCGGCCGCCGTGGTGAAAGCCGGTGTGGCGCCGTCGGCGGTGGCCAGTATCCGGTAGATCTCGACCAGTCCCGGGCCGGAGATCAGCCGCTCCAGGGAGACATGGTCATGCGCCTGCCTCAATGCCCTGAGCAGGGCGTCTTCCGCCTCGTTCTCGGGTGCAAAGCTGGCATGGCCGCCTTCGGACGGCAGCGCCAGGCCTTCGCTGAGCCATGCCGCGACGCCGAGACCTGTGCCGGGCGCAATAATCAGCTGCGGCGCGCGCGGCACCGCCAGACCGCCACCCAGGGCCACGTAGTCACCCGGCCCGAGACCGGATATAGCCCAGGCCACCGCCTCCAGATCGTTGTAAACGGCGACGCGCCGGATGTTGAAGTCGCGCTCGATCAGCGCACCCTCCACGACCCACGGACTGTTGGTCAGGGCGCAGCGGTTGCCGACAACAGGCCCGGCCACGGCGAGCAGGGCCTGACGGATGGCCGGGCGGTCGGGCAATGCTTCGAGATAGGCATGTATGGCTGGAGCTATTCCCGGAAAATCGGCAACCGGAAGACTGCGGTACTGCGTGATCGCCCCGTCTTTCCAAAGCGCAAAGCGCGCGTTCGTGCCACCGATATCGGCCAGCAGAAAGGCATTGTTCTGGGTCATGCCTCACCTGCCTTCCTGATCAGCTGACGGTACCAGCGTGCCGATGCCTTTGGCGTGCGCTTCTGTGTCTTGTAATCGACATGCACCAGACCGAAACGCTGACTGTATCCTGCGCCCCATTCGAAATTGTCCAGCAGGGACCATACAAAATAGCCACGCACATCGGCGCCTTCGGCGATGGCTTCGCGCATGGCGGCGGTGTAGCGGATCAGGAAATCGATCCGGTCGCGATCGTCGACATTGCCGGACTCATCGGCCTGCTCGAAGCTGCCGCAGCCGTTTTCCAGTACATAGATCGGCAGCTTGTAGATGTTGTGTAAATCGAGCAGAACGGCCTTGAAGGCATCCGGCCGCACCTGCCAGCCGACCTGGGTCAGCGATCCGGTGTTTTTCGGTGGATCCGCCCAGGCAAAACCGAAAGGCGCGCGGGCGTCAGCGCGCGCGAAGATCGGCGAATAGTGGTTGAGGCCGAACCAGTCGATCGGGCGGCAGATGGCGGCCATGTCGCCCGGCAGGACATAGGGGTCAACAAGACCCTGAACGCCGTCCGGATAGAAACCGCGCAATTGCGGGTCGGGGAACAGCCGGTTCCAGCAGACATCGAGCGAATTCGCCGCGGCCCGATCTTCTGCCGTTTCGTGGCTCGGGAGGCAGGGTTGCCGGTTGTGGATAATTCCGACGGACGCATTCTGCACCGTCGCTCGAAGCACATCGACCGCGCGACCATGTGCGAGATTCACATGATGCGCTGCCTTCATATAGGCTTGGGCATCCTGAATCCCCGGCGCCTGCCAGCCAAACAGATAACCGAACAGCGCGAAGACGGATGGCTCGTTGAAGGTGGCGAAACGCTTGACGCGGTCGCCGTAGCGGCGGGCAATCAGCGTGGCGTAGTCGCCATACCAGCCTGCCATGTCGCGGCTGGCCCAGCCGCCACGCTCATGCAAGCCCTGCGGCAAATCCCAGTGATACAGGCAAAGCCACGGCTCGATACCGGCTTCCAGCAACCCGTCAATCAGCCTGTCGTAGAAAGCCAGGCCAGCCTCGTTCGGTCTGCCGCGGCCCGTCGGCAGAATGCGGGACCATGCTGTCGAGAACCGGTAGGCCTTTACACCGATATCCCGCATCAGCGCGATATCCTCAGCCCAGCGATGATAGTGATCGCAGGCTACGTCGCCGGTATCGCCGTTGGCGATGCGGCCCGACTGATGGGAGAATACATCCCAGATGCTGGGACCGCGTCCGTCCGCGGCGGCAGCACCCTCGATCTGATAGCTGGAGGTTGACACGCCCCAGACAAAGTCCCTGCGCAACGGCGAGGGCTGCAGTGATGCAGAAGAGGTCATACCTGGCTCCGGCGGACAGATCGCATTTCCTGCTATCTGGGCATAAAAGGCCGGCAAAACATTGACCGGGATCAACGCTTTGCATCCACATGCCATGGAAGATCGCAGCAGGGCGATGGAGACCGGTGCAATGGCCACAAGCGACGATCTCTCTGTCTGCGACATGTACTGGCGCGCAGCAAACTACCTGTCCATCGGGCAGATCTATCTGATGGACAATCCGCTGCTGCGGGAACCGCTCCGGCCCGAGCATATAAAGCCGCGCCCGCTCGGCCACTGGGGTACCGCGCCGGGGCTCAACTTCATATCCGCGCATCTGAACCGGCTGGTCAGGCTGCAGGATGCGCGAATCCTGCAGGTCGTGGGGCCTGGCCACGGCGCGCCGGCGGTTCTTGCCAGTGCCTGGCTGGATGGTACCTATTCGGAAGCCTACCCCGATATAACGCAGGACGCGGCCGGCATGGCTCGCTTCTTCCGCCAGTTCTCCTTTCCCCATGGCGTGCCAAGCCACGCGTCACCGCAGACTCCCGGCTCGATCCACGAGGGCGGCGAACTGGGGTATGCCCTGTCGCATGCCTATGGTGCCGCGCTGGACCGGCCGGACCTCATCGTCGCATGCACCATCGGCGATGGAGAGGCAGAGACCGGACCGCTGGCCGCATCGTGGCATTCCAACAAGTTTCTCAATCCGGCGCGTGACGGCGCCGTGCTGCCGATTCTTCATCTCAACGGTTACAAGATCGCCAATCCGACCATTCTGGCCAGGTTGGCCGACGACGATCTCGACCACCTGCTGAGGGGCTATGGCTATGACCCGCATGTGGTTGCTGGCGAGGAACCTGCGGCGATGCATGCCGCAATGGCGGAAGCCCTGGAGACGGTCTACGGCAAGATCCGGGACATTCAGGACCGGGCCCGCCGGCACGGCGTCACCCCGTGTCCCCGGTGGCCCATGCTCGTGCTGCGCAGCCCGAAGGGCTGGACCGGGCCTGCATCTGTCGATGGCAAACAGAATACCGGCACCTGGCGGGCGCATCAGGTTCCGATTCCCAGCCCGCGCGACAACGGTCACCATCGCATCCAATTGGAACAATGGATGCTGACCTATGGACCGGAGCGGCTGTTCGATGCCGACGGCCGGCCCGGCGCCTGGCTTGCGCAAAGCCTGCCGCGCCCTGAGCGGCGCCTGAGCGCAACCGCAGAAGGCAATGGCGGCCAGTTGCTGATCAATCTCAGGCTGCCGGACCCACATACGTATGCCATCGAAGTTCCGCAGCCCGGTCAGGCGATGGCAGAGGCCACGCGCCAGCTTGGCCTGTACCTGCGGGACGTGTTCCAGCTGAATGCCGAAGCGGGCAACTTTCGCCTTTTCTCGCCGGACGAAGCCGCCTCAAACCATCTGGACGCGGTTTTTGAGACGACCGAACGCAGCTGGCTGGCGCAGCGGCAGGCTGGTGACGATCATCTGGCACCGGACGGCCGCGTCATGGAGATCCTCAGCGAGCAGACCTGTCAGGGCTGGCTCGAAGGCTATCTGCTCACCGGCCGGCACGGTCTGTTCGCCACCTACGAAGCCTTTGTCCATGTGGCCGATTCCATGTTCAACCAGCATGCCAAGTGGCTGCAGACCTGCCGCGAAGTGACTTGGCGAAAACCGGTGGCATCGCTGAACTATCTGCTGAGTTCCCATGTCTGGCGCCAGGATCACAACGGATTCAGCCATCAGGATCCGGGCTTCCTCGATCTCGTGGCGAACAAGGATCCGGATGTGGTGCGCATCTATCTGCCGCCGGACGCGAACACCCTGCTGGCAGTCGCCGATCACTGCCTGCAGAGCCGCAATCGCATCAACGTGATCGTCGCCGGCAAGCATCGCCAGCCGCAATGGCTGGATGCGGCATCGGCCAGCCGCCACTGCAGCGCCGGCCTCGGCGAGTGGGCATGGGCCGGCAATGCCCGTCATCGCACGCCGGATATCGTGCTCGCCTGCGCCGGCGATGTGCCGACGATCGAAACGCTGGCCGCTGCCGCCATTCTTCGCCAGCACATGCCCGACATGGCGATCAGGGTGGTGAATGTGGTGGATCTGATGCGCCTGCAGACGCCTGACCGGCACCCGCATGGTCTGGACGATGCCGCCTTTGACGCACTGTTCACGGCCGACCGCCCCGTGATCTTCGCTTTCCACGGCTACCCGAGCCTGATCCATCGCCTGATTTACCGCCGCCGCAATCACAGCAATTTCCATGTTCACGGCTATTGCGAGCAGGGCACGACAACCACGCCCTTCGACATGACCGTCCTCAATCGGCTCGACCGTTTCCATCTCGTGCTGGCGGCGATCAGACATCTCGATCTGACCGACCAGTCGGGGCGGGCGTTGCGGCAGGAGATGACCGATCGGCTGCACAGCCACAACGGCTATATCGGCATCCACGGCCACGACATGCCGGAGATCACCGGCTGGCGCTGGGCCGGCTGATCCGGAGGATGCCCGTGATCAGCCATGTGATGACGGTGAATCCAGGCTCTTCAGGCCTGAAGCTGGGCATTTACGCCTATACGGACGGTCGCCCTGAACAGCGCTGCAAAGGCGCCATCGACGGCAGCCTGCCCGGCCGGCTTCACATCGACGCACCAGGCGGGCAGAGCGTGCATGATATTTCTCATGGCGATCTCGCAAGGGCACTGCCGGAGATTATCGGCCTGTTATGCAAAGCCGCAGATATCGGGCGTATTGATGCGGTGGGGCACCGTATCGTGCATGGCGGCGACAGGTTTCGCGGACCGGTGCTGATCAATGACGGCGTGCTTGCCGATATAGCAGGGCTCGTGTCGCTGGCGCCCCTGCATCAGCCGCGCAGCCTGATGATCCTGTCGGCACTGCGCGATCTGCATCCGGAGCTGCCGCAGACCGCGTCGTTTGACACCGCCTTCCATCAAACGCAGTCGCCGCTGGCCCGTCGCATGGCCCTGCCCAGAGCCCTGCACGATGCAGGAATCCGGCGATACGGCTTCCATGGCCTGTCCTACGACTATATTGCGGGCACTCTGCGGCAGCGCGCAGCGGATCTGGCGCGCGGCAGGGTGGTGGCCGCGCATCTCGGCAGCGGAGCGAGTGTCTGTGCGCTGCATGACGGACAGAGCCGGGATTGCAGCATGGGATTCTCGACGCTCGACGGGATACCGATGGCGACACGCAGTGGTCGCCTCGATCCGGGCGTTCTCCTGTATATGATGAAGACGGATGGCAGGCCGTTGTCGGAGGTCGAGGATATTCTTTACCGCCGCTCCGGCTTGCTGGGCCTGTCCGGTTTCAGCAGTGACATGCGCGACCTGGCGAGCAGCGTTCTGCCGGAGGCACGCGAGGCGGTTGAAATCTTCTGCCTCAGCGTTGCCCGTGAGATAACATCGCAGGCGACCGCGCTCGGCGGACTCGACGGTGTCGTTTTCACCGCCGGCATCGGCGAACATATGCCAGAGATCCGCACCCGAATTTGCGCGCATCTGGCATGGCTGGGTGTCGAGCTCGACCCGGTGGCAAATACCGGAAACGCATTCCGCATTTCCGGTTCCGCCAGCCGGGTTGCCTGCCTGGTCATTCCAACCGATGAAGAAGCGGTGATCGCCCGGCAGGCCTGCAGCCTGCTGTGGCCGTGAGGCGTCAGCGCTTTCCGTTGCGTGGTAGCGGCGGCACCGGCCCGTATTCCACCGTGGGGGTGGTGCGGACAGGCTGCGGATAGAGCCGCATCAAGTCGCCCACCTCAGCCGGCAGAGTCAGTTCGACCGGCAGGCCGAGGGCCTGCGCCTCGGTCGCGGAAATCGGGTAGTCATGCGTCCAGCGCCCGCTGCACAGCTGGTCAGCAAGCGCCGCGGCCTCGCCCGCATCCATATGGGCGGTCAGCATGCGGGTCGCACCCTCGCGAAGCTGCCGGATCGCCTTTTCGCCGATATCTGCCAGGATGATGGTCCGGTCATCGACCCGGGCGAGCGGCTTGTCACGTAACACCCGCGCCAGCGAAACTGCCGGCAGGCCGTCGATCTGGGGATCGATCGGGCCGAGCATGGCATGCGGTGACATCACGATCCTGTCGGCAGCGAGCGCGATCAGGGTTCCGCCTGAAAGCGCCAGATGCGGCACAAAAGCCGTCACCAGCGCCGGATGCTGCCGCAGCGCATCGGCGATCTGCATGGCCGCAATCACCATCCCGCCCGGTGTATGCAGGACGATATCGATGGGTGTGGAGGGATTGGTTTCCTGGATCGCGCGAATAACCTCTTCCGCGTCGTCGATATCGATGTATCGGACCAGTGGGAAGCCGAGCAGTCGCATCGTCTCCTGCCGGTGCACCAGCGTGATCACCCGGCTTTTGCGGCGTGCCTGGAACTGGGCGATCTTCCGCGCACGCATAACCAGCAGGACTCGCTGACGCAGCACAGGCTCCATCGCAATTGCGATAAAAGCCAGCCACAGCAGATCGCTCACGGTCATGCCGCCGAGAGGAACGGGGCCACGTGATAGAGCAGAGCCGATACGTCGGACTTCATCAGATCCTTGTCGACCTCGCCGATCACCGCCTGCCCGACCTGTTTGGAATAATGATCTCGCAGATCGCCCAGCATGCGCGGCGGCGCGATCACGATCAACTGGCGAAATCGACCCTGCTTCAGGGCGATGTCGAGCGTGTCCGCGAGTTTCGCCGCGAACCTGGTTTTTTCGAACTCGTGCGGGTCATGACCGGGCTCCATGGCGGAGCGCCGCGCCCCCACACTGGCAAAACTGCGCCCCGGTTTGTCGCTTTTCAGGTCACGCGAGAAGGCTGAAGCTGTTTCGGCCGAAGAGATCAGGTCGGCGACCAGCGCGAGCGGAGCATCTGGATTCTTCCATTCCCAGGTCCGCGCATGATGACCATCTGCTGTGAGAATCCATGTGAGGGGTTGAATTTTCTGTCTCATGGGAAGCACCGGTTCGATGGGAAACGTTCAGCAGAGCATGGCCTCGGGCCGGCGCAATGACCTTGACGTGAGTCAAACGGGAAGCGGGTCGAGGCCGGATCGGGGGGCGCGGCAACGGCACCCCCCGTGTCGGTCAGACTGCCTTGACCTCGATCTTGCGGGTTTCAGCCTTCGCACCCGGCTTCTTCGGAATACTGATGGTGAGAATGCCGTCCTTGCTGTTGGCACTGATCTTGGCGTCGTCGGCGTCGTCGGGCAGCGCAATGCTGCGCTCGAAGGCACCATAGGAGCGCTCGACGCGAAGGTAATTCTTGTCCTTCTCTTCCTTTTCTGCCTTGTGCTCACCCTTCATCGTCAGAATACCGTTGACGATCGACACCTCGACGTCCTTGGCGGGCACGCCGGGAAGTTCGGCGTCGAGCTGGTAGCTGTCGCCGGCATCCTTAAAGTCCACCTTCGGCACGAGCTGGCCGGAGCGGAAATACGGGAAGCTGAAGTCGCTGAAGAAGTTGCCGAAAAGCTTGTCGACCTCCTGGTGAAGACTGGCCAGGGGATGCGCATGGGCCGGGGTCAGCGCCTTGTTTGCCATAGTCATCCTCCTTTGTAGAATATGGACGTGATCACGTTAGGGCGGGTCGGGCCCACTCGCCTTAATCCAGATCAAAAAAGCCTGCTTACGACTACGCGAGGGTCGAAGCCGAGGCCTAGGTATTACCCCTTAGGTACAAGACCCAAATATCCGACCGTGCGAAAGGCAGGTATTTCTCTGGCCCATCACCTCTGGGGGAGATTAAAAATGACCGCCGCACAGCTTTCCATCGCCACCGCCACCTGGCATTCGCGGCCTAAGCCCGCAGCCCGCCCTGTTGCCCTGGTCCGCGATTTCGGCGCCGCCGCTCCCCGCAGTAACGTGATCGCCGCTCATGGCGCGGCCGACGCCCTGCAGCGCATCGGCCATGTCCTGCAGGTCGCCAAAGGTCGCACCGTGATCGAAGCCGGCAGCGCCAATGACTCCATCATCCAGGTCCGGGACGGCATTCTCCGGGTGGTGCATATTCTCCCCGACGGTCGCCGTCATGTCGCCCGCTTCCTGAAACCAGGCGACTTCTACGGCCTGTCGGAGGCTGAGGAGAATGAAAGCAGCGTTGAAGCCATCACCCCCTGCACATTGATCCGCTACTCGCGCCGTGACATCGATGCCATTGTGGACTCCGATGTGGCCGCCGGCCGGCAATTGCTGCGCCTGGCCTGCCGCCAGCTGGCGGCCAGCGATCGCATGCTGTTGCTGCTCGGTCGCAAGACCGCCGCAGAGCGTCTTGCCAGCTTCCTGATGTCTTTTGCCAGCCCGGCTTCGGACGGCAGTCTGAAGGTGTTTCTGCCCATGAGCCGCGGGGATATCGCCGACTATCTTGGCCTCACTATCGAGACCGTCAGCCGGCTTGTCACCCGCTTCCGCACCGCCAACTGGATTCGTCTGCTGGATTCCCACACCCTGGCGATCATCGATCGCCCGGCGCTGGAGGCTCTGTCCGAGAACTGATCCCTTCCCCCCAGGCTGCCTCCGGCAGCCCACCTCGGCCGGCGTGTCATGCCGGCCTTTTTCTTGTCGCAGAGAATGTGCTTAGCGGTTGCCCAGCATCTCGTCGATGGCGGCGAACAGGCGGCCGTGCGCAATCGGCTTGTCCAGCAGGACGGCATGGTCGAGGCCTGCCGCGACGGCATCAATCTGGGCATCACGGCGGCCGGTGATCAGCACGGCGGGTACCTTTTCGCCCCGGGCGCGCAGGGCACCGACCATATCCAGCCCGGTCATACCGGGCATGTGAATGTCGACAATCAGGCAGCAGCGAGACAGATCCGGCGCCTCCGAAAAGAACCGGTCTCCGGAGTCGAAATCCCGGACCGCATAGCCGCGGACCTCCAGAAGCGCACGTAGCGAGTCGCGGACAACATCGTCGTCATCGATCACGTAGATCAGGCGCTGCGCGGAGCCGGTCATGGCCTGTGTTGTGCGGCTTCCACCTGCCTGAAGCAAGTAAGGAATATCACCTAGCACCCGAGGCATCCTCGCCACTCAACCCGGCCGCGAGCGTCAGCCTGACGAGGTGTGACAGGCTTTCGGCATCCATCTTCTTCATCACGTTGGCCCGGTGGATTTCCACCGTGCGCGGACTGATCCCGAGATTGAAGGCGATAATCTTGTTGGGATGACCGATCACCAATTGGCGTAGCACATCACGTTCACGACCGGTGAGCGAAGCGAGGCGATCCTTGACGCCATGCTGGTCGACCTGGCCCATGTTCGCGGTGCCGATGCTGTCCAGGCCCTTGCGGACGGCCTCGATCAACGCGGCGTTGGTGTACGGCTTTTCGATAAAGTCGATTGCCCCGGCCTTCATCGCCCGTACCGCAAGCGGAACGTCGCCATGGCCGGTGACCACCACCACAGGCAGCATGACCCCCTTGCCGCGCATATGCTCCAGCAGGGCAAGACCGTCCATCCCGGGCATGCGAAGGTCGATGATCGCGCAACTGACCAGGGCCGGGCGGTAGTTCAACAGGAAGGCCTCGGCAGACGGGAAAGCCAGAACCTCGAAATCCTGCATGGTCAGTATGGCGGTGAGAGAGTCCCGCACCGCATCGTCGTCATCGATAACAAAGACCGTCCCCTGCGCCATTACGCCGCGTCTCCCGATCTCAGCAGGGGCAACCGGAAGCGAAAGACCGTTCCGCCACCGGGATTCGGCTCCGCCCAGAGCCGCCCGCTATGGGCCTCGATAATGGACTGGCTGATCGACAGGCCAATGCCCATTCCGTCCTTCTTGGTGGTCAGGAAGGGCGTGAACAGCTTGTCGACGATTTCCGGCGCAATTCCGGGACCGGTATCGCGAACGATCACTTCCTGCCAGTCCGGTCCGCCGACTGTCTGGATCTTCAGGTCGCGCAGGTCAGCCCCGCGCAGGATCTCCACGGCATTGCGCACCAGATTGACCACGACCTGCTGGATCTGGATCTTGTCGATGCTGATCGGGGCAAGCGCGTCGTCGAGTTCGAAATGCACACGGATGCCGTCGACACGCGTACCGATCGTGGCCAGGTTGGCCGCTTCTATGACGACCCTGTTCAATGCCTCAAGGTCACGCTCGACCGGACCCTTTTCGACGAAGCTCCGCAATCGGCGGATGATCTGGCCGGCACGCTCGGCCTGTTCACCGGTCTTTGCCAGAAATTCCTGAACCTTCGGCAGACTGCGCTCGCCGCCGATCTCCACCATCTGCCGCGCCGCCTCCGCGTAGTTCATAATGGCGGTCAGCGGCTGGTTCAGTTCATGCGCCAGCGAAGACGACAACTGCCCCATCGCACTCAGTCGCGAGATATGCACCAGTTCTGCCGTTAACTCGCGCACCCGCCGCTCGCCGGCATGACGTTCGGTGATATCGCGAATGATCCCGATGAAGCCGCGCTGCCTGCCGGGCATCTCGCCAATCGACAGATCGATAGGAAAAACCGTGCCGTCCTTATGCCGGGCTTCGACCTCACGGCCGGTTCCGATGATCTTCGCCTTGCCGGTCTGAATATAATTGCGAAGATATCCGTCGTGTTCCCGGTGGTAGGGCTGCGGCATGAGGATATTGACGTTGCGCCCCACGACTTCTTCCGGTCGATATCCGAAAATCCGCTCAGCGGCCCGATTGAACATTTCGATCCGGCCGGCCTCGTCGATGGCGATAATGGCATCATGCGCATTATCGATCACCGCGCGGAACCGCTCGGCCGACTGCTGTTCCGCGCGCATGGCCTGCCGATAGGACAGCCCGAATGCCGCCAGCAATGCACCCGTGACGGCAAAGCCGATCAGCGCCCATTCCCAGGATTCCGATTCCTCATAGGCAATGATCGACAAGCCCAGTCCGATGACGGCAATAGCAAGTAAAATCAGCGGCTTAGACCATCGCCATTCCATCGTGACCTCGCCTCCCCCGCCCCACTGTTGACACGGATCATGTTCCGCACCGCTGCTGCCCGGTAAAATTAGCAACTTGCGGCGGCCTTGGCATCAGCTATGCGGCTGCGTTAATCAGTGAGCCGACCATGCTGAAACTGAAGCGAATCGGGATCGACACCCATCGGGAGAGCATCGCCTATCTGAGCCGGCAATGTCCGCAGTATCGCGCCGAGGAGTTTCAGGCGCTGGAGAAGATCGAGCTCCGCGCCAACGGCAGCAGCATTCCGGCGACGCTGAACATCGTGGACGATCACCTGCTGCTGGGCCCCGATGAGATCGGGCTGTCCGAAGCCGCTTTTCACGCCTTCGGGCAACCGGCAGGCACGTCGATCGCCATCGAACATCCGCGACCCGTCGAGAGTCTCGAAGCGGTGCGCGCCAAAATCCTCGGCCGCGAACTCTCCGATGAGGACTACAACGCCATCGTGCGGGACATTGCCGGTCTGCGCTACAGCAAGATGGAAGTTGCCGCCTTTCTCGTCGGCTGCGCCGGCTTCATGACGATCGGAGAAGTCCTCAGCCTGACCCGTGCGATGGCCAGTGTCGGAAAGCAGCTGGACTGGGGCCGCCGACTGGTGGTCGACAAGCACTGTATCGGCGGCATACCGGGCAATCGCACCTCGATGATCGTCGTGCCGATCGTGGTCGCGCATGGCCTGACCATCCCGAAGACATCGTCGCGGGCCATTACCTCCCCGGCCGGCACCGCCGACACGATGGAAGTTCTGGCGCGCGTCGATATCGGCAGCGACGAGATGCGTGATATCGTCGACCGCATTGGCGGCTGCCTGGTCTGGGGCGGCATGGTCAATCTTTCGCCGGCGGACGACGTCATGATCACGGTCGAACGTCCGCTGCGCATCGACACGCGGGAGCAGATGGTCGCGTCGATCCTGTCGAAAAAACTGACCGCCGGCTCGAGCTATCTCGTTCTCGATATTCCGGTCGGTCCGACCGCGAAGGTGCGGGATACAGCCGAAGCCGCGCGTCTGCGTAAGCTGTTCGAATATGTTGCCGGCAATCTGAACCTGAATCTGGATATCCGCTTTACGGATGGCAGCCAGCCCATCGGCCAGGGCGTGGGGCCGATCCTTGAGGCCCGCGATGTCATGGCCGTGCTGCGCAACGACGCCCATGCACCGGCCGACTTGCGCGACCGATCGCTCCTGCTGGCGGGTGCCCTGATCGAAGCGGACACATCGGTGAAAGGCGGTCACGGCATACACCGGGCGCGCGAACTCCTCTCCAGTGGCGCCGCCATGGCTGCCATGGAACAGATCATCCTGGCCCAGGGTCCGAGCAATACACCGATGATCCCGAGCACCACGGGGCAGGAAATTGCCGCCCCGCGCGACGGCATCGTCCGGGCGATCGACTGCTTTCAGATCGCCCGCATCGCGCGACTGGCCGGCGCGCCGTCGTTCAAGAGCGCAGGCATAGATTTGTGCCGCAAGGTGGGGGAACCGGTTCGCCAGGGCGAACCGCTCTATCGCATTCACGCGAATCTGCAGGCCGATCTGCGCTTCGCCGTGGAAAAGGCGACCGCGGAATCTGGCTACACAATTTCCTGAGGCAAGACGATGATCCCCCTGCATATCTCATTTCATGGCGCTGCCGGCACTGTCACCGGCTCATGCTATCGGCTCGATTTCGGCGATCGCCGCATCCTGGTCGATTGCGGCATGTTCCAGGGTGACAAGACGATCAAGCAACTGAACTATGAGCCCTGGCCGTTCAATCCGCGCGATATCGATGCGGTGCTCCTGACACATGCCCATATCGACCATAGCGGGCTGCTGCCGCGGCTCGCCAAGGCCGGCTATCAGGGCCCCATTCACACCACGCCGGGCACTGCCGATCTGCTCGAATTCATGCTGCCCGATTCAGGCAGCATCCAGGAAATGGAAGTCGAGCGCCTGAACCGGCGCAACCAGCGTCGCGGCGGCAGCATCGTGCAGCCGATCTACACCGAACAGGATGCCCAGGATTGCCTTCGCCTGCTGTCGCGCCGCAATTTTGGCGAATGGTTCGATGTGGTCGACGGGCTGCGGGCGCGCTTCTGGAATGCCGGGCATATTCTCGGTGCCGCGTCGATCGAACTGGAAGCCGACCTGGGGAACTCCAGCAGGCGTCGTCTTCTGTTCTCCGGCGACATCGGACCGGAACACAAGGCCCTGCAGCAGGACGCCGAGGGGCCTTCGGATCTGGACATCGTCATCATGGAATCGACCTATGGCGGCCGTCCCAGACCCAAGCTCGATGATGCGCAGCGCCGTGCCGTCCTCGCCGAGGAAGTTGCCGCCGCACTGGCCGCTGGCGGCAATCTGGTGATCCCGGCCTTTGCCGTCGAACGCACCCAGGAGCTGCTTGCCGACCTGACCATGCTGATTGCCGATGGCACGATCAAGCATGTGCCGATCTTCGTCGATTCCCCCCTGGCCACGCGCATAACCACCGTCTTCGCCAAATATCTCAACCTGGAAAACGGCATCAAGACCGAGGCCAAGCATCCATTCCAGGCCGGCAACCTGCGCTTCACCCGGACGGTGCAGGAAAGCATGCAGATCGAGCAGGTCACCGGCGGTGCGATTATCATCGCTGCATCCGGCATGTGCGAAGCCGGTCGCATCCGGCACCATCTGAAGAACAATCTGTGGCGTTCCAACGCGACCATAATGCTGCTCGGTTACCAGGCAGCCGGCACGCTCGGCGCCCTGCTGGAACGCGGTGAACGTGCGGTCCGCATCCAGGGCGATGAAATCGCGGTGCGTGCGCGTGTCCGCAAGCTGGAAATTTACTCAGGCCACGCCGATCACGACGAGCTCCTCGCCTGGCTGCATGAGCGCCTGCCGGTTCATGGAGCCGTGATGCTGACCCATGGCGATCCGGATGCGATCGGCGCGCTGCATGCCGCGATCGCATTATTGCCCGATCCGCGTCCTGCGGTTCTGGTGCCGCGGCTAGACGAGACCTATAACATTTCCCGCACACAGCCTCGCCTGCTGCGCAAGGCCTCCCAGACGCCCCGGCTCGACCGCTACGCGGAGCGCGAAGCCATGTCTGGCCGCGACTGGCACAACGACTATGCCCGCCTGATGCTTCAGGTGCAGCAGCAGCTGCGCACGGCGAAGACGGATCTCGAGCGGCAACGACTGATCAGGAAGATGCAGCGTATTCTCGGACGCGGGTAGCGGCGCGCATCTTATAAACTTCCATTACGCCCGTCAGAGCTAGCGCAGGCAGGCCAAGAAGCAGGATCTGCGGCACGGTCACGCCGTCCAGGCGCAGCAACGGGCCCACGCCGGGCGAGCTGGCCACCATGATCTGCAGAACCTGGGTCGCGACAACGCCGGCGATGAGCAGCCAGTTGGCTGAGAGCGGGACGGCGAAGACAGATCGCGTCTCGGACCGGCAGTTCATCACATGCGCATTCTCGCACCACAGCATCAGACACAGCATCATGCCCTGTATGGTGGCCAGGGGAAGGCTGCTGCACTGAAGCATGACGGCATACAGGCTGAATGTGAGTACGGCGACGGTGGCGCCCGACAGAATCATCTGCTCCAGCATGGGGCGGTCGAGCAGCGCGCCGCCGCCCGCCATGGGACGCCGCTGCAGCAGACCCGGTTCCGGCCGCTCGAATCCGAGCGCAACATCCTGAATGCCGTTCGAAATGAGATTCAGCCACAGAATCTGCACAGCGGTCAGCGGAAGCGGAAGCCTGAAAACGGCCGCCAGCAGCATGAGCATGAGGCCGGCACCACTGGTGGAGACGCAGTGCAGGATCACCTTGCGCAAATTGACGTAAGCGGCCCGGCCTTCCTCGATGCCGGCGATGATCGAGGCGAAATTATCGTCGACCAGAACCAGATCCGCCGCCTCGCGTGCGATATCCGTGCCCCCCTGCCCCATGGCCACGCCGATATCGGCGGCGTGCAGCGCAGGCGCATCGTTGATGCCATCTCCGGTGACGGCAACGATATGACCCTGGCGTTGCAGGCTTTCGACGATGGCCAGTTTCTGCAGCGGTTCCGTTCTGGCAAAGATCGAAGCCTTCGATACCGCAATATCGAAAGCCGCCGGATTACCGCTCAGGACGCGGAGCTGGCTGCCGGTCACGACAGTCTCATCGCCCAGATCCTGCACAAGTTCAAGCTGCTGGCCGATGGCACGTGCCGTGATCGGATGATCGCCGGTGATCATGACGACGCGTATGCCGGCGCTGCGCGCGGCCTGCACCGCATCCTTTGCCTCGGCTCGCAACGGATCGATCAGGCCGGCAAAGCCGAGTAGTGACAGGCCCTGCAGCGCTTCGGCCTCCGGGCGGTCGACCGGCCCGGCCGCGACCGCGATCACACGGTAGCCGGCATTGGCCAGATCCTGCACGGCCGTCTCGGCCGCGACCCGCCGGGCCGTCGGCCAGTGTTCGGCTGCGCAGAGCGACAGGATGGTTTCGGGCGCACCCTTCACATATGCCATCAGCACCCCGCCATCCTCATGGAAGGCCGCGGCATACCGGCTCTCAGGTTCGTAAGCGATCCTGCCCCGATGGCCGACCGCTTCCATCACCGCATCGTAATTCGAGCGCAGGGCGAGACGCAGGAAAGCCAGGTCCACCGCGTCGCCCACTTCCTCGCCGGAATGATCGGGCACCTTGCCATGCGACTCGGAACAGCGGGCGGCTGCAAATGACAGGGTCGCGACCCTGGGATCATGCGGGCGCAGCAGGGCGGCGGGTGCCGTTTCCGAGTCCGGCACCCAGACAGCATTGATGGCGAGCCGATTCACCGTCAGCGTGCCGGTCTTGTCGGTGGCAATGACCGTGCAGGCGCCGAGCCCCTCCACCGCCGGCATATGGCGGACGATCACGTTGCGCGCCGCCATGCGGCGCATGCTGATCGACAGCACCACGGTCGTCGTGATCGGCAAGGCTTCCGGAATTGCCGAAACCGCCAGCGCGATGGCGATGAAGAAGATCGCCTGCAGGTCGCTGCCGCGCAGCATCTCAAGTCCGGCAATCGCTGCGATCAGAACGATGATGGCGAGGCCGAGCTGCCTGCTGAAAACCTCCATGCGGCGCAGCAGCGGCGTCGGCGTCGTCGGCGCCTGCAAGGCCTGCGCAAGCCTGCCCATTTCACTGTGCCGCCCCGTGGCGACCACCAGACCCCTGCCCCGTCCCCGATGGATGGAGGCGCCGGCGAACAGCATATTGGTCCGGTCTGCCAGTGAAGCCTCGGGCGGAACGGCATGCTGCGCCCGCTTCTCGACAGGCATCGACTCACCCGTCAGGCGGCTCTCGTCGGCCGTCAGTCCGCGGGCATCGATCAGCCGGAGATCGGCCGGAATCCGCATTCCGCTTTCGATCTGAACGATGTCACCCGGGACCAGGTTTTCAATGTCCAGCAGGCTCAGCTGCCCGTCGCGCCAGACGGGGATCCGGCCGCGCACCAGTTTCCTCAGGCCCTGGGCCCGGTTTTCCGCCTGCCATTCCTGCCAGCCGCCAATACACGCGTTCATCAGCACGACTGCCGCGATGAAGGCCGCTTCGGCATGCTGCCCAATGGCAAAGCTCAGCACGGCCGCCGCGAGCAGAAGGTATATGAACGGGGATCTGAACTGGTCCAGTGCAACTCGGAGCAGTGAGATATCGTGTCGCCCGGGCAGGCGATTGAGACCATGCTGGCGGAGGCGCTCGGCGGCCTCTTCGCTCTTCAGGCCTGCATCCCGGGATTGCAGCCGATCGAATGCTGCCTCGACGGGTAACGCATGGACCGGCATGTCATGTGAAGGTTTCATGTCGGTCAACTCATTTGTCTCCGCACACTCACCCGCCTGTCCTCCCACAGTGTTGCGATCCGGCCGCACACGGCCTTGATCCGGATCAAAGGTGAAACCGGAGCGGTTTTCCCGGGGCCGGGTTTGATCCAGTTCAATGAGAAAGCCACCCGATCATGATGCCCTTGTCGCCGACCGATAGGAGGCACCCATGCCATACAAGGATATCCTGCTCCATCTTTCCGACGACGGAAGGGTCGAAGAGAAGGCCAGGTTCGCCGCCGACCTCGCCGCGCAGTTCAGTGCCAGCCTGACCGCTGCCTATACTCTGACACCATTGCAGCCGTTGCCCTATGGTATGGAATACATACCAGCGGAGTATTACCAGCAGCATATTGAAGAAGCCCGCGCAGCGGCCGACGGCGCAAAGGCCGTCGCGGAACGTGAGGCCAGCCGCGCCGGCATCCCGATCCGGTGGATTGCGAGCGAGCAGCGTGCGCTGGATATTCTGCCCCTGCTCGGCCGCAGCTGCGATCTTGTCATCGCCGGCCAGCCGCATCCGGAGAATTCCGATCTCGACCGTGGCGTCGGCGTGCCGCTGGGTGCTCTCACGCTGGCGATGGGTCGTCCCGTGCTTGGCATTCCCTATACCGGACAGTATCCGACACGTCCCCGCACCGTTGTTATCGCCTGGAACGGCAGCCGCGAGGCGGCGCGCGCGGCGCACGACGCCCTGCCGCTGCTGCAGCCCGCGAAATCCGTGGTGATCCTGAACATCAATCCGTCTGCTGACGCGGCTGCCACCGGAGCGGCACTTGCCGTCAACCTGGACCATCACGGCGTTTCCGCCCGTGTCAAACAGGTGAGCGTGGCAGATATCGAGGAAGGAGAGGTGCTGCTGTCGACCCTGGCGGATGAAGGCGCCGAGTTGCTGGTGATGGGCATCTACGGCCACAGCCGCGTCAAGGAGATGATCCTGGGCGGCGTTTCCGAGACCGTTCTCGACAGCATGACCTTGCCGGTGCTGATGTCGAGTTGACGTTCAAAGACCACAGATTCTTCCAGATTTTAATCTGGATCAAATCCCGCCCGGCCAGATGCCATATAATTTTACCATCTGCTGATGGAGGATATCATGCTGGTTGGCGAAATCATGACGAGGAACGTCGCGACCGTTACCACAGACACGACCGTTGCGGAGGTTGCCAGGCTCTTCGCAGAGAAGAAGATTAGCGGGGTTCCGGTTCTCGACAGCCATGGCGTGGTAGTCGGCGTGGTCAGTGAGGCCGACCTTCTGCATCGTGCGGAAATCAAGACCGAGCGTCGACATTCCTGGTGGTCCGCACTATTCGAAACCGATACTACCCTGGCACGCGAATTTGTGCGGCAAGGTGCCCGGAAGGTTTCCGACATCATGAGCCGGGACCTGGTGACAGTGGCCGAGGATGAAAATCTGGCGCGTGCGGCGGAGCTGCTGGACAAACACAGGATCAAGCGCCTTGTCGTTCTGCGCGGCGAAAAACTGGCCGGCATTATCAGCCGCGCCGACATCGTGCGCGCCATTGTCAAAACATATGCAGCGGCAGCCGGTGCCGTCACCGGCAGATCGGATGACAGTATCCGCCAGTCGCTGACCGACCGGATGGCGGACGAGAGCTGGGCCAAGATGCAACTGGTCAACACCCATGTTCATGACGGTATCGTCGAGCTGACTGGTTTCGTCAGTTCCGACGCGCAGAAGAAGGCTCTCAGGGTGCTGGCCGAGAACACGCCTGGCGTTCAGCTGGTGCGGGATCGCACCCGGATTTATGTGCCGCCGATCGGAGCAGTAACCTAACCGGCCCGACGCGCGAGCGCGCCGCCACTTTCGGGGAAAGCCGATTTCTGCCAACTTGGTTTTACAAGTTGGAGATACCGTCATGCGCCGCTTTCTGTTGCGTCAGGCTCTGCTGCCTGATGGCTGGCACGATAATGTGCTGGTCAGTGTGGATGCGGCTGGCCTGATCGCCAAGACGACGCCGAAAGTGAGCGATGCGGCTGCGAATTTACTCGACGGCCCTGTGCTGCCCGGCATGCCCAACCTGCACAGCCATGCCTTCCAGCGCGCCATGGCGGGGCTGGCCGAACGCAGCGGGCCCGGCAACGACAGTTTCTGGACCTGGCGCGAAATCATGTATCGCTTCGCGGCGAAGCTGACGCCAGAGGATGTCGAGGCCATCGCCGGCCAGCTTTATGCCGAAATGCTGGAAGCCGGCTATACGGCCGTGGCCGAATTCCACTACCTGCATCACCAGCCCGGCGGCGCGCCTTATGCCGACCCGGCCGAACTGAGCCGACGCATTCTGTCGGCTGCCGATACCGCCGGTATTGGTTTGACGCATCTGCCGGTGCTGTATCGCTATGGCGGCTTTGGCGCCAGGGAACCGCAGGAACGCCAGCGCCGCTTCCTGCATGATGCCGAGGCTTATGCCCGCCTGCTGCAGGCGCTGGCACCGCAGATGCAGAACCGCAGCGATCGCCGGCTTGGCATCGCGCCGCACAGCCTGCGTGCGGTCACACCCGAATTGCTGCGCGATGGCATCGCAGCTCTCGATGGCATCGACGATGCCGCGCCAATCCATATCCACATCGCCGAGCAGACCGCCGAGGTGGACGACTGCCTGGCCTGGAGCGGAAAGCGGCCGGTGCAGTGGCTGCTGGATCAGGGCATCGTCAACGGTCCAGTTGTAAATGGGCGCTGGTGCCTGGTGCATGCCACGCATCTGGATGCCGGTGAGACTCGACGGCTGGCCGAGTCCAAGGCCGTCGCCGGCCTCTGCCCCACCACCGAGGCCAATCTGGGCGACGGTATCTTCCCGGCGGTGGACTACATGGCGGCCGGCGGTCGCATCGGCATCGGCTCTGACAGCCATATCAGCGTCTCTGTGGCGGAAGACCTGCGGCTACTGGAATACGGCCAGCGCCTCGCGCATCGCAGCCGCACGCTGCTGGCCGGTGGGGCGGATCGCTCGACTGGCCGACGCCTCTATGAAGCTGCGTTGAAAGGCGGCGCGCAGGCGCTCGGCCAGCCGATGGGCGCCATCGCTCCGGGCCATCGCGCCGATTTCATTTTGCTGGATCGGGACGCGCCTTGCATGAGCAGCCGCTCGGGCGACAGGGCGCTGGATGCCTGGATCTTTTCGAACCAGACGCGCTCTGCCATTCGCGACGTCTATGTCGCCGGCACGCGCGTGGTGGAGAATGGCCACCATGTCCGCAGCGAGCAACTCGCCGCGCAGCATGCGGGAACGTTACGCCGCCTGCTCCAGGAATGAGCGGCTGCCGGGCTCGCGGCAGAAGGCGATCAGGCGACGCAGGAACGCCTCGCCCTCGGCCACCTGGCTGATCTCGATATATTCGTCCGGCTTGTGCGCCTCGCGGATATTGCCCGGGCCACAAACCACCGCCGGCACGCCGCCGATCTGGAAAATGCCGGCCTCCGTACCGTAGGAGACCGCATGGGTCTGGTTCTGGCCGGCCAGCTTCAGCGCCAGCGTTTCGGCCGGATTGCGCTCGGACGGCATCAATCCCGGCGCAAAGGCCACCATCTCGGTATCGATGCCGGTCTCCGGGCGGATCTTTTTCATCCGCGGCTCGAGTTCTTCGGCAGCATAGCGCTTCACACGATCGAGGATGACGGTGTCATGCTCGGGCTTCACGCTGCGGATATCCCACACCACCCTGCATTCACGGGCGAGAATGTTGCGCGCCGTGCCGCCATGGATTTCGCCCACCGTGATGGTGGTGAACGGCGGCTCGAAGCGGGTATCCTGATGCTGCGGCTGCTGATACTCCACCTGGATTCGGTTCATCTCGGCGATCAGCTCGGCCGCCATCTGGATGGCATTGACGCCCTGATGTGTCGCCGAGGAATGCGCCTCGAAACCGCGCACAGTGGTGTTGCAGGCGCAGACGCTCTTATGCGCATTCACCACCTGCATGTCGGTCGGCTCGCCGATAATGGCGAGCTTGGGCATCGGGCCGCCGCGATTGATGAATTCGACAATACCGTGCACGCCGATGCAGCCGACTTCCTCGTCGTAGGAGAAGGCGAAATGCAGCGGCACACTGAGCGGCTTTTCCAGCATTTCTGGCAGCAGCGCCATGCAGAGCGCGATGAAGCTTTTCATGTCGGACGTGCCGCGGCCGAACAGCCGCTCGCCGCGCTGGATCACCTTGAAAGGATCGCTGGTCCAGGGCTGGCCGTCGACCGGCACGACGTCGGTATGACCCGACAGCACGATGCCGCCGACATCCTTCGGCCCGATCGTGGCGTAGAGATTGGCCTTCTTGCCGGTGGCATCGAAGATTTTCTCCGACGCGACGCCATGCTGCGCCAGATAGGCGGCAATGTCGTCGATCAGGTTGAGGTTGGAAAGCCTGCTGGTGGTATCGAAACCGACCAGCCGGGCGATCCAGTCGAGCGAGGCCTGGCTAGGAGATGTCATGTTTCCGGTTTAGGGCCGTGCGCTTCGCCGGTCAACGACGAAGCATTTGCGCAATTGGTTCAGTCATCCATGCCGCGGGCCGAGCCACCACCAATCATGGTGAGGAATTCGTGGCGGGTGCGCGGGTCGTCGCGGAAAGCGCCCAGCATACGGCTGGTGACCATGGTGACACCATGCTTGTGCACGCCACGCGTGGTCATGCATTGATGGCCCGCCTCCATCACCACGGCGACGCCGCGCGGCTGCAGCACCTCCTGCAGCGTGTTGGCAACCTGGGCGGTGAGCTTTTCCTGGATCTGCAGGCGCTTGGCATAGACCTCGACCACACGGGCCAGCTTGGAAATACCAACCACGCGCCTGCCGGGAAGATAGGCGACATGCGCCTTGCCGATGATCGGCACCATATGATGCTCGCAATGGCTTTCCATGCGGATGTCGCGCAGCACCACCATCTCGTCGTAACCCTCGATCTCCTCGAAGGTACGTTCCAGCAGGGCGACGGGGTCTTCCTCGTAGCCGGCGAAGAATTCGTTATAGGAGCGCACCACGCGGTCGGGCGTACCGCGCAGGCCTTCGCGGGTCGGGTCGTCACCGGCCCAGCGGATCAGCGTGCGCACCGCCTCTTCGGCTTCGGCGCGGCTGGGACGCTGGATCTTGGTCTTCTCGCTCACGGCAACTTCCTCCGGAAAATCCTTGTCACGGGCAGGCCTGATATAGCTCAGCCTCGCCATCGGTAAAGTGGGTCGCCCAGTGTCGGGGGGATCAATTCAGGCGGCGGGCTTCGTGCGGGCTGTCGAGCGAGAAAGCCGGGATCGCCACGTCGAACTGCTCGCCGGCTTCGTTCACCATCTGATAGGCGCCAACCATGAATCCCGACGAAGTGGGCAGCGGCGTGCCGCTGGTATATTCGAAACTGTCGCCCGGCCCCAGCACCGGCTGCTCACCGACCACGCCGGGACCGCGGACTTCCTGCACGCGGCCGCGCGCATCGGTGATCTTCCAGTAGCGGCTGCGCAGCTGCACGGTGCCGGCGCCGCTATTCTCGATCTTCACATTGTAGGCCCAGACGAAATAGTTCTCGTCCGGCGAAGACTGCTCGTCGAGATACATCGGCTGTACCGTGACCGAGATATCGTGCGTCGTCTTGCTGTACATGCTCTTGCTGGCCATGGCCGTCACCCAACCCGTATCCGGGGCTCCCAACCCATGGCGGAGCCCAGGCCCTTGTCCTGCCTAGGATATTAGGAGCCGGCGGCCGAATGTCCAGCCAAGCGGCCGGTCCAGTCGCGTGAACCCTCCCGGCGCGTGAGCTCCAAAAAGCAACGGCCGCCCCGCAAGGGGCGGCCGTGCCGCAGTCGTATGACTGGTCGCTTACTTGCGCAGGAAGATCTGCGCGTTGCGGTTCTCGTCGTTGCGGACGCCGTCGGCGGTCGGGACACGCGGCTTGTCTTCGCCGTTGGCCGTCGTCTGGATCGCACCAGCACCGATACCCTTGCTGCGCAGGTAGGCGGCAACCGCGTCGGCGCGGCGCTGCGACAGGCGCTGGTTGTAGGTATTGCTGCCCGAGCGGTCGGCGTTGCCTTCGATCCGCACGTTGGTCGAACCGGTGGCGCGGAAGTCGGCCACGGCGCGATCGAGCACCTGCGAGGCAACCGGGCTGATGTCCGACTTGTCGAAGGCGAAGAACACGATGTAGGTCTCAGGTGCACGCGGAGCCGGGGCCGGAGCCGCAGCCGGGGCAGGCGCCGGGGCCGGGGCCGGAGCGGCAACCGGGGTGGCGGCCGGCATCGGCTTGGCCGGAGCGCCGAAGCGGTAGGTCAGGCCCAGCATCACGGTGTGGATCTGGTTGCCGCCATCGACGGTGACGCCAGCCGTGCTGGTGGAGAACTTGGTATCGCCGAGATGCTGGTAGCGATAATCGGCGCTCAGCAGCCAGTTGTTGTCCAGGGCATACCACAGACCGGCAATACCCTGGGCCGCCCAGGTGTTATCGTTGTCATCGACCACGGTGGTGTTCACGGTGGCGTCGGTGGACAGCCTGGCGTAGCCGAGGCCCAGACCGAGATACGGGCTCCAGTTGCTCGCCGGCATAAAATCATACAGAACGTTGGCGAATGCGCTGTACATCTTGGCATCGCCGCTGGACGTGGCGCCGCCATTGGCGCTGTCGACGTCCCAGCTGTTGTAGCCAAGTTCGAGTTCCGAGCGCCAGCCATTGCCGAACGCATAACCACCCTTCAGCACGCCGGCCCAGCCGGTATCGAATTCGAGCGTGGTGATCGCGCCGGCACCTTTGACATCGGCATCCTCGAACCAGGAGGCGCCGGCACCAATGCCGACATAGGGGCCGCTGGCCTGCGCAAATGCCGGAGCCGACACCAGGGCCGCAGCAGCGGCAGCAGTCAGCAGAGCGACACGAATATTCATGGGAATCTCCTCAGACAAAGAATCTTTTGAGCCGCGCCCCGCGGCTTCGCACGCCTCAACCGGGGGGCAATATACCAGCGACCGAACGCCCACCGCACGTCTTCATCCCGGGGGGCGAGCCGATAATGCCCGGCTGTGGCATATTGGCAACACCGGATCAGCCCGCTTTTTCAAGCGCATGACTCAGGT
>JAEYSS010000040.1 GCA_023434425.1 Pseudomonadota bacterium | reverse complement strand
ACGGTGGCGAGGCGATGCGCGATCACCAGCGTGGTGCGGCCCTGCATCAGGCGTTCCAGCGCGGTTTGCAGTTTTCGCTCCGACTCTGCATCGAGAGAGGAGGTGGCCTCGTCGAGCAGCAGCACCGGCGGATCGCGCAGCAACGCGCGGGCGATGGCGATGCGCTGGCGCTGGCCGCCCGAAAGACGGACACCGCGTTCGCCCAGATAGGTGTCGTAGCCCTGCGGCAGCGCCTGGATGAAGCCATGCGCGGCGGCGGCCTCGGCGGCGGCCTGAACGTCTGCGTCATTCGCCTCCGGCCGGCCGTAGCGGATATTCTCGGCCACCGAGGCGCCGAAGATCACCGGCTCCTGCGCGACCAGTCCGATCTGCTGGCGCAGGTCCACGGGGTCGAGGCTGGCGATGTCGATGCCGTCGAAGCGGATGCGGCCGGCTTCGGGGTCGTAGAAGCGCAGCAGCAGCTGGAACAAAGTGGTCTTGCCGGCTCCCGAAGGCCCGACGATGGCGACCGTCTCGCCGGCCGCGATGTCGAGGCTCAGGCCGTCCAGCGCCGGCGTCTGCGGCCGCGCCGGATAGTGGAAACGCACGGCATCGAACTGCAGCCGGCCGCTCGGCTGGGCCGGCAGATGCAGCGGCGTGGCCGGGGCGCGGATCACCGGATCGGTCGCCAGCAGCTGCATCAGGCGTTCGGCGGCACCGGCGGCGCGCTGCACGTCGCCCCAGGTTTCCGACAGCGCGCCGACGGAGGAGGCGCCGACCACGGCGTAGAAGACGAAGGCGCTGAGTTCGCCGGCCGACATCTCGCCGGCAAAGACCGCCTTGCCGCCGATCCACATCACGGCATTCACCGCGCCGAAGACCAGCAGCATGACCAACGCGGTCAGCCAGGCGCGCGCCCGGATGCGGCGTACGGCAGTGGTGAAGGCATCTTCGGCATGGCGGCCGAAGCGTTCGCCCTCGCGGGCCTCGTAGGTATAGGCCTGCACCGTCGAGATGGCATTCAGCGTTTCGCCGGCGCGTGCGGCCAGATCGGCGATGCGGTCCTGGCTTTCGCGCGACAGTTTGCGAAGCCGGCGGCCCAGCACGATGATCGGCAGCACGACGAGCGGAATCACCAGCGCCACCAGCAGCGTCAGTCGCGGCGAGGTGACAATGAGAAGTCCGGCGCTGCCGATAAACAGCAGGATATTGCGCAGTGCCACCGAGACGGAGGAGCCGACCAGCGTCTGGATCAGTTCGGTATCGGTGGTGAGACGCGACAGTACCTCGCCGCTGCGGGTGGTTTCGAAAAAGGCCGGGCTCAGCTTCATCACATGGCTGTAGACCGCCTTGCGGATATCGGCGACCACCCGCTCGCCCATCCAGGTGACGCAGTAGAAACGCGCGAAGGTGCCGAAGGCGAGGATGACGACGACGCCGAACAGCGCGCCGAAATAGAGGTCGAGATAGTCGCCGTTGCCGGCGCCGAAGCCGGCATCGATCACCCGGCGGATCGCCTGGCCGATCATCAGCATGGCGCCCGAGGTGACGACCAGCGCCACCGCCGCCCCCACCGCCATCCAGCGATAGGGGGCGACGAAGCGGAATACATGCTTGAGCGCCGAAAGGGGCGGGCGCCTGGGATCGGTGGTGTCGGCTGCGGGCATATCGGCTTGTCTGGCTGAAAACTCAGGTGGTTATACCGACCACCGGCCGGAGGGACAACGCAAGGGCGCCAGCCGGACCCGTGCTTGGCATACAGGAGTATTTATGCCTCGAAGCATCTATAATTTTCACTTTATGTTCCGAAATTTCTCGCTTAAGAATGCCTCAGGCGATCTTCTGCAGGCGGGAGTGGGTGATGAGGAGTGTTCTGCTGGTCGGAGTAACAGTGTTGGGTATCGGTTGCGTGCCAAAAGGCGAGCCGCCGATAATCACGGCCAAGCCCGTCGCGTTGGCGGATGGCACGATGGTCAGTCCGGCCAGTTTCACCACCGATCCGGACCTGCAGGTGATTGGTTTCAGTACAATTCAGACCACGATTCCGCGTGGGGCTCTCATCGGCGAAACCTCATATCGGCCGCTCACCTGCGAACTCGGCACCAAGCTGTATTATGGGAGCGATCGCCGCACGATCCAGCCCACGGCCTATGCTGACATCTTCCACACTATTTTCAGCGGCTACGGCTATCGTGTGGCAGGCAATCCCAAAGCCCTGTTCCGCGAGGCCGGACAGGAGAGCGCCGATTTTCAGGCCGGCGCCAATGTCACAAGGATCGTTGGAGACCTGTGCCAGCACGTCCAGACGATCGATCTGTCTGGCAAAGTGACTATCACGGTTAACTGGCAGATCTATGACAATTTGCGTCGCAGGGTCGTGTGGCAGAAAGATGTCGAAGGCATATTTGAGGCGCCGCAGCGATTAAGTAGCGACTACGATCTTTTTATACAGCATGCCTTCGCCGATTCAGCCAACAAGGTTGCGGCAGATCCGAGTCTGCGCGAGTTGCTGAAGCAGCGGCCGATGCGGGAGGCCTCGGCACCCATTATGCCTGCAGCGTCACCCTCGGCCCGTCTTTTGATTCCACGTCAGGCCCAGCGCGGCGGCACAATCGACGGTCATATCGATCACCTCCGGTCGGCAACAATTCTGATTGAGGACGGGACCGGCCACGGATCCGGATTCCTGGTGCGTGAAGACGGGCTGGTGCTGACCAATCAGCATGTCGTCAAGAATCAGCGCTTTGTGAACGTCAGGCTTGTTTCGGGTCGCGTGGCGGTGGGTGAGGTTTTGTACCGCAATGAGTTTCGTGACGTCGCGTTGGTGAAAATCGAGGGTAATGGCTATCCGGTGGTCTCGATCCGTGAAACGCCAGTACGTGTTGCGGAAGAGGTCTATGCAATCGGCACGCCTCGCTTCAAAGAACTCAGCTGGACGGTGACGCGCGGTGTCGTCAGCGCTTACAGACAGGGCTTGGGACGGGAGCGGCTCGATTTCATCCAGTCGGATGTGGCCATCCATGGTGGCAACAGCGGCGGTCCGCTTTTCGACCGGCAGGGGAATGTGGTTGGCATTGCCGTGCTCGGCTGGGCGTCTGATCCTCGCAACCCAGCGGCCAATACCAGTCTGAACGGCTTCATCCCGATCCTCGACGGACTGGCGAAGCTGGGCCTCGAACTGGTCGATCCGGCAGAGTTCCAGCGCCGCCGCAATCTTACCGCCAGTCAGTAGTTAACTGACTGATTTGGTTCAGGTCTTGTCCGGGCTTGCAGCGGGAGGGGCTTCTGGCTATAACGCCCCCTCGATTGACGGCTCCCCCCGACCATCATGACGATGGTGCCATGAGTTGGGGGCAGGCCCAGGAGAACTGTCATGAAGGCCGATATCCATCCCGACTACCACGAGATCAAGGTGCAGATGACGGACGGCACCGTCTACACCACCCGTTCGACCTGGGGTAAGCCGGGCGACACCATGATGCTCGACATCGACTCGACCTCGCATCCGGCCTGGACCGGCGGTCCGGCCCGTCTGAACGAAGCTGGCGGCCAGGTTGCCAAGTTCAAGAAGCGCTTCGGCAATTTCGGTCTGAAGAAGTAATCGACCGTATTCGGATGACCGCCGGGCTGGACCCGGCGACGAGACAAGGCGGCCCGGATCTCCCGGCCGCCTTTTTGCTGCCGGCCCCGCGGCGCCGACCGTGAAGGCCGACAGATGCAGCCGACGGCGACGCTTCATTAACCACCGCTGCCGTAACCCTTGGTCCTGATCCGCGCATTCCGGAGTGCAAGACAAGCGCAGCCATGGCCCAGGTCTATCAGTCCGCGTCCATCCAGCTGGGCAACGAGATCATCACGGTGATCTACGTGGCCTATGCCGCGATCGCCACCAACGAGATGGCGGCGCGCTCGCTGGCGGCGATGAAGCCGCTGTTCCGGAACTCCACCGTCGTGCTGGCGGCGCAGGGCGTCAATCTGGCGCCGGAATTCGTCGGCCCCAAACATGTGGTGGATGTGCTGCGCGGCCGGGCGCTGCACGAATTCAGATGGGCGCCGATCTCGATCGGCTGACCGGCTGCACCTGATCGCGGATTTTCCGAAAATTCCCGCCTCTTGAAGCCCGGTTCCGGGCTTCCTATCTCTGCCTCGTGCCGGATGCTCACTCACGAGGTCCGGCCATCACGGCGGCCCGGCTCGGAGAGCGGGAAACGTCCCCTGCCAGTCTTGTGGCGGGCCGCGCAAACGACTCATCGCTTGAAGGAGGATGACTCATGCGTGCTTTCGATCTTTCCCCCCTGCTGCGCTCCAGCGTCGGTTTCGATCATGTGAACCGGCTGTTTGAGCTGGCCAATCGCGTCGATGAGACCGCGACCAGCTACCCCCCGTACAACATCGAGAAGCGTGGCGAAGACGCCTATCGCATCACCATGGCGGTGGCCGGCTTCGACCGGAGCGAACTCGACATCACGGTGAAGGAAAACAGCCTGATCGTGACCGGCAAGGCGGTCGAGCAGACCGCGACACAGGATGGCGAGCAGGTGTCGTATCTCCACCGCGGCATTGCGCGCCGCGCCTTCGAACGCCGCTTCGAGCTGGCCGACACCGTGAAGGTGGTCGGCGCCGAGCTGAAGGATGGCCTGCTGCATATCGCGCTGAAGCGCGAGATCCCCGAGGCCAAGAAGCCGCGCCAGATTGCGATTAACACGGCCGTCAACAGCGGCACGGTGATCGAGGCGCAGCCCAAGGCTGCTTAAGTCGGGCGGCGTCAGCGCCGGCATAACATCGTACACCAGAGCCCGGGCGGGAAATCGCTCGGGCTTTTTTCTTACTTGCTGCGTCCCGCTTTGTTCTGCATTATGAGAACATAATGTGAACATAAAATCGTATGCAGAGGGTGCGATGCGCGCAAAACTTACTTTTCAGCCCGAAGCAGGCCTGGACAGACTGTTGCTGCGCAATGCCCTGCTGGAAGTGGCGACACTGCGCCTCTACCGCTTCTGGGCCCGCACCGATCTGCGTCGTCATCTCTGGGCGAGCCTCAGAATTGGCGACGATGCTCTGGAATATACGGGGCAGGGATGGGAGCTGTTTCTCGGCTTCGTCATCGCCTTTGCCGCTTACATTCCGCTGGCATATCTCGTGGGCAGCTTCTTCGTCGTCAATACAGACGCGGTGCTGGCGACGCTGGTTCTCAATAGCTGGTGGCTCATCGCAATATTTCTTGCAGCAGCCGGCCGTTATTCCGCACGCGGCTACCAACTGTCGCGTACGTTGTGGCGTGGAATTTACGCAGGTCAGGATGGGTCGCCCTGGGCCTATGCCAGCCGATACATCATCTGGTTCGCGGTCTTCTGTGTCACAGCCGGTTTGAGCGTGCCCTGGGCCTGCGAGGATCTGGCGCGCTATCGCGTCCGTCATACGATATGGGGCGACCGCCGCGCCCAGTTCCATGGTCGTGCAAATCAGCTGATACGCCCCTGGCTCCGTGCCTGGCTTGTCTGTTTTGGTCCGCTTTACGGGCTTTGCCTGTGGCTGATCTGGCAGGCGGATGGCAATGCAGGGGCGTTGATCTGGGGTATTGCCGACCTGTTCGATCTGGTTAACCGGCGCGGCGACAGCATGAATCTCTATGGCGTGGGGGTGGCGCTGTTCTGGGGCTTGCTGATGTGGCTTTACTTCTACGCGGTATGGCTCGAATGGCTTCTCGACCAGCTTGATATCGGGCCGCTGCAGTTTTCCTGCCGGTTACCGGCCGGTCTGTATCGCCGCCTTTTTCAGCGGATGATATTGCCGGCATTCTGTGGCTTCGCGGCGCTGACCCTGCTGACGCACTCCAACCTGCATGAAAACGGCCTGCTCTATCGGTTGGACTACGTTGAGAGCGTGTGGGCATGCCTGGCGGTCGCGTTTTTCGCTTCGATCGGACTGGGTGCAATCTGGTTCCGTTTCGTCCAGATACCGCTGTGGCAGGAGGTAATCGCCAGCACCGCTATCGATAATGCCGAGGCAATTGCGACAACGACACAAAGTCGCTTGCCGCGCTCGCATTTCGGCGAAGGCTTATTGGATATCGGCCATGCCCACCTCTTCTGACCTCGTCGATAACTTCCGCATTAATGTCGGCCGGTTCTGGGATGGCGAGACGGCGCGGGAGCAGCCGGTATCGGTTTTTATCGAGCCGGATGGACTGCTGATTGAGAGTGACGATGAAATCGTTGTCCGGTGGCCCGCGGGCGGACTACGCATGGTCGGTCGTCGCGAGGTGGGACGCTGGTTTTCCGTCCGCTGCGCTACAGGCGCCGCGCGGCTCCAGTTGCCGCCGCGGATGTATGATCGCCTGTCGCATGAATATGGAGCGCTGAAGCAGGGGCGGGAAGTCGCCAGCATCAAACTGACACTGCTGCTGCTTTTGATGTTCGGAATACTGCTCCTCGGATATGCGGGCATCCTGTTGCCAAAAGCGTCACAAGGAATGGCCTCGCTGGTCTCGCAGGCGAATATCAGCGAATTCGGCCGGCAAAGTTTCGAGAATTATATCGCCAGGAGAAACCGGAGTCGTGGTGGCATACAGTTCTGCGCCACTCCGGCCGGATTAAAAGCGTTGTCGAAACTGACCAACAGCGTCGCCGGCGTGATGCCGGATCTCGCTCCGAATGTCGTGGTTGTCCAGCGGCGCAGGGTCAATGCCAGCAGCCTGGGGGGCGGATATGCAGTCGTATATAGCGAACTGATCGACTACGTCCGCAACGACGCAGAGCTGATTGGAGTCATTGCCCATGAAATGGGTCATGGTGTCGGCCGGCATGGGCTCAGGGGGATGCTTGAAGCGGTGGCGCTGCTGAATGCCGCCGGGGCCCTTTCCTCCACGTTGGCGCCATCGATTGGATATACCCTGACCAGCACAGGCCCGAAGATTCCCTTTCACAGTCAGGAGCGGGAACGCGAGGCGGATCGTTTCGCGATTGCATGGCTGCAGGCCATGAGCGTCGATCCAACCGCTGTTGGCGACATGATGTTACGGTTTGCAGCCGACGAAGGTGAACTCGATTTCCTGGATAGCCATCCGACCTACGCCGAGCGTTCGGCGATGTTCCATGCCGCTGCCATGAAGGGCTATCCGCTGCTCACCCCGGACGAATGGCGTGCGCTCAAATCGATCTGCCGGACCACAACGAAACGGCCCCGGTGTCGCCACCGGAGCCGTCGTAATCCCTAAACCGAAAAGCGGGTCGCTTACGCGGCCTTGAATTCGCTTTCCAGCCTGGCCTCGTACTTGCCGAGCGCGGCCAGCCCGTTCAGGCGGGCGCGGTGCAGGTAGCCCTTCTGCGCATTCGCCACGTTGGCGGCCTTGCCGCCCCACAGCTTCAGCGGCAGGGCCTGCAGGGCGCGGCCATACGAGAAGGTCAGCGCCCAGGGCAGGTTCGGATGGCGGGCGTTCATCGCGCCGAGATGGGCCGAGGCCAGCTCGTCCGACTGACCGCCCGACAGGAAGGCGATGCCCGGCACCGCCGACGGCACGCAGCGCTTCAGCACCTGCACGGTGGCATCGGCCACTTCGTCGATGCTGGCGGCCTTCTTGCAGCTTTCGCCCTGGATCACCATGCCCGGCTTCAGGATCATGCCCTCGAAGACGACATTGTGCAGCGCCAGCTGCTCGAACACGGCATGCAGCGTGCGTTCTGTGGCGGCAAAGCTGGTGGCCAGATCATGGTCGCCATCCATCAGGATTTCCGGCTCGACGATCGGTACGATGTTGTTGGCCTGGCAGATGCCGGCATAGCGTGCCAGCGCTTCGGCATTGGCCACCAGCGCCTGACGGCTCGGCTTGCCCAGCGCGACGTCGATGTTCAGCACCGCGCGCCACTTGGCGAAGCGGGCGCCGAGCTGATGGTATTCGGCCATGCGCTTGCCCAGACCATCCAGACCTTCGGTGATCTTTTCGCCGTTGGTACCCTGCAGCGGCTGGATGCCCTTGTCGACCTTGATGCCCGGGATGATGCCGCGCTTGTTCAGGATGTCGACCAGCGGCGTGCCGTCCTTGGCCTTCTGGCGCAGCGTCTCGTCATAGAGGATCACGCCGGAGATGTATTTCTCCGAACCTTCGGCGGTGAACAGCATCTCGCGATAGTCGCGGCGGTTCTCTTCCGTCGACGGCACATTGATGCTGGAGAGGCGCTTCTCGATGGTGCTGGTGCTTTCATCGGCGGCGAGAATGCCCTTGCCCGGCGCGACCATACCCTTGGCGATCTTGTTGAGTTCTTTGACGTCCATGTCAGTCAGCTCCCGATAGTCCGAATTCAGTTCGTTGATAACGAAAATCCGGCCCCGCCTGTTGTCGGGACCGGATTTTATCACGTCTTTATTTGGCGGCCACAGTTGCCGACAGGGCAGCCACGCCCGGCAGTTCCTTGCCTTCCAGCCATTCCAGGAAGGCGCCGCCGGCGGTGGAGACATAGGAAAACTCTTCCGCCACACCCGCATGGCGCAGCGCCGCCACCGTATCGCCGCCGCCGGCCACACTGAGCAGGCGGCCCGAGGCGGTGAGCGCTGCCGCGGTGCGGGCCACGGTGACGGTCCCTGCATCAAACGGGGGCGTCTCGAAGGCGCCCAGCGGACCGTTCCAGACCAAAGTTTTGCAATCCGCCAGGATGGTACCCAGACGGGCAGCCGCCACCGGGCCGATATCCAGGATCATCGTATCGGCCGGTACGCGTTCGGCGGGCACCACCTTGCTGGGCGCGCCCTGGCGGAATTCGCGGGCGACCACGACATCGTCCGGCAGGATGATGGCGCAGCCGCGCGTCACGGCGTCGCGCAGAATGTCGCGCGCGGTATCGGCCAGGTTCTTCTCGCACAGGCTCTTGCCCACCTCGCGGCCCTGGGCGAACAGGAAGGTGTTCGCCATGCCGCCGCCGATGATGATCTTGTCGACCTTGCCGAGCAGGTTGCCGAGCAGCTCCAGCTTGGTGGAGACCTTGGCGCCGCCGATCACGGCCGCGACCGGCTTCTCCGGCTTGTCCAGCGCGGCTTCCAGATGCTTCAGTTCCACTTCCATGTTGCGGCCGGCATAGGCCGGCAGCAGATGCGCCAGCGCCTCGGTCGAGACATGGGCGCGATGGGCGCAGGAGAAGGCATCGTTGACGTAGAGGTCGCCCAGCGCCGCCATCTCTTTGGCCAGCGCCGCGTCGTTCTTCTCTTCCGCGGCATGGAAACGCGTATTCTCCAGCAGCACGACGCCGCCGGACTTCAGCTTGTCGATCGCCGACTTCGCCGGTTCGCCAATGCAGTCCTCGGCGAAAGCGATGGGCGAGCCGAGCGCGGTGGCGAGCGCGGCCGCCACCGGCTTGAGCGACATTTCCGGCACCGGCTTGCCGTCCGGACGGCCGAAATGCGACAGGACCACAACCTTGGCACCCTTGCGCGACAGTTCGTGCAGGGTGGGCAGGATGCGACTGATGCGCAGATCGTCGGTGATCTTGCCGTCCTTCATCGGAACGTTCAGATCCACCCGCGTCAACACCGTCTTACCGGCGACGTTGACGTCATCGAGGGTACGGAAACCGGCCATAATGCTGCGGCTCCTTACAGCTTGGCCATCGCCACCGCAGTGTCGGACATGCGGTTGGAGAAGCCCCATTCGTTGTCGTACCACGACACCACGCGCACCAGATTGCCATCCATCACCTGGGTCTGCTTCAGGTCGAAGGTCGAGCTGGCCGGATTGTGGTTGAAGTCGCTGGAGACCAGTGGCTGGTCGTTGGTATCGAGGATGCCCTTCAGCTGGTTGGCGGCGGCGCGCTTGATCGCCTCGTTCACCTCTTCAGCGGTGGTGGCCTTCTTGGCGACGAACTTGAAGTCGATCAGCGACACATTCGGCGTCGGCACGCGGATCGACGAACCGTCCAGCTTGCCCTTCAGGTTCGGCAGCACCAGGCCGACAGCCTTGGCGGCGCCGGTGGTGGTCGGGATCATCGACAGCGCCGCGGCGCGGGCGCGATAGAGATCCTTGTGCATGGTGTCCAGCGTCGGCTGGTCGCCGGTATAGGCATGGATCGTGGTCATGTAGCCCTTCTCGATACCGATGGCGGCATCGAGCACGAAGGCGACCGGGGCCAGGCAGTTGGTGGTGCAGGACGCGTTCGAGACCACGGTATGCTCGGCCTTGAGCTGGTCGTGGTTCACGCCGTAGACGACGGTGAGATCGGCATTGTTGGCAGGCGCCGATACCAGTACCTTGCGCGCGCCGGCGGTCAGGTGCAACGCGGCCTTCTCCTTGTCGGTGAAGATGCCGGTGCATTCCATCGCGATGTCGACCTTCAGCTCCTTCCAGGGCAGCTTGGCCGGATCGCGCTCGGCGGTCACCTTGATCGGGCCGCGACCCACATCGATGCTGTCGCCCTTGGTGGTGACGGTGCCGTTGAAGCGGCCATGCACGCTGTCATAGCGGAACAGATGCGCGTTGGTCTCGACCGGGCCGAGATCGTTGATGCCGACAACTTCGATATCCGTGCGGCCGCTTTCGATGATGGCGCGCAGCACATTGCGGCCGATGCGGCCGAAACCATTAATCGCAACCCGAACCGTCATTTTTTTGGTCTCCGATGGGATGGCATGGCGAGCGGGGAGGCGGCGTAAACCGCCCATAACCGTCCTTTTTCGGGGCTGGGTTTAGCCCCTTTGTGGGTGAGTCGCAAGACGAGCACGGCGATATCACGGCCACCATTTCAGGCCCCCTGCATCAGCCCGTAGGGGAAGGGGGTCCACCAGCCGGCCTCCAGCCCCGCGGCGCGCAGGCCGGCACCGATCCATTCGTTGCAGGTCCGGAACGGGCTGTAGCGGCCGGTAGCCTCGAAAAACGCGTCATCGAGGGCGAATCCGGGCTCGGTCAGGGGCTGCGGCCGGCCGTCGTCGCCGGGGGCAAAGCCGGTCTGGATATACGCGGCCAGCGCGTGATACTGCAGGGCATCCACCTCGAGCCGCCGGGTTTTCAGCCCCGTTCCGGTCAATGCGGCCTCTGGCACCCGCATCACATGCATGGCGGCCGGTCCGCGCCCCAGCAGGGCCGCCAGCGCCAGACCGGGCTGGAAATCGACCGGCCGGCGGGTATTCAGGTAAAAATCCCGGTCGCCCCAGCCGAAGGCGACATAATCGCCCTCGCCAAGCCGTTCGGCCAGGCTGCTCCGGGCCAGCCAGGTGCTCCAGTCCGTCTCGTCGCGGCCAGTCCGGGCCGGCAGGGCAACCCAGACATGCCAGCCGTTGGAGATCA
>JAEYSS010000032.1 GCA_023434425.1 Pseudomonadota bacterium | reverse complement strand
ATGCGGCGTGACGCGCATCGCCTGGCCGCGCACGCTGACGAAAATCTTTTCCGCCGCCAGCTTCCCTGGCAGATCCGCTGGCACGGCACCACCGAAGCGCAGGCCGAGATAATGCCCGGCGCGACGGTCAGCGCGCACGGTGTCCAGCCCCAGTTCGGCACGCGCGCGTTCGGCAATGACATCGTTACGGGCTTTCAGCGTGGCATAGATGCGCTGGGTGCCCAGCGACAGCAGATAGTCGAGCGCGGCCAGCGCGGCTGGCGCCAGCGCGAAGTTGCTGCGCTCGCCCACGTCAAACCGCCGCGCGCCGGGCTGGTAGTCGCTCTTGTAATCCACGAGTCCGGCGAAGTTTTCCGAGTCTTTGCGCGCGATCCAGTTCTGCTCGATCGGCGCACCCGTCTGCCAGCGCGGCGCCACATACATATAGCCATAGGTGTAGGGCCCGAGCAGCCATTTGTAACCGCCGCTGACCAGGATATCGGGCTGGATCGCGGCCACGTCGAAGGGCATCACGCCGAGCGACTGCGTGGCGTCGATGCACAGCGCTGCGCCATGCTTGCGACAGGCCGCCCCGATGGCGACGAGATCGAGCAGGCCGCCATCGGTCCAGTGGCAATGCGGCAGCGCGACGATGCCGGTATTCGCATCGATGCGCTCCAGCACGCGGGCGGTCCAGTCGTCGTCGGCCGGGCGCGGGATGCTGATGAAATCGGCACCGGCCTGTTTCGCCTTTTCCATCCAGGGATAGACATTGGAGGGAAACTGCTCGGCCAGCGTCAGGATCGTCTGGCCTTTTTTCAGCGGCAGGATATTGGCGGCCACCGCCATGCCGTAGGAGACCGCCGGCACCAGAGCGATATCGTCGGCGGTGGCATTGACCAGCCTTGCGAAGCTGGCGCGCACGGCCTCGGATTCGGTGAAGAAATCTGCCGGCGCAATGGTCCAGGGGTGCAGCTTGGCGCGCAGGCCGCGTTCGCCCGCTTCAACGGCGATCTTCGGCATCGGCCCCATATAAGCGCTGTTGAGATAGGCGACATCCTCGGGGATATCGAACAGCGCGCGCTGCGAGGGCAGAAGAGCGGGAGTCTGCTGGTTCATGGCCGTCGGTCCTTTTGCGGACGGCGATACTGCATGGAAACGGCAGGTAAATCACGCCACCGGAATGTAGCCTGACAATTTTCCGCTGGCCCGCCGGCGATGCCTGGCGCATCTTCGCGCCACACCAAAAAAATGCCTCCCGAGTCTGTCATGCCCCTGCCGCATATCGCCCTCGCCGTCCTGATCGCCGCGATCTGGGGCTTCAACTTCGTCGTGATCAGCCTGGGGCTGGATGCTTTTCCGCCACTGCTGTTCAACGGCCTGCGCTTCGTGGTCGCCAGCCTGCCCTTCCTGCTGTTCTTCCGCTCGCCCGGCGTGCCCTGGCGCTGGGTGATCGGTGTCGGACTGGTGCTCGGCGTGATGAAATTCAGCCTGCTGTTCCTCGCCATGGCCTATGGCATGCCGGCGGGACTCGCGTCGGTGGTGATGCAGGCGCAGGCGCTGTTCAGCGTGGTGTTTGCCGCGCTGCTGCTGGGCGAACGGCCGGGACAGATGCAGTGGGCCGGACTGTCGATTGCCGCCTGCGGCCTGCTGGTGATCGCCGGCGACATGGAGGGCAGCGTGGGGCTGATCGCGTTTGTGACGCTGATCGCCGCGGCGGCCTGCTGGGGCCTGGCCAATATCATGACGCGGCACGTCGCCGCGCCGCAGCCGCTCGCCTTCATGATCTGGGTCAGCGCGGTGCCGCCGCTGCCGATGTTCGGCCTGTCGTGGGTCTTCGAAGGACCGGATGCGATCGGCGCAGCCCTGGCCGGCATCGACCTGCGCGGCCTGGCGGCCGTGCTCTATATCGGCCTGCTGTCGACCACGGTCTGCTTCGCCGGCTGGAGCCTGCTGCTGCGGCAGCATAACGCCTCGCTGGTGGCGCCGTTTACGCTCTTGGTGCCAGTCTTCGGCCTGCTCAGCGCCTGGGCCGTGCTGGACGAAATGCCGTCCGCGCTCGAGCTCGGCGGCGCCGCGCTGATCCTGTTCGGCCTGCTGGTGAATGCCGGACTGCTGAAGCGGCTGTTGCCGCAGCCGGCCAGACTCTGATGTTTCGGATCAGAGTTTGAGGGCGAGATCCCGGATCGCCGAGCGACAGGCATCGGCGGTGCGCTCGAGATAAGCGCGGGCATCGGGGCGGAGTTCACTCTGCTGCAGCTGTTCGTTGATAGACGCCAGAATTGTGCGCAGGTGCCGAATACGAGCCGGCATATCCTTATCCCCCTCAAATGAATCGCGTGTCGAATCGGTTGTCACGCGAGGGAGAGTGCCGGGCTTTAGTTAACAAAACCTGTTGCCAGGCTGCGCTGTCGTCCCGCTCAGGCAGCGCTGGAGGTCAGCCCCTCGCGCCGTGGCGACGAAGTCGCGCAGGGCATCGCGAATGCGCAGCGGCACCGGATCAATGCCTTTCAGCATCAGCACCAGCGCGGTGCGATTGGTGCCGAGCCGCATTGCATAGTCATCAAGGCTTATCTTGTGGAGGCGACAGGCCTGCAACACTATGGGCTGTATATCGCGGGTGAAAAACAGACGGCTCGCGGGTCCGGTGGTGTCCAGGCTGGCGGCGGCCGAAGCCAATAGATTGCTCGATGACAACACAGTGAGTCTCCTTTCCCCGTTGCACTGCGCTGTCCGGATATCTGTACAATTCCGGTCCGCGTTTCAAGGGTGTTTTGCGTCCGCTTATGCGCCCAGCCGGGGCCGGCGGCGGCGCGGCGCGCGGCGCAGACCGGGCGTGAAGTCCGGCAATCCGGGCGTGAACACCACCGGCGGCAGCGGCGGCACCGAAGCGGCGGGACGGCCGAGTGTCAGCGGCTGCGGCACCAGTGTCTCGCCGATCGCTTCGGCCACGACAGTCACCACCGCATCCTCGCTCTCGCCCTCCGCATCCTCGTCCGCCTCCGGCACCCGGGGCAGCGGAACGGGCGGGATCGGCACGGATTCTATGGTGGTGACGATCGGCGGTGCGTCACCGGTGGCGCTGCGGATCGAGTCCGGGATCGAGACGCCCTGGGCCGCGAGCGGCGGCAGCAGGCCGACCTGGCCGAGCAGCCGGTCGATCATGCCTTTCAGCAGCGGCGTGACCGGATCGTAGCCCTTGAGAATCAGCAGCAGGACCGGCCGCGTCATCCCGAGCTTCTCGGCGAGCTGGTCGAAGCTGATCTCGAAATAGCGGCAGGCTTCCAGCACGCGCGGCTGCGCGTCGGTCAGATAATACAGCTTGCCGTCGCGGCGCAGGCAGGGCAGGCCGTCGTTGAGGAGGAAATCGTCATCGCCCTGCTGCGACAGAGTCTGGGGCGCGGGGGGCTGGACGGTCTCGAAGGTCACGGTCATCTCCGGGTCTCGGGGCATGCCGGACCAAACAGGAGACTGCCCGGGGAAGTTTCCCGTCGCCGCGCAACGCGCGGTGACCAGCGCGGGACAAATGCGTGATGGAAAAACCGGGAAAGACCGCAGACCTGCGGCGTTACAGGCGATCCTGCGCCGTGGCCGCCGCCGCCTGCTGCCACGGGGTGACGCCGGCGCTGAGGCTAAGCCCCCGCAGGACGAAATCCTCGATGGCGCGCTGCATCTGGCGCGGTACCGGATCATGGCCCCTGAGCACCAGAACCAGGGCGCTGCGCGGCAGGTTGAAACGCGTGGCAAACAGATCGAAGCCGATGCCGTGCGCCCGGCAGGCCTGCAGCACCAGCGGCTGCACATCCTGCGCGAAATACAGCCGCGCGCCGCGTTCCACCGTGGCGAGACTGCCGCGCGCAGCCTGCAGGGACATCGTCGGCCGAGTCACGCCGGGGCGGGCATAGCGCGGATACTGCATCGGATTCATCGGCGGACCTCGCGTCTGGCGCATGCGCGCACCGCGGCAATGCGGGCGCAAGACGACAACGCCGCATGGCTGCGACAGTTTCAGGACAGGGAAGATTTAAATGGCGGCGCGGTCAGACGCTGAGATCGGCCTTGCGGCCCATGCCGCGCGGGCGGGCATGATTGGTCTGGGTTTCGGTGGCGGCGGCCTGATTATCGGCCTTTTTGCCCTTCTCGCCCTTGGTGCCGCCGGTGCCGCCGCTGTTGCCCGACGCCGTGGCCGCCATCCGTGTCTGCTGGCCGCCGACGGGCACAGCCGTCACCGCCGCGGCCGCCTGGACTGCGTTGGGGGCTTGGCTCTGCTGACTCAGTCCCTGGGCCGGATTACTCGCCAGGGCCTGCGGCAGAACAGGTGGCACGAAAAGGCTCATGGTTAAGATGTAAGATGACACCAGGCCCTTGACAAGGAATTAAAGTAAGATGGCAGCTGGCAGGGCGAATCGTTAACGCCGCCAAGCAGATGCCGGGCACCCCCCGGCGAAACCGTACCGGGAAAGAGCCACCGTCTTGTCCAAGCCCAAGCTGCCAAATTCTGCCCGGAAACCCGGCCTGCTGGCCCGGCTGTTTGGCGCGGATCAGCCGCCGGCCCCTGCCAAGCCTGCGCAGAAATATACCGGCCCCGCCAAGTCTTCTTCCGGGGACCCGCGCATCCTGCTGGCGCAGCAGATCCGGACGATCCGCGCGAAACTCAATCCGCAGATCCTGCGCCTCGCCGAAAAGGTGGCCAGGAAGGGCCCGCCGACCACCGACCAGGATCGCGCCACTTTGGCCATCGAACTGTTCCTGGCCCAGAAGGAAGACGGCGGCGACTTCGCCGCCAGGCTCAAAGCCAAACTGGACGCGCGCAGGCGCAGCAGCCACTGATCCGGTTTACGGCGAACGCGCCAGCTGCTCCAGCACGGCATGGGCCGCCGTGACGCGTGCCGGAATCGGCAGGTTGCGGTTGGCCAGCATGACGAGGCCGACATTCTGTTCAGGCACGAAGGCGACATAGGCGCCGAAGCCGCTGGTCGAGCCGGTCTTGTTATAGAGCCGCGCAGGTGATGGCGGCACCTGCGACGGCTGCAGCATGGTCGCTGCAGTGCTGCGCTGGCTCATCTGTTCGGAATTGCCCGCGAGCAGCACATCGCGCGACACCGGCCAGGAATATCCTTCCCATCCGAGTCCCTGCGTCATCTCGCCAATCCGGGCATGACCGGCCTGCGCGAGGCGCACCGCGCGCTGCATCGGCGGCACCAGCTGTTCCGGCCGCAGATTGACGGCCACGAAATGACTCATGTCCGCCGCCGAGGATTTCACGCCATAGGCTTCGGCATCGAGTGGCCCGGGACCGACACGCACCGGCTGGTTCGACGTGTCATGGCCCCAGGCGTAGCGCGCCATTTCACCCATCGGTACGCGGATATAGGTGCTGCGCAGGCCGAGCTGCGGAAACACCTCGCGCTCGGCCAGCGTGGTGTAGTCGCGCTGCAGCGCGGCGGCGGCGAGATGGCCGAACAGGCCGATGCTGGGATTGGAGTAGCGCCGCTGCGTGCCGGGTGCAGCAGAAGGATTCCAGTGCTGCAACCAGTCGATCATGCCGTCGTAGCCGGTCACGCCGGACGGAAACTGCAGCGGCAGGCCGCCGGCGGTGTAGGTGGCGAGCTGCAGCAGCGTGGCACGATCCACCGCGCTGCCGCGCAGGGCCGGCAGATACCGGCTGGGATGATGATCCAGCGACATGCGGTGCAGCGCCACCGCGTAACCGCCGAGGATGCCGGTGAATGCCTTGCTGACCGAGCCGAGCTCGAACAGCGTGTCCGCTGTGACCGGTGTCTGGCTGTCGCGTGCCGCGACACCATAGGTGACGATCTCGCTGCGGCCATTCGCCGTCACCGCAACGGCCATGCCCGGCACATCATGTGCCTGCAGCAGCGGCCGGAAGGCGCGGTCGATGACGGTACGGAGATCGGCAGCGGCAGCCTGCGCCGCGGATGTCAGAACGGAAAGGCCGAGCAGGCCGGCGATGGCCGCGCGCATCGCGTCCGGTAAAGACTTAATGCAGGATACCGGGTGCGCCTGACGGCTTGTCGTCGCCGGCAGTTGTGCTGTCGACCGGATGACTGACCGCCGCAGCGGTGTCGGTCATGTCTTTGGCTGCCTGCGCATCGCCGCGTTTCAGACTGTCATGCGCCTTGATCGACAGCGGGATCGACACGAGATAGGCGATTTCCATCGCCGCCAGCGTATACCACGGCTGGTTCAGCAGCGCGGCCACCAGAAGGCCGGCGCCAAGCAGCACCAGGCCGACATATTCGCGCTTCACCCGCACCCGCTTGAACGAGTAGGTCGGCACGCGGCTGATCATCATGCCGCCGATGAACAGCATCCAGATCGCATTGAGGAACGGCGAGGCGAAGAAGGTGCTTTCGAGTTCCAGGTTGATGATCAGGAACAGCAGGCTGAGGCCCGCCGCCGCCGGCGCCGGCACGCCGGTGAAGAAGCTGCCGGTCCAGACCGGTTTGGTATCGTCGTCGAGTGCCGTGTTGAAACGCGCCAGACGCAGCGCGGCGCAGACGCTGTAGGCCAGCACGACGAGCCAGCCGGTATTGCCGCTCTGGCCGATATCGTGCAGCGTCCAGAAATACAGCACCATCGCCGGCGCGACGCCGAAGCTGAGGAAATCCGACAGCGAATCCAGCTCGGCGCCGAATTTCGATGCGCCCTTGAGCAGGCGGGCGACGCGACCGTCCAGCATGTCGAAGAAGGCCGCCGTGGCAATCGCCAGCACGGCAAACTTGAACTGGCCGAGCATGGCGAAGCGGATCGCGGTGAGCCCCGAACAGAGCGCGATGATGGTCAGAATGTTGGGCGCCAGCGTGTTGAGCGGCAGCTTGCCCAGGCGCTGCGGTGTCTTCAGCTTCATCGGCATCGGTCTGTCTCCTTGCGACATACCCTGTCAGAGACGGGTTACGGCAGGATTAAAACGCCCCGGAGATAACTTCCCTGGAATAACGATCAGCGGACTTCGCCCTAACGAACTTCACCGACGCGCGGCTGCTCGGTCGCGCCATCCTCGGCGATCACGGTTTCACCGGCCACGCAGCGCTGGCCGGTGACCGCCAGCGGCACCATGCCATCGTCCAGATAGACGTCGACGCGGCTGCCGAACCGGATCAGGCCGAAACGTTCGCCGGCCCTGTAGCTCTGGCCCTCGCGCGCCTCGCAGAGGATGCGGCGGGCCACCAGGCCGGCAATCTGCACGACGGCGATTTCCTTGCCATTGTTCAGCTTCATCCGCAGCGACTGGCGCTCGTTGTCGATGCTGGCCTTGTCCAGCGCGGCATTGAGGAACTTGCCCGGGCGATAGGCCACCGCCATCACGGTGGCGTCGATGGGCGAGCGGTTTACATGCACGTCGAACACATTCATGAACACCGAGATGCGGGTGCGGGCGTCCGTGCCCATGCCAAGTTCCTCGGGCGGCACGGCGCGTTCGATCATCTGCACCACGCCATCGGCCGGCGAGATCAGCAGGCCGTCGCGCGTGGGCGTGACGCGCGGCGGATCGCGGAAGAAATAGGCGCACCAGCAGGTCAGGATCACGCCCAGCCAGCCGAGCGGTTCGGCGATCCAGAACAGCACCAGGGTCGCGACCGCGAAGATCGCGATGAACTTCCAGCCTTCGCGGTGGATCGGGACCAGAACGGAACGGATGGTGTCCATGGTGACGTAAACCTTTGGCGGAATGAGGCTGGGGCGGAATGTAGCTATTGCCGCCGCCCGCTTAAAGGCCCGTCGGAGGGATTTATCACCCCCTTATCCGTCATGCCCGGCCTTGTGCCGGGCATCCACGCCTTTTATTGCCCGACAATAAGACGTGGATGGCCGGGACAAGCCCGGCCATGACGATTTCGGGATTATCAATGCGGGAACGACGAAAGTGGCGGCCCTTCAGATCTCGGCGTAAATCCCCAGCATCCCGTCGGGATCACGGAAGAAAAGCGCACGATGGCCGAAGGGCAGAGCCCCCGCTGTCAGCGCAATCCGTCTTCGCCCTTGATGTCCTTCGCGGCGAGGCCGCCGAGGCGCGCATGCGGCCGCCCGCCGGTGGCCATGCCGAGCGCATAGACGATCTCGTCGGCGCGCGGCGCGTCGTCGATGCTGACGCCGACGGTGTGGAAATGCGACCGCACATAGGCGGCGTTCACATGACCGAGCGGCATCATCAGCCGCACGCCGACCGGGCCGACCATCTTGCCGGCCGGCACGATCGCCTTGGTATCCCCCAGGATCGCGCGCATGCCCCAGCCGCCCGAGGGATGCCACATGGCACCATGCTCCAGTTCGCCGTCAGAACCGACGATGGCGCCCTTGCCATAAGCCTCGATCTCGGCCGGCTTGGCTTCCAGCGCCTTGAGCAGGCGCTGCGCGACCTCGCGGCCGAGCGCGTTCAGCGCCTCCATGCCGGGCATCAGGTCTTCGACATATTTCCCGGCATAGGGATTCTGCACCACCACGGCGGCCGTGCCGATGCGCAAAGGTTTCGGCAGGTCGGGGCCGCGATCATGCAGCACCTCTTCGACATTGGCGACGTATTTGCGGACCTTCCACATGTCGGTGCTCATCAGGCTTCGTTGACGACGGGGTTGCGCAGGATGCCGAGCTTCTCGATCTCGACCTCCACGGTATCGCCATGCTTCATGAATTGCGGCGGCTTGCGGCTCCAGCCCACGCCTGCCGGCGTGCCGGTCACGATCACGTCGCCCGGCACCAGCTCGAAGATGGTCGAGCAGTAATTGATGATCGTCGGGATCTTGAAGATCAGATTGCTGGTATTCGACGACTGCTCGGTCTTGCCGTTGAGGCGCAGTTCCAGCTTCAGATTCTCCGGCTCAGGCACCTCATCGGCCGTCACCATCCAGGGGCCGAAGGCACCGGTGCCCTGGAAATTCTTGCCCGCGGCGATCTGCTTGGCGTGGAACTGCCATTCGCGGATGCTGGCGTCGTTGTAGCAGGCATAACCGGCGATATGCTTGAAGGCGTCTTCCCTGGCGATATGGCGCCCGGCCTTGCCGATGATCACCGCCATCTCGCCTTCCCAGTCGAGCTGTTCCGACACCTTGGGGCGGATGATCGGCTCGCCATGCGCCACCTGCGAACGCCAGACGCGCAGGAAGATCGGCGGAAATTCCGACAGCTCGCGATGCATGCCGGCGGCCAGCACTTCCTGGTGATGGTCCATGTAGTTGCGCACCAGGCAGACGATCTTCTCAGGCCGCGGAATGACCGGCAGCAGCCTGACGTCGTTCAGCGCCAGGTCGGCCTTCAGGCCGGCGACGATCCTGTCACGGCTGGCGAAATCGCTGCTGCCGATGAAATCGGCCAGCGTGGCGTATGTGCCGGCGAAATGCTGGCCGAGATCCACCACCCTGTCGCCCTGCACGGCGCCATAACTCTCGCGGCCTTTGACGGTAAAGGATGCCAGCTTCATAAAATCATTCTCCCTGGATACGCCTGACTGGATAGGATCATTCGGCCGGCTCGGCTTCGGCCTGTTTCGCCTTCATGGCGTTGACGACATTCTGCGCGGTCTTCTCGACATGCTCGCGCAGGCGTTCGGCGGCCCGCAGCGGATCGCGCGACAGCACGGCCTCCATCAGCCGCTTGTGTTCGTTGCTCTTGTTCTTCGGCCCCTTGCGATACACGGCCGAGAGGCGGCGATAGCGCTCCGCCTGGTCGAACAGGTTGCCCACCATGTTGATCAGCCGCTTCGAACGCCCGCCCGACAGGATCGCCATGTGGAAGTCGCGATGGCGCTGGCTCCATGCCTCGTTCAGCGGCGACTGTTCCTCGAAGATGCGCTTCTCTTCGCGCTCCAGCCGGTAGAAAGCCGCCACGATGCCGGCCTCCCAGTCGTCGCCGCCCTCGGTGATCGAAGCCTCGACCGCCTGGCGTTCCAGCACGATGCGCAGGTGGACGATATCAGCCAGATCCTCCAGCGAGATCGGCGCGACGCGGAAGCCGCGATTGCCTTCAGAGGTCACCAGCCCTTCGGCGGTCAGGCGATTGAGCGCCTCGCGCAGCGGGCTGCTGGAAATCGCATGCTGCTTCTGCAGCACGTCGATCTTCAGCTTGTCGCCGGGCAGCAACTCGACGCGCACGATCGCCCGGCGCAGCACGCCATAGGCCTTTTCCACCAGGGTGGTTTCAGCCTCGGAACGATCCGCGCTCAAGATGTGCTGGTCCATGCTCGAAGAATCTTTATGCATTCTTCTGGACATTATGCATAAAACTCCGCTTAATGCAAACACGTAAGGTTCATTCCGGCCCGACTAAATAGCAGGCGGGGGTGAAAATCCGCAGAGAAAGTCTAGGGAGAAGAAAGAAATGCGTGGACTCGTCGCTCTTACCGGGCTCAGCCTCGGTCTCGCCATTGCCGCCGCCGCGCCGCTGGCGGTTGCGCAGGAATTTCCGTCTCGCCCGATCACCTTGATCCACGGCTTTGCCGCCGGCGGCACTGCCGATACGATCTCGCGCATCCTGGCCCAGCCGATGGGCGAAATCCTCAAACAGCCGATCGTGGTCGAGCAGCGCCCCGGCGCCGGCGGCAACAATGCCTCGCGCGCGGTCGCCACCGCCGCCCCCGACGGCTACACCATCGGACTCCCCACCGGCGGCCATGCCGTGTCGGCCGGCCTGTACAAGAGCTTGCCCTTCCACCCGGTCGACAGTTTCGAAATGGTGTCGACCGTCGTCTATTACGCATTTGCCATCGCGGCCAAGCCGGATTTCCCCGCCAACGACATGAAGGGGCTGATTGCCTACGCCAAGGCCAATCCCGGCAAGCTGGATTACGGCTCGGCCGGCGTCGGCTCGACGCACCATCTCACCGGCGAACTGCTGGCCTCTGTGGCCGGCATCCAGTGGAACCATGTGCCCTATCGTGGCGAGGCTGCGGCCTTCACCGGGCTTCTCAGCGGCGATCTGCCGATCATCATCGCCACCGCCGTGACAGTGGCGCCGCAGCTCAGGGCCGGCAAGCTCAAGGCGCTGGCGGTGAGTTCGCCGACGCGCTTCCGCGACATGCCGACTGTGCCGACTGTGGCCGAAGCCGCAGTGCCGGGCTTTGACGTGCGCACCTGGGCCGGCATCTTCGCGCCAAAGGGCACCCCGGCGCCGGTTGTCGCCAAGCTGAATGCAGCCATCCAGCAGTCGATCGCCCGGCCGGAGGTGAAGGCCCGTCTGGAAGAAGTGGTCGGCGGTGAAGTGCAGGGCAGCACGCCGGAAGCGATGAAGAAGATGGTGGCCTCGGAAGCCGCGCGCTGGACCGACGTGATCAAGAAGGCCAACATTCCGCAGCAGGAATGAGCCCGGAGCAGACAGCGTAACAACGTGAAGACAGTCATCATCCAGAAGACCGGCGGGCCCGAGGTTCTCGAGCCCGCCGATATTGCCACCCCCGCACCGGGCAAGGGGGAAGTATTGGTGAAAGCCGCCGCGATTGGCGTCGGCTGGCCCGATGTTCTGATCCGCACCGGCAAATACAAATGGATGCCCGCGCTGCCCACCAGCCCGGGCAGCGACCTGAGCGGCATTGTGGCTGCCGTCGGCGATGGCGTGAGCAAACTGAAGGTCGGGCAGAAGGTGCTGGTCACCGCCCGCGAACTGGCGCAGCGCGGCGGCTGCTACACCGAATACATGGTCGTGCCGGAAGCGGCGCCATTTGCGCTGCCCGACACTGTCGACCTCGACCAGGCGGCCTGCCTGCCGAATTACCAGGTGGCCTGGGCGATGCTGCGCGACTTGGCACAAGCGCGCAAACTCAAAAGCATTTTCATTGCCGGTGCCGCCGGCGGCGTCGGGTCGGCAGCCGTGCAGATCGCGCGGCACCTTGATCTGACTGTGATCGGCAGCGTGAGCTCCGCCGACAAGGATCGCTTCGCCCGCGAACAAGGCGCCGATCATGTGATCGACTACAGGCGCGAGAACGTGCTGAGCCGCGTGCTGGAGCTGACGGATAATCGCGGCGTCGATCTCGTGCTCGACCATGTCGGCGGCGCCGGGCTGTTCGACGGGCTGAAAATGCTGGCGCCCTGGGGCACGCTGGTCTCGTTCAACGCCATCGCCGGCAACCCGCCATCAGATGTCTTTGCCGAGATGCGCAACCTGCTGACCAGGAGTCTCACCTTGCGCTGCTTCTCGATGCACACGCTGGATGGCGATCCGGCTTTGCGGCGCCAGATCATGGCCGAGGTGATCGCGCTGCTCGGCACGGGTGCGATCCGCCCGGCGGTCTCGGTGAAACTGCCGCTGGTGCAGGCGGCCGAGGCGCATCGCAGGATTGAGCGCGGCGACTCGCTCGGGAAGATTCTTCTGGTACCGTAACGCGTAGAGGCAAGCATGGTTGAGCCCATCATCCGCATCAGGGACATCGCCTGGATCAGACTGCGTTCGCCCGATCTCGACAAGGCGGAAGACTATCTCACCACTTTCGGCCTGGTGCGCGCCGAACGCAGCGGCGACAAGCTGTTCATGCGCGGTACCGATCCGGTGCATCACATCCATATCACCGAGAAGGGCGATCCGGCGGTGGTGCGTATCGGCTTCTGGGCCAGGTCGCTCGATGATCTGCACAAGCTGTCGCGCGAGGGTGACGGCGCGTCTGCCGTGGAAGACATCGACGAGCCCGGCGGCGGCCAGCGCGTGCGGATCAAAGAGCATAACGGCATGGAGCTGGAAGTGGTCTGGGGCGTCGCCGGCGCCGAACCGCTGAAAGCCGATGCCAACGTCTTCAACTTCGGTTCGAACAAGACGGCAAGACCGGGCAAGCTGCTGCGCGTCGAGCACCGCCCGTCGCTGGTCAAACGCATCGGCCATGTGGTGATCAGCACGCCGGAGATCGAGAAATCGGTCGC
>JAEYSS010000011.1 GCA_023434425.1 Pseudomonadota bacterium | reverse complement strand
GAAAGCCTGGCCGGTTCGGCCTGGCTTGGCCTGATCTTCGTCGTGGTGGGCGTGGCCGCGATGTCGCTGCCGTCCCGCAAGCCGGCCTGAAGGCTAGTCGGCGTCGGACAGGTAAAGCGCGCCGAGGATCTTGGTAACACGGCCGCCTTCCATCAGCGGCAGCGCCAGCTTGTCGACCTGCAGATATTCCCGCGCCGAGGGGCTGATGCGCGAGGCATAGACCGGCGCGCCAATCCGCACCACCCGGGCATATTCCTCCAGCGGCTGGTCGCCGATGCGGTCTGCCGAGGCGCCGACCGTCTTGCCGGTCAGATCGAAACCGAACAGCCGCGTCAGGGCCGTGCCATAGAGGCGATAGCGGTATTCGTTGTCCTCAAGGCAGTCGAGCAGCATCAGGTGGCCGAACCAGGGCTGCAGGTCTTCATGCGAGAAATCGCTGCGCGGCGGCGCCTGGCGGCTGCCGCGTTTGGCCTCCCACAGATCGAACAGGCTGCGCAGCCGCGGATGTGCGATGGCCACGTCGTGACTGTCGTCGTGACAGGACAGAATCTGGCGTTTGAACTGCATGATCATCGGGTCGACTCCGGCATAAAATACCGTCTCTTCAAATATAGAGCCATCAAAGCGCGGACTGCATATCAGCCCCCAGTGCATTTCCGATTAGAGCGCAGCCTTCGAGCGAAATTTCCGGTAACATTCCACCCGGTCCGTGCGTTAGCCGTAGGCTCTCCAGGTCGCACCGGGGCGAATCGTGACGGTCAACGGAGCCTGACGGCTAGTCGGCGCAGCCGGAAGCCGCTAAAAACTTGCCACAGATTTGGCCAGATTGCCGGCTTTGCTGCCGGTCCGCAGCGTGGATGCGTTCAGAGCGATGACCGTTCAGAAAACAGATGTTGCCATCATCGGCGCCGGGCCGGTCGGCCTGTTCGCGGTTTTCGAATGCGGCATGGTCGGTCTGACCTGCCATGTGATCGATGCACTGGATGCCATCGGCGGCCAATGCAGCGCGCTGTATCCCGAAAAACCGATCTACGACATTCCCGGCTTCCCGCAGATCAGCGGCGCAGGACTGGTCGAGCAGCTGGAATGCCAGGTGGCGCCCTTCAAGCCGGTCTACCATCTCGGTCAGCGCGTCGAGACACTGGACCAGCCGAACGGTGCCGGCACGGGCTTCCGCCTGACGACATCGAAAGGCAATGTGATTGAGGCCGGCGCGGTGATCATCGCCGCCGGCGCCGGCGCCTTTGGCCCCAACCGTCCGCCGCTGGATCGCATCCAGCAGTTCGAAGGCCAGCCCGGCGGCAGCGGCGTGCACTATCTGGTGCGACGCACGGAAGATTTCCGCGCCCGCCGCATCGTGATCGCCGGCGGTGGCGACAGTGCCGTGGACTGGGCACTGATGCTGCATGGCGTGGCCGCGCAGATCTGGTTCGTGCATCGCCGCGACCAGTTCCGCGCGGCACCCGACAGCGTCGCCAAGCTGCGCGCGCTGGACGGTCATGGTCTGGATATCGTGGTGCCTTACCAGCTCGATGCGCTGGAGGGCGGCAACGGCGTGCTGACCGGCGTGACGGTGAAGTCGCTGGACGGCGATACCAGGCGCCTGCCGGCCGATGCGCTGCTCGCCTTCTTCGGCCTGAAGAGCGATCTCGGTCCGATCGCGCAATGGGGCATGGATCTGGAACGCCATCACCTGCCGGTCGATCCGGCCACCTGCCAGACCTCGGTGCCCGGCATCTTCGCCATCGGCGATGTGGCAACCTATCGCGGCAAACTGAAACTGATCCTGACGGGATTTGCCGAAGCCGCTTCGGCCGCCCATGCCATCTACCCGCTGCTCAACAACGGCAAGCCGCTGCATTTCGAGTATTCGACGTCCAAGGGCGCGCCGGGCAGCACGGCTTAGGCGATCACGGCCTAAACGATACGACTGGTGCGGTTGCCCCAGTAACGGTCCTTGATCAGCCGCTTGTAGAGCTTGCCGGTCGGATGACGCGGCAGCGCCTCTTCGAAATCGATCGAGCGCGGGCATTTGATCGCGGCCAGATGCTGGCGGCAATAGGCCAGCAGCTCCTCGGCCAGCGCCGGGCCGGCGTCTTTCATATCGACCGGCTGCACGACCGCTTTTACTTCTTCGCCGAAATCTTCGTTCGGCACACCGATCACCGCGACATCCGCCACCCCGGGATGCTCGATCAGCACATTCTCGGCTTCCTGCGGGTAGATGTTCACGCCGCCGGAAATAATCATGAAGGCTTTGCGGTCGGTGAGATAGAGGTAGCCTTCGGCATCGACGTAGCCGATATCGCCAAGCGTGCTCCAGCCCTTGTCGTTGAAGGCCTGCTTCGTCTTGGCCTCGTCGTTGTGATAGGTGAAGGGCTGGCCGTTGCCGAAATAGACCAGGCCGGACTCGCCAGCACCCAGCTCGGCGCCGGTCTCGTCATCGACGATATGCAGCTCGCCGATGATGGCGCGGCCGACCGAGCCTTTATGTGTCTGCCAGTCGTGGCTGGTGATGAAGGTCATGCCGTTGCCTTCGGAGGCGGCGTAATATTCGAACAGCACCGGACCCCACCAGTCGATCATCTGCTGCTTGGTCATGCTGGAGACCGGCCCGGCGCCATGAATGGCAACGCGATGCGAGGACAGATCGTAGCGGTCGCGCACCTCGGCCGGCAGCTTGAGCATGCGCACAAACATGGTGGGCACCCAGTTGCTGTGCGTGATCCTGTGTGCCTCGATCAGGCGCAGCGCCGCTTCGGCGTCGAAATGCTGCATGATCACCAGCCGGCCGCCCACCCGCAGGACCAGCATGCAGTAGCGCAGGGGTGCGGCATGATAGAGCGGCGCCGGATTGAGATAGCGCATTTCCGGACCGTAGTCGTAGAGCCTGTAGCCGTTGTCGACGAAGTAGCTGCGCGTGCCGACCGGGTCGCCGTTGATCGGCCGCTTGATGCCCTTCGGCTTGCCGGTGGTGCCCGAGGAATACAGCATGTCGCGGCCCTGCATCTCGTCCGCCACCGGCGTCGCCGGCATGGCCGAGACCGCGGCCTCCCAGCCCTCATAGCCCGGCTCGGGCGCTCCGCCGATCATGTAGAAATGTTCTACGC
>JAEYSS010000185.1 GCA_023434425.1 Pseudomonadota bacterium | reverse complement strand
CGCCGGAAATCGCGCAGGTGGCGACCTCTTCGCGCGCCGCGACAAGCCGGCGGCGTGCGCGCTGGAACTCGGCATGGAAGCCGGCCAGCTTGAGCCCGAAGGTGGTCGGCTCGGCATGGATGCCATGGCTGCGGCCGATGGTGGGCAGCAGCTTGAATTCGAAGGCGCGCTCCTTCAGCGCGGCCAGCACGCGGTCGGTGCCGGCAATCAGCAGATCGGCGGCGCGCACGAGCTGCACATTCAGGCAGGTGTCGAGCACATCCGACGAGGTCATGCCCTGGTGCACGAAGCGGGCAGACGGCCCGACATATTCGGCCAGGTTGGTCAGGAAGGCGATGACATCGTGCTTGGTCTCGCGTTCGATCTCGTCGATGCGGTCAACCTTCCACTTGCCCTTCTTCCAGACTTCCTTTGCGGCGGCCTTGGGGATCACGCCGAGCGCGGCCTGGGCGTCGCAGGCATGCGCCTCGATCTCGAACCAGATGCGGAAGCGCTGTTCGGGCTCCCAGATGGCGGCCATTTCGGGACGGGTGTAGCGCGGGATCATCGAAGCCTCGGATGCGGATGCGGACGCCGAATCGGACGGACTGGGGGCAGACTCGGAGCGGAAAAGCCGGCCGGATGGCCGCGGCTGGTGTAGCGGCTTCGCGGCAGGCGATCAAGAACGCGCTTTGTCGCAGCTTTATCCCGCCAAATCAGGCGGTTAAAGCCGCCTGTGCGGCACCTGCGCGGGCTTGTGGCAGGCTGGTTGAGGCGTAATACGGGCTTATATCGTGCTTATTCTGACTTATTTGATGCTTATTTCCGGCATTAGGTAGCAAATGCACCTGACCGCAAAATGGTTAACGCTGGCTGCTGTCGTGGTCGGTTTGGTGGGCTTATGTCAGCCCGTTTGGGCCAATCCGGGCAAATTCAAACTCTTCCTTGCTGAAGTGCCCCTCAATGACTCTTTTGATGTCCGGCGGGCCAATAAACTTAATGCTTACGGTTATATCGCTAGTCCTAAACCCGAGTTGCTGAAATATCGTTTTGTACCGAACGGCGCTTCTAATGAGGATTGGGGCTTTGCTGGTTTCAAGGACTTGGGCAGGGGTGAGTTGTATAGAGTCGGTCCAGAAGTTTCCGTCCGGTCCCTCATCCGGCCGGGTGGCCTCGGGGCCCCTGAATCGAGGTTCGCCCCCAGCGAACAGATCGCCGTCCGCGAAGCCGACCATGCATTGAATGGATTGGGCGGGCGTTTTTCCTCCGACTCGCCACTCAAAACTAATATCATAAAGAGTGCCGTCATCGGTCTTGATACACTTTACACGCGGCCCGCTGGAGGTGATCCAGGCGCGGTTTTCGATCATCGAAGTAATGCGGGATTGTATCAGCGCGTCTCTAGTCAACTTCAAACTGACGATGAGCGCCCCAAATCCAAGCAGTCCAATCAGAATCTGAAAAACGGTCAGACATACCATAGTGCCGGCAGCATCGGCCGTGGCCCACTGCGCTTTAAGATCGAGCGCATTGTGATATGGTTCTGTGCAATCATCTGCCCGATCTGGACAGGGTATTGGGGGTATGCCTTGTTTTTCTATGGCCGACGCCCAATCGACAGACTCGCGGGCGGCATTGTCATATGCTTTGGACCGGTCGTTAGTTTTTACACCCTCTGTGTAGCTCTCTTCCCATAACGAAAAGCATTGCGGGGCGGCCTTATACGACGCGGCAATAGCGGCAATTAATACTATTCCTCCAACCGCAACGTATGGCAGCCAATCGCGCTTAGACATTGGATTAGAAAGACCCCCGTAAACCCACCTCGGCTGATCTTGTTCTTAATGTTGGCCTCTGTCTCGGGGATTCCCATGGCGGTTAGCTTATCGGCCAGTTCTCGGTAGCCGACGTTCCGGCGCTTCAATTCGGCCTTGAGAAGGCCCTTAACCCGTTCTGCCCATTCAATTTCTACCATTCCAACCTCCAAATTCGATACTGAAGTATCATATCTGATTACTTTTGCATTGACAATGGCGATTATTGGCCCCATATTCGGTTACATAAGTACCGAATATGGATACCAAGCCAATGTCTCAGCACTTCCTACTTTCCAAAGCCGCCCGCACGCTGAGCCTGTCTCAGGTCATGCGGCTTTCCGATGCTGAGGCATACGAGCAGTTCAAGGCGATCCGCTGGGCTGAGAACGATGGCGAGCCGGTTTGCCAGCGCTGCGGCTGCGTCACCGTGTACGAGTACAAGAGCCGCCGCATCTTCAAGTGCAAGGGTTGTGAAGCCCAGTTCTCGGTCACGACTGCCACGATCTTCGCCAGCCGCAAGCTGGCGATCCGCGACCTGTTGGCCGCTATCGCAATCTTTGTGAATGGCGCGAAGGGCATTTCGGCGTTGCAGATGAGCCGCGACCTGAACGTCCAGTACAAGACCGCTTTCGTGCTGACCCACAAACTGCGCGAGGCGATGGCTGCGGACATTCAGAGCCGCAAGGTTGCCGGTGACGTTGAAATCGACGGCGCTTACTTCGGCGGTTATGTGAAGCCTGAGAACCGCAAGGAAGATCGCAGGGACCGTCGCCTGTCAGAGAACCAGACGGGCAAGCGTCGCGTTGTGGTGGTCATGCGTGAGCGTGACGGGCGCACCGTCCCGGCCGTATTCAAGGCTGAGGGCGACGCGCTGGACATGATTCAGAGCCGTGTGGAAGCGGGTAGCACTGTCTATGCCGATGAGGCCCCGCATTGGGATGCCTTGCACGCCCGGTTCGCCACCAAGCGTATCAATCACAGCGTTGCGTTCCGCGATGAGGACGCCTGCACCAATCAGGCGGAAAGCTATTTCTCCCGTCTGCGTCGCGCTGAAATCGGTACGCATCACTGCATTTCCGGCAAGTACCTTGTTGCATATGCCGTCGAGATGGCGTGGCGCGAAGATCACCGCCGCCTGCCGAACGGCACACTGTACCGGCTTGCCGCTAAAGCGGCGATGGATCACGGCGTTTCGCGTCAGTGGAAAGGCTACTGGCAGCGCCGCGCGGCTTAACGGAGGGCAGGAATGCTTGTGCCGGTTGTTGTTGAAATCAGCGGACTTTCACTTCTTCCAAGTGACGCCCTTCCCGAAATATTCCTTAGTGACCCTATCGACCTCAGCCTTCGCAAGCTCAATCAGTTTCCCCTTGAGCTCGGCGTAACGGCCGAGTTCAATCCCGCAGCCGAAACACTTGAGCATGTCGTTGTCGCCGGGCGGATTATCGTCGTCAATCGAGACGGGATGCTCGCAGGCAGTGCATTTGAAGGTGATCTTATCTGATGACATGTTGCCCCCCTAGTTGAGGCAACGGTATCCCGAATCTGCGGTTTGCCAAGCTGATTAAATCAGCCCCTTGCGGCGGCAGTGATACAGCACGGCTCCGACACGGCGGACCATGGTTCGCACCAGCATACGGTCGCATGTATTCATGCCCCGGTCTGACATAAGCCTTAGCGCCAGATCGCGGCTTGTGGCGTCTGGGGCTTCCCTGAGATAGCCGAGTACGGTTCGGGACACCTCGCCACGGCCGGCACGGGGCTGGATTGCTACGGGGGACAGGCTAGCCCGCTCTGCGTCCATATCGGGGTCTACGACCCTCAGAGCCGCTTCTATGGCCTGTAGGTCGCCTGTGAGCCGATCCAGGTACTCACGGGTCCGTAGGATATGGCTGCTGATTTCAGCGTACTTGGCCCGGAGGCCGGAGATCATATTGCTGTCTGTCATGGCGTAAGGGTAGACGACCGAGCCGCCCGAACCGATATGGGGCTAGGTGCATTTGCTACCTAATGCCGCTTATTTCGGCTTATTTCACCCTTATTTGGGCTTATCGCGCGCGCTCTGCGGGTGTCTGACGGGCTACTGCTGCAACTATAGGAACATATAGCGAACATCATGGCTCTGTCAAGACCGTCCTGCAGTCCGGCGACGGAACATGCCGTCCGCCTGCGGGTTGAGTGCAGACGCAACCAGACAAGGGAGAGTCATATGAAAGCCAGACACCTCGCGACCGCCGCCGTGATCGGCCTTGGCCTGACCGGCGCCGCCTGGGCGCAGACCGACAGCACCCGGACTCCGAACACCGCGCCCGGCGCCGGTACGCCCCCGGCTGCCAGCGGCCAGGCGAGTCCATCCACCAGCCCGTCGAGCCCCGCCAGTCCGGGTATGGGCAACAGCAGTTCCGGCATGACGGGCAGCAGTTCCACCATGACGGCGACCCCCGATGCCAGCGGTGGCGCCATGGCTGGCGTGGATGCCAGGGAACTGCTCGGCACCGACATCAAGAATGCCCAGAATGAAACGGTCGGCGAAGTGCAGGCCGTGCAACTGGATGCAGCCGGCAAGGTGCGCAATCTGATTGTCGGCGTCGGCGGCTTCCTCGGTCTGGGCGAACGCGCAGTGGCGGTGGAGCCCACGGCGCTGACGGTGGCGGATAACGGCGACACGATCCGCACCACGATGACCAAGGACCAGCTCAAGGCGATGCCGGAATACCAGTATTCCGACAAGAGCTACAAAGGCGAGGTCTTCAACGACAGCGGTGTCGTGAAGAAGTAACGCCGCGGCATATCAGAAACAGGCGGGCGGTCCGGCAGAGCAGCCGGGCCGCCCGTTTTTTTGTGCCCGGCGTTTCCGTGGCATGACCTCCCCGATCCGTAATCAGCCCGCCATTCATGATCTGCGAGACCGTCCCGATCTGCCCGATGCCATGGCGGGCGCGTGTGCCGGAACCGTGGCACTGATCGTCTGCCCGGGCGGTGATCGCCAGCGACGACAAGGCCTTCGACCAGAAGATGCTGCAGCAGATGGCGAAGCGCTTCAACGCGACGGTGACCAACGTCGCCGCCAGCATGCGGTCTTCATGACGCAGCCGAAAGTGGTCGCCGATGTGATCGACCGCGCGGCGAAGGAGGCGGGCACCGCCGCGCCTTAAGCGGCGGTACACGCGGCAGGCAGGCGGCTGACCTTGGGGGTTCCGCCTGCCTGTTTTTGTTTGCGCCACCAACAGACCGTCACCCTCGGCCTTGTGCCGAGGGTCCATCCCAACCATCCGCGCCTCGGAACACGCAGATGGATCCTCGGGGCAAGCCCGAGGATGACGATTGTGGAATGTGGAAGGGTCAAAAATGTCCCCCGACAATTCCTTAGCTGAAGGCTGCGCGGCGCTCGGCTAGGATGGCAAAAAACGGAGCCATCCCCCCAAAAGGATTCCCATGCCCACCACCGCCAACCTGCTGGCCTTCGCCCTTGTCGCCCTCGGCATGGTGCTGACGCCGGGGCCGAACATGATCTATCTGATCTCGCGCTCGATCTGTCAGGGCCGCATGGCCGGGATCATCTCGCTGGGCGGCGTGGCATTGGGTTTCGTCTTCTACATGCTGGCCGCCGCCTTCGGCATCACCGCCTTGCTGCTGGTGGTGCCCTA
>JAEYSS010000140.1 GCA_023434425.1 Pseudomonadota bacterium | reverse complement strand
TTCTCGGCGATCAGGCCGCCGACATTCCAGACCAGTGTACCGTCCTGCAGGCGATGCGTCGTGATGGTGACGCGCGGCTTGTCGCTGGTGTCGAAGCAATGCGCCCAGAGCGGCGCCGGTGCATTGCCGACCAGAACCTGATGCAGCGGGCGGCGCTGTGCGGCCTGTGGCGGCAGGTCGAGTTGCGGCAGCAGTGCTTCATTGCCCGCACCTGCGGCTGAGACCAGATGGCCGGCCGTCAGACTGCGGCCCGCGACGTCCAGAGCGACATGATCGGCGCGGTCGGTGACCTGTGCCCGGCCGGCCTTGATACAGTGGCCATGCAGCTGCGCCAGTGCCGACACCAGTGACGATGTATCGAGGACGCATTCGTCCAGCGCATAGACCGCACCGACTTGGTCGGGATCGCGTAGTGCCTCCGGCCACTCGGATGGATCCAGAGCATCGACACGACCGCGCAGCAGCTTGCTGCCGAAGAAGCCGGCGACCCGGCTGGCCAGCGTACGCCGCGCCCAGAACAGATGACTTTCGGCGGCCAGCCTGGCGCCACGCAGGTCGATTTCACCGGTGCCGTTCAGCGCAGCCCGCCAGCGTGCCGGCATATCGGCCAGCGCCGCGCTGTCCTGCCCGAGCTTGAGGTCGATGGCATATTTCAGCCCGCCATGGATGATGCCCTGCGAGGCGAGCGTCTGCCCGGCGCCCAGGGCCTCGCTTTCGATCAGCAGCGCCGAATAGCCGGCGCGTTTCAGTCGCGCCAGCAGCCAGAGGCCGGCAATGCCGCCGCCGAGGATCGCGACGTCGACATCTGGCCGCGTCATCGCGCGCTCAGCTTTGCAGCTTCTTGATGGTCGCCGTGGTGCTCTGCCCGGCGACATGGTGCGACACTTTCACCTCGCCGCCATAGGCGCGCACGAGATCGGCGCCCACCACCTGGTCGACCGTATAGTCGCCACCCTTCACCAGAAGGTCGGGCTTGAGCAGTTCGAGCAGCGGCTCCGGCGTATTGTCAGAGAAGATCACGACCAGATCGACCAGACCCAAAGCGGCCAGAATCTGCGCGCGATGGCGCTCATCCTGCACCGGACGGGCCGGCCCTTTCAGCTTTTTCACGGAAGCGTCGGCGTTGATGGCGACAATCAACCGGTCGCATTGCGCGCGCACGTCCGACAGCAGCGCCAGATGGCCGGGATGAAGCAGGTCGAAGACGCCATTGGTGAAGCCGATACGGTCGCCGCGGCTGCGCCACAACGCCACGCGCTCCGATGCCTGCTGCGCCGTCGCCACTTTGGCCTCGATACCGTGCGGATCCGGCATATGCAAGGCCAGCCGCAATTCCTCGGGATGCACCACCGCGGTGCCGATCTTGCCCACCACGATGCCGGCAGCCGCATTGGCAAGGCGGGCGGCCTGCGGCAGCGGACGGCGGACGGCCAGCGCCGCAGCAATTGTCGCCACGACAGTGTCGCCGGCGCCGGACACATCGAAAACTTCGCGCGCCTCGGCCTTGAGGTGAAGCGGGAGACCGTCTTTACCTTGAACAAGCGTCATCCCGGCGCCACCGCGCGTCACCAGCACATTGGCGATGCCGGCGTCATTCACCAGCTTGCGGGCCGCCGCCACGGCGCTGTCGTCGTCGGCGCAGCTTTCGCCGGTCGCCAGTGCCGCTTCGGCGCGATTCGGCGTCACCAGCGTCGCGCCCTTGTAGCGGCGGTAATCGCTGCCCTTGGGATCGACAATGATCGGCTTGCCGGCCTTGGCGGCGGCTTTGACCAGTTTGGCCAACACGCGGTCGCCGACCGCGCCCTTGGCGTAATCCGACAGCACCAGCACGGCATTCGCCGCCAGCGCGTCCAACGCAGCCTTGATCAGGGCATCGACGGCATCGTCAGATGGCTGTGCGGTGCTTTCGCGGTCGACACGCAGGAGCTGCTGCCGGCTGCCGATGAAGCGGGTCTTCTCAATGGTGTGCCATGTCTGGTCGATCATCAGATGCGCTTCGATGCCGGGCTCGAGCGCCAGCACCTCGTTCAGCTGGTCGGCGGCGGGGTCATCACCTGCCAGGCCGAGCAACGCGACCTTCGCGCCGAGCGCGGCCAGATTACGCGCCACATTGCCGGCACCGCCGGGCATGACGATCTCGCGCTCGATCCGCATCACCGGAATCGGCGCCTCGGGCGAAATGCGATCGACCCCACCATAAACGAAGCGGTCGAGCATCACGTCGCCCACCACCAGCACGCGGGCGGCGGTGAAATCGGCGGCATCGGCAGTGAAATCGGACATGGCTTTTCGATACACCGGAAGGGGTTTAAACGCCAGCCTTTAAAGGGATTTTCAGGTCTGCAGCAGGCGGCGTTCCGCCCCTTCCAGCACCAGGGCCGTCAACCGCCCGGTGGTATAGGCACCGGTATCGACGCCAATGCGGTTGGGCAGCCATTCGACGTCATGCACGATGGTATGGCCATGCACCACGATCAGCCCGTGATCGACCTCGGAATTGAGGAAGACATCGCGGATCCAGATCATGTGTTCGCGGCTTTGCCGGTCGAGCGGCAGACCTGGCCTGATCCCGGCATGGACGAACAGGTAGTCGCCATACTGTACCTGCTCCGGCAGACTGCTGAGGAACTGCTTATGATGCCGCGGCATGGCGCCGAGCAGGGCACGCTGGGTCAACAGAAAGTCGTCGAACGACGCCGGCACCTTTACCTTGTAACTCGCCAGCGTGGCATCGCCGCCGTTGCTAAGCCACAACGAAGCGCCATAGGGCGCGTCCATAAACTGCAGCAGCATGTCTTCGTGGTTGCCAAGCAGCGCGACCGTTTCGACATTGGGGAAACGCGGGCGCGTCAAACGCTCGATCACGCCATACGAATCTGCGCCGCGATCGACATAGTCGCCCAGATACACAATGACGGTTTGCTCTGGAGCCGTATCGAGATCGGCTTCGATCTTGTTATGCAACTGATCCAGCAGATCGGCACGGCCATGGATATCGCCGATGGCGTAGACACGGAGTCCGGGCGGCAGCCGGGCCTCCTCGATCAGCATGGATTATTGCGGCGAGCGTTTGGCGAGGATGCGCTGCAGGGTGCGGCGATGCATCTTCAGCCGGCGCGCCGTCTCCGACACATTGCGGTCGCAGAGTTCGAACACACGCTGGATATGTTCCCAGCGTACCCGCTCGGCCGACATCGGCTCGTCCGGCGGGGCCGGATGCGCCGCATTGCCCACGCGCAGCGCACGATCCACGTCGTCGGCATCGGCAGGCTTGGGCAGATAGTCGGCGGCGCCCGCTTTCACGGCGGCGACAGCGGTGGCGATATTTCCGTAGCCCGTCAGCATCACGACGCGGGCATCCTGCCGTACCTGGCGGATGGCGGTGACGACATCCAGTCCGTTGCCGTCGCCCAGTTTCAGATCGACCACCGCATAGGCCGGCGGCTTGGCGCGAGCCATCTGGATGCCGATAGCAACCGATTCCGCGGTCTGCACGACGTAGCCGCGCTTCTCCATGGCGCGCGCCAGGCGCAGGCGCAGCGGTTCATCGTCATCGACGATCAGCAAGGTCATATCGGTCATGACGGCAATGTACCGCAGCGGAGCCACGGCGCAACCCTCGCCGTGCTATCGGCCCAGTTGACGCGGCCAGTTCACTTCCACCTGGGTGCCGCCGCCAGCCGGCCGGTTGGCGAAGGCCACCGAAGCCCCGCTGCGGCGCAGCAGATTCATGGCAATGAATACACCCAGTCCCATACCGCCGCTGTCGTGCCGGCTGGTCACGTACGGCTCGCCCAGCGCCGATAGGATGTCGACATTCAAGCCCGGTCCGTCATCCAGGATGCGCAGGCGGATTAGCCTGTCGTCCCAGTCGACCTCGACCTCCACGCTGCTGCGAGCGAATTCCATCGCATTCTGCATCAGGTTGCCCAGACCGTGCAGGATTTCAGGCCGGCGCGGCAGCAGCGGCGGCGCACCGGTGCCGATCAGTCGCACGGCAAAGGCGATGCCGTCGCGCCGCCAGGGCAGCGCCACCATTTCCATCATGTTGGCAATGCCGAGATCGGCAAAGGCTTCGGGATCGGATGTCGCCGAAGGACGGCGCGACAGCCGGGCGAGGATTTCCCTGCAGCGATCCACCTGACTCTGAAGGAGCGCGATATCCTCGGACAACCCATGCTCGGACGGCAGGTCGCGGCCGATCTCCTTCACCACCACGGCAATCGTGCCCAGCGGCGAACCCAGTTCATGTGCTGCCGCCGCTGCCAGGCCGCCCAGCGCCGACACCTGCTGTTCGCGGGCCAGCGCCATCTGCGTGGCGGCCAGAGCATCCGACATGCGGCGCGCCTCTTCCGCCACCTGCCAGGCATAGGCGGCGATGAACAACGTACCGAGCACCAGCGCGATCAGGTTGCCCCACTGCAGCAGCTCCGGCTGCAGCACCTCGGCCGGGTCACTCCAGGGCAGCGGAAAATGCCAGATGGTAATCGCCACCGTCAGCGCGAATGCCAGCATGCCGAGCATCGCGGTGGAGCGCAGGGTGAGAATGGTAGCGGAGACTGTAACCGGCACCAGGATCAGCACGGTGAACGGATTGTCGATACCGCCGGTGAGAAACAGCAGGATGCAGAGCTGGACCAGATCGAACGCAAGATAGAGCGCCGCCCCCAGCTCGCTCAAACGCTTCGCCGTCGGATAGACGACAAACAGTATGATATTGAGCAAGGCCGAGATGCCAACGACGCCCAGTGCGGGCAGAAGCGGCAGTTTGAAATTCAGACCGAAATGAACAAACAGGATCGCCAGAAGCTGGCCGATGATCGCGATCCAGCGCAGCAGGACCAGGGTCTGCAGCCGCACGCGGCCGGCCGGTTCGTCGGCCGCGCTCAGATGCGGGCCGAGCCGCTCGCGCAGCCTGTCGAGCGACGCGGTCATCACCGCATATCTTCGTGCCAGTTGCGGCCGTCGCGCTCGATCAGTCCGATGGCGGCCGAGGGCCCCCAGCTGCCAGCGGTGTAGGATTTCGGCGGATCATCCTGCGCAGTCCAGGCCGCCAGGATCGGCTCGGCCCAGCGCCAGGCGGCTTCGACCTCGTCGCTGCGCATGAACAGCATCGGATTACCGCGCACCACATCCATCAACAGCCGTTCATAGGCGTCCGGCTGCCGGCCGCGGAAGGCTTCGGCGAAGCTGAGGTTGAGCGGCGCGGTGCGCAGCCGCATGCCGCCCGGTCCCGGCACCTTGCTCATCATATGCAGCGCAATGCCCTCGTCGGGCTGCAGCCGGATCACCAGCCGGTTGGGCACCACGTCGCGCGACGCGGCAGGGAAAATCAGGTGCGGCACGGGGCGGAACTGCACCACGATTTCCGAATGCCGCACCGGCAGGCGTTTTCCGGTGCGCAGATAAAACGGTACGCCGGCCCAGCGCCAGGTCTCCACCTCGGCCTTCACCACCACAAAGGTTTCCGTGCTGCTGGCACGACCCAGTTCGTCGAGATAGGACACTGCCGCGGCGGCGTCGACACTGCCGCGGCCATACTGGCCGCGCACCGTCTTCTCGCCCACTTCGTGCTCCGAGATCCGCCGCAAGGCCTCAAGCACTTTGAGCTTCTCGTCGCGCACCGCGTCTGCGGCGAATTCATTCGGCGGCTCCATTGCCACCAGGCAGAGCAATTGCAGCAGATGATTCTGGACCATATCGCGCAGCGCGCCGGCATGATCGTAATAGTCCGCCCGCCCTTCGACACCGATCTTCTCGGCCACGGTCACCTGCACATGATCGATCACACCCCGATGCCAGATGGGCTCGAACAGTGCATTGGCAAAGCGTAACGCCATCAGGTTCTGCACCGTCTCCTTTCCGAGATAGTGATCGATGCGGAAGACGCGGCTTTCGGGGAAAGCGGCGGCGACTGCCGCGTTGATGGTGCGCGCCGAGGCCAGATCCTGGCCGATCGGCTTTTCCAGTACGACGCGGGCTTCCGCCCGATTGAGACCGGCCTTGGCCAGTTGCGTGCAGATCGGGCCGAAAAAGCGCGGCGCCATGGCAAGGTAGAAAACGACGATGCGAGTGTCGCTACCATCCAGCGCAGCCTTCAGGCCTTCATAGTCGTCGCTTTTCTGCGCATCGAGCGAGAGATAGCGGAAGCGCTGCAGGAAGCTCCCGACACGCCCAGCATCGAATTCATCGGCCGCGACATGCTCCTTAAGGGCGGCCGCCGCCATTTCGCGATATTCCGCATTGCTCATTTCGCCGCGCGCAACCGCAAACAGCCGCGCATCGTCGTTCAGCTGGCCGGCCACATCGCGGTGGTACAAGGCGGGCACCAGCTTGCGCAGCGACAGGTCGCCGGTGGCGCCGAAGATGACGAGATCGAAGGAGAAGCTGCCGCTGGGGTTTGTCATGCCATTACCGTGGCAAACTCGGCGCGTCGAATCAATTGCCCGGGCCGTCGACGAAGTGCGGCTCAGGTCTCTCATGCAGCGCTTCATAATGCACAAGGGCGGGCTGCGGGCCGAGCGGCTGCGGCCGGCCATGTGCGAAAGCCACCTCACCGCGATCGCAATCCACACTGCGGACATAGCCGTTAATGTAGAGCCGCCGGTCGGCCGCCGTGACATTGACGCCCGAGCCATGCACCAGATACGGCGACCACAAGGCCAGGTCGCCGGGCGCCAGTTCGAGATCGACCGCTGCCGCCGGATCCAGGCCGACGGCCCGCAATGTGTCGTCCTGCATGGCCTGATCGAGGATCGGACCGTCGGCGCCGAGGCCGAGATCGCCCATAAGGTGGCTGCCCGGAATCACCCTCATGGCACCGCTGGCGCGCGTATGCGCATCGATGGCGAGGCCGGTCTGCACATAGGAATTCGCCAGATCACGGAATGCGGAAGCCGGGCGGCGAAAACGGCTGTCCTGGTGATAGGCGAATTCGACTTTCGCCGCGCCCGGCGGCTTCCAGTGCATCTGGTTGATGATCTGCTTGAGATCGTCGCCGATCAGCGGTCGCAGAACGGCGGCAAAGCGCAGATCCAGCCGCACGCGATCCAGCAGCGCGTCGCGCCAGCATGGCCATTGCACCATGCGCAGGACGCGGCCCAGCTGCGGATCGTCGCCAAGCCGGAACAGCAGATTGCCATGACGGAAGCTGCGGCCGAGCGCGAGGCCGGCCGTCTGTATACGGTCGAAGGCGGCCGCGATCTCGGCCACCTCGGCGGCGGAGAACAGGCCGCGGATCACCGCATAGCCATCACGGGCATAGGCCCGGCGGAAAGCCTCGGGCTCCGGCAGGGCCACCGACCAGTCGTAGCCAAGCTGCCCTTGAGGGTTATTTGTCGCGGATTTCAGCGCAGGCACTTGTGGATAACTCCGATTCGCCCCCGTTGAGCTAAGGGCTTAGCAGCAGCATGTCCATAGATTCTTGTGGATAATGGACAGAGTCCGGTTGACCAAATCTCAATTTTGGCGCCTTTACTCGATCTAGCGGCCAACGCCAATCATGGGGGCTAGATATGGTATGGACGGACGAAAAAGTTAAACTCCTGGTGCAATACTGGGAATCCGGCCAGTCGATCACGCAGATCGGCAAGCAGCTGGGGATGACCCGCAATGCCGTCGTGGGCAAAGCCCACCGTATCGGCCTGGCCAAGCGCGCCTCGCCCATCATGCGCAGCGAAAAGCCCGCACAGCCGCGGCCGGCGGCCAGTCATGGCGGTAGCTCGAGCGGTGGGGGCGGACATACGGCTGCAGCACCCGCCCCCGCCCGAGCCCCCGTGCAGGTGCGCGAAGACGCAGCCACTCCTGTAAGCCACAGTCAGGCTTCGCAGGCTCAACTGACCGCCGCCATGCTCGCCGCGCTGACGCCGTCGACCGGCCCGCGCTGCAAATGGCCGATCGGCGATCCCAAAAGCGCCGAATTCGATTTCTGCACGCATGTCGCGCTGCCCGGCAAACCCTACTGCGCCTCGCATTGCGCCGCCGCCTATACCAATTGGAATCCGGAGAGCGCCGTCGAGGCGGTCAAGGCGATCAACGCCGCCTGATCCCTCGTGGACCGGCTTCCATAAAAAAGCCCGGCCGGGGAAACCCGCCGGGCTTTTTCCTTTTACGGTGAGGCTGCGGTTACGACGCTGCCTTCATCTCCATCTCGTCCATGCAGTTGATCATCCAGGGCGTGCCAAAGCGGTCGGTGACCGTGCCGAAGGCCTTGGCCCAGAAGGTCTGCATCAGCGGGCTGGTGACGGTGCCGCCCTGCGACAGCGCATCGAAAATGCGGCGCGCTTCGCTTTCGCTGGTCAGGTTCAGCGTCACCGAGATGCCCTGCATCTTTTCCTGCGGCATACTGGGCGGTGCATCCGATGCCATCAGCGAAACACCGCCGACCTGCATGCAGGCATGCATGATCAGGTTCTCGGCGCCGGTCATGTCCGGCGCACAGCCGCCCTCAGGTGGCGTGTGGCCTTCCGGCATTGGCGGCGCGTCGCTGTACTTCATCAGGGCAACGATCTTGCCGCCGAGATGCTTCTCGTAATAGCGGAAGGCCTCTTCGCAATTGCCGCTGAACATCAGGTAGGGATTGATCTGCACGTTACGTTCCTCCTCTGGGGTGTGATTTCAGATTACTGCCGACGAGCGACAGCGAGTGTCAGGAGAGTGCGCGCAGGTCGGCACGCAGCTCGTCGAGGCCCGTGGCCGTCACCATGCGATCCAGCACGGCATGGGTCGCGGTCCAGATCGGCATCGCCTTCACCAGCAGGTCGCGACCGGCGCGGGTCAGTTTCAGCCGCTTGCTGCGACGATCTTCGGGATCGACCAGAATCTGCAGCAGGCCGCGCCGCTCCAGCGGCTTGAGGTTCGCGGTCAGCGTCGTGCGATCCATGGCCAGCAGCGCGGCGACCTGACGCATCGGCGCGGGTTCGGGCCGGCTCAGCGACATCAGCAGCGAAAACTGCCCATTGGTGAGATCGAGCGGCCGCAAAGCTTCGTCGAAGCGTCGCGCCACCGCCCGCGCCGCGCGCTGCACATGTAGGCACAAGCAAGTGTCGCGCACCATCAGCGTGGTTTCGTATGGCAGTGGGTTGGCAGCAGTGTGCGGCGCGGGCTTTGACATAGTGGCATTATGTTGATATCAACTCTTCTGTCAAGAGCGACTGATCACAGGAGACGGCCATGAACGACATGACCAAACCTGCCGCGCCGGCCCTGCCCCCGGTGGTTTCGCGCGACGCATGGCTGGAGGCCCGTCGCGCCCTGCTGCTGAAGGAAAAGCAGCTGACCC
>JAEYSS010000071.1 GCA_023434425.1 Pseudomonadota bacterium | reverse complement strand
GTGCGCCGAACTGGCCGCAGCAATATGGCGGTCCGGGCTGGACTCCCGTGCAGCGCTATATTTTCGATGAGGAATGTGCGTCGTCCGATGCGCCGCCGCTGGTGCCGTTTGGCATCAGCATGGTCGGGCCGGTGATCTACACCTTCGGCACCGATGAGCAGAAGGCGAAATACCTGCCGCGCATCGTCAGCATGGAAGACTGGTGGTGTCAGGGCTATTCCGAACCGGGCTCGGGTTCCGATCTCGCCTCCCTGCGTACCCGCGCCGAAAGCGATGGCGATCATTACGTGGTGAACGGTCACAAGATCTGGACCACACAGGCGCAGCACGCAAACATGATGTTCTGCCTCGTGCGCACCGATCCCGACGCCAAACCGCAGGAGGGCATTTCCTTCCTCCTGCTCGACATGACCGATCCGGGCGTGAAGGTGCGCCCGATCATTTCCATCGACGAAGGCCACAGCGTCAACGAGGTGTTTCTCGACAACGTGCGGGTGCCGAAGGCCAATCTGATCGGCAAGGAAGGCAAGGGCTGGACCTATGCTAAATTCCTGCTCGGCAACGAACGCACCGGCATCGCCGAAGTCGCCACCTCGAAACAGCGCCTGAAGCGGCTGAAGGACATCGCGCGCGCTGAACAGGCCTGCGGCCGGCCGTTGCTGGAGGATGCGGACTTCCGCGCCAAGGTGGCCGCCATCGAGATCGATCTGCTGGCGCTGGAATACACCAACCTGCGCATGCTGGCAGCCGAGAATGCCGGCAAGGGCGTGGGGCCCGAAGCCAGCATGCTGAAAATCCGCGGTTCGGAAATCCAGCAGAGCCTGAGCGAACTGGCGGTCGAGGCGCTCGGCTATTACGCCGCGCCCTACGAGCATCGGCCGGATGGCTCGAACCAGCCGCCGGTCGGGCCCGATTACGCGCAGGGCCGCATGGAAAGCTATCTCTATTACCGCGCCACCACGATCTATGGCGGCTCGAATGAAATTCAGCGCAACATCATCGCCAAGATGGTGCTGGGCCTCTGAACCAAGACGAAGATCAAGACAGGAAAGAACGTCCCATGGATTTCCAGTTGTCCGAAGAACAGACCCTGCTGGCCGACAGCGTCGAAAGCTGGCTGCAGGATAAGTACGATTTCGAACGCTGGCGCAAGCTGGTGAAAACCGATCTCGGCTATGCGGAAGAAAACTGGAAGACCATGGCCGAACTCGGCTGGCTCGCCATCCCGTTGCCGGAAGAGGCCGGTGGCCTGGGCGGTGGCGCCGTCGATGCCATGCTGCTGGCCGAGCGTTTCGGCCGCCATATGGTGGCCGAGCCGTATTTCTCCACCGTGATCCTCGGTGCCGGCCTGATCCAGGCGGCGGGCGACGACAAGCAGAAGAATGAATGGCTGCCGGCGATTGCCGAGGGCAAGGCCAAGTGGGCTTTCGCCCATGCCGAACACGGTTCGCGTTTCGCGCTCAACGAAACCCGCACCAGGGCCACGAAGGGCGCCGATGGCTGGACCTTGAGCGGCAAGAAGATCGTGGTCTGGGATGCCGCCAGCGCCGACAGGCTGATCGTGCTGGCGCGCTCGACCGGCAGCGACACCGATGCGAAGGGGCTGGGCCTCTTCGTGGTCGATGCCAGCTCCGCTTCTGGGGGCGCCGGCGTGGCGCGGCACGATTACCGCACCGTCGACAATCGCCGTGCCTCCGATATCCAGTTCGATCATGCACCGGTGCTGGCCGTGCTGGGCGGCGATCCGGCCGATGCCATGCCGGCCGTCGAGGCGGTGATCGACCAGGCGATTGCCTTCATGGCCTCCGAGGCCGTCGGCGCCATGGCCGCACTGCACGAGACCACGCTGGCCTATGCCAAGACCCGCAAGCAGTTCGGTCGCGCCATCGGCGAATTCCAGGTGATCCAGCATCGCCTGGTCGACATGATGATGCAGGTGGAAAGCGCTCGCTCACTGGCTTTACTCGCGGCGCTCAAGGCCGCTGCCGAGCCGAAGGACCGCGCCAAGGCGGCGGCCGCCGCGAAAGTCCAGCTCGGCCGCTCCGGGCGTTTTGTCGGCCAGCAGGCCGTGCAGATTCATGGCGGTATGGGCATGACCGACGAACTGAATGTCGGCCACTATATGAAGCGGCTGATGATGCTCGACACCACCTTCGGCAATGCCGATTTCCACCAGCGGCGCTTTGCCGCCCTCAGCGACTAGGCATCGAGACGGAAGGGCCCGGCATGGAAAAGATGATCGTCAGGGACGTCAGCGAATATTTCCATGCCGAGCTTGCCCGCAAATACCGCTCGACGGCGGGCAGCCAGGAGCCGGTCGATCCGGCGCTGGTCGATGCGTTGATGGCGCAGGTCGAGCGCGACGGCTATGTGATCCTGCACAACCTGTTCACGGCGGACGAGGCCGCGGTGATGCGCGCGGCGCTGGAGCCGCATTTTCACCAGCATCTCGGGCGCAACAGTTTCGAAGGCTTCGGCACCAAGCGGCTCTATGCCGTGGTGGAAAAGACACTGGCCTGCAATCCGCTGGCAGAGCATCCCGTCATTCTGGCATTGCTCGACCGGCTGCTGGAGCCGAACTACCTGCTGTCGCAGCTGCAGGCCATCGACATCCAGCCGGGCGAGGCGGCGCAGCCGCTGCATTACGACGATGCCTTTTATCCGGTGCCGCGCCCGCGTCCCGCGCTGGGCGCGGCCACCATCATGGCGGTTGACGATTTCACCTTCGAAAACGGCGCCACGCTCTTGATTCCGGGCAGCCACCGATGGGACGGCCGCATGCCGGGACCGGAGGATATTGCCCGCGCCGTGCCGGCCGTGATGCCGAGCGGCTCGGTGCTGTTCTTTGTCGGCACGCTGTGGCATGGCGGCGGCGCCAACGTCACCGGCCGCGGCCGGCTCTGCGTTACAGCCCAATACTGCGCGCCCTGGTGCCGCCAGCAGGAGAATTTCAGCCTGTCGGTGTCGCGCGAACGCGTGAAGCAGTGCAGCGAGCATATGCGCCGCCTGCTGGGCTACAGCATCCATCCGCCCTTCATGGGCTTCGTGAATGGCCTGCACCCGAAGCGGCTGCTGGAAGACGGATAATTTTTGCTTTCTTGATAATCGTCGAATGGTGATTGCGCATAAGATTTATAGGGACGAGAAATGACAGACTTGATCTCCATTATCCCTATAACCGTCGTATCGGCGATCGCGCTTTTCTTTATTAAAGAAACTATCGAGTTACTTCGGCGCTGGCGTGCGGATGCTCGAAAAATTCGAGGGTTGAGTCGGCTTTTTACCCGTGAATGCGAGACAAATTTGTGGGCTATTCGTCGTATAAGATCGATATGCAATGACATAAAAGAGACGTTTGATGCCTACGAAAAAACTAAGGACGAATACTTTAATTCGATATTCACGGCGTCATTCTCGAAATCCGGAGTCATTAGATATGTGCAAACTGATACGAATGGAAAGCTTCAAAGCTCAATGTCTATTCCGCGTGTTCATAAGGATATCCTGACGAAATACATGCTTGAGGCGGCGAGTTTAGATGGCAAATTTTTCGAGGCCATGCAGTCTGCTTACTCAGCTATCGTGGAACTTGAACATGTGCGCGATAGTTTGATCCACCATCTAGATGGGGATGAAAGACATTTTCTGGAAGGATTTTGCGATTACGCGCTCAATGAGTTGACTGATATTGAGGGAAATCTCAGTGGTGCATACGCGAAGTGGACCGGAAAAGAGCTGACAGAGCATAAAATGCGTTAAGCGATACCTGGCGGTGAGATGTCTTGCTTGTCGTTTCCATCCACCAGCCATAAGGCCTCTGCTGTAGCTGCCAGATCCAAACGAGAAAGCCCGGCGGGATGATCCGCCGGGCTTCTGTGTGCAGGCGGCTAGACTCAGTACTGAACCATCGTCTTGAAGCCGCCGAATGCCATGCGCTTGACGTCGAAGGGCATCTTCTGCGGATCCGGGCACATCGCCTCCATGCGCGGGTCCTTCATGACCCTGGCATTCACCTTGTCGCGCTGTGCCTTCGACTTGTAGATGATGAAGGAGAAGACCGGCACTTCGCCCTTCTTCAGTTTCATCTGCTTGGGGAAGGGCAGGCCGAAGGCGGCATTCATGTCGTCGCCAGCGCATTCGTAATAGCCGACAGCGCCGTATTCCTGCCAGACCTTGCCGGCCTTCTTCGACATCTTCATGTAGGCCGCCAGGTTCTTCTTCGGCACCGGAATCAGGAAACCATCCACATAACTCATCGTGTTTCGTCCTTCTCTCTCTATCAATCTTTGCAACAGTCGGGTGTGGCCTGCGGCGCGCCATCGTATCTGTCGTGATGGCGCAGCCAGAAATCGTCGGTCTGCGGCCAGCCGGCCGGCGAGTCCTCCCACGCCTCCTGCCGGCCATAGGGCGTCAGGTCGAGAATGTTGTAGGTGTTGAGTAGTCCATCGAGGCCGCGGCCAAACGTGGAATAGCTGTGATAAAGCCGATGGCTGTTTCGCAGGAAGACGCTCAGGCCCGGGAGTTCGCCTTTGACATGCTCCAGCTGGCCCTTGGCTTTGAGTGCTTCGGCATCCTGGTAATTGTATTCCGGCGGCGCCACTGCCGGATCGACGGTGACGCCGAAATCGGAATTGAAGTCGCTGCCGAACGACGAAGCCCAGGGCATCGTCCAGCCCATACGCCGCTTGAACGGCATGATCTTGGCCAGCGGCGCGCGCGAGACCATCGTGAAGGCCGTGCCGCGAGCATGCAGATGCGACAGATGCGGGATGCTGTCGGCGACATGCGAGCAGCCGGGGCAACCATCGCTGTAGGGATGCGTCTGGCCCGGCGGCGGATCGTCGGGATCGAACATGAAGTGATAGATCACCAACTGGCTGCGGTCCTCGAACAGGTCGAGCAGAGTTTTGCGGCCTTGCGGCGTCTCGAATCTGTACTCCTTCTGCACCGCCACTACCGGCAGGCGGCGGCGCTCGGCATTCAGCGCGTCGCGTGCGCGGGTCAGCTGCTTTTCCTTCAGCAGCAGGGCGCGACGGGCCTCCAGCCATGCGTCGCGCGAAACCACCGGGGGCAGGGCCGGCGCGGCAGGTTTGGTCATGTCGTTCATGGCCGTCTCCTGTGATCA
>JAEYSS010000021.1 GCA_023434425.1 Pseudomonadota bacterium | reverse complement strand
GTCCAGCGTCACGGTGAAATCGCCGCTGTCGTTGCCGGCGATGTTGCGCACGCGATGGCGGTTGACCAGCCGCGAGCGGTGGATGCGCGCTTTCCTCTGGGCGCTGGATCAATGGGCCTGGATCGTGATGCTGCTCGGTTCGCGCGGCGCTGGATGAATTTCGACAGCCCCGCGCGGCGGTATCTCACCGACGCGGTCTTCCCGTTCTACATCCTGCATCAGACCGCGATTGTGGTACTCGGCCATCACCTCACCAAGCTCGGCCTGCCGGTCGGTGCGGAGGCGGCGATCCTGGTGGCGGGCACAACGGCGGTGTGTGTCGTCGGCTACGAGATCGTGCGGCGGATCGCTCTGCTGCGGCCGGTATTCGGGTTGCGTAGTACGGCCAGGAGCGCACAACCGCTCAAGCTTCAGGCGGGTTGAGCGGCAGGGGGCGGAGGCCTTCATTCCTGTGGCTGAAACTTAGGAAGTGCCGGCTGTCACCCGCGGCCCATTGGCGTGCTGCATGGCCGATCCAGAGCCAGGCAGGCTTATCAATGTAGCTCTCCACAATTTCGCCGGAGGGATATTTCATGATGGCAAGGTTTCGATTGCTGGCGACTTTACCAAGAAGGCGGAAGAAACGGCTGGCGAAACGCAGATGGGAATCGCTTCCGGGTAGGCAGCGAACCGAAATGTCATGACCGATCATCCCGGTCGCACCCATTTTCAGTTGTATGTACTGCCCCATCCGCCGCTGGAAAAAAACAGAAGGTTGGCGCGGCGGGAGCAGGCTCCAATGCGGGAATTTGTGATCATCCACGACCCGCTTCCACTCGGGTTGCCACTGCGTATCGGTGACCATGACAATGTCGGCTTTCCAGCGATAAGCAGCCTGTGAAATTCGTTCCAACGTCGGGTGAACTAGAACGCGTGGCGGATGCTTGCGCAGCAGGCCATGCGATTCCCGATACAGGTAGTTCCGCTGCCTGTCCGTGGGGACCATGTAATAGCGAGCGTCTGGAAAAGCGTCTGCCAGCACAGCAGAGAGATTGCGATAATCTTCCGGCGCAAAAACGATCCCCTTATTGCGAAAATGCGTTCGTTTGCGGTGGACCGTTATCGACATCCTATGGGCTCGGCAATTGGGGATCGACGGGCTGTTCTTCAGCCTCAGCATCTTTCTTTTCCAGCACTTCTGCAAATGCATCTTCGCAAACTTGCGAGGCACGTTTCTCGTACTCGCGAATATCTTCATCTGGCCGCTTCTTGCCGATAATTTTTGCAACGCCCTGCCCGATATTTGTCAGAAGCTTGGCAAAACTTCTTACCTCGCGACCAATATATTGTCCGGGTGCAGATTCCGTGGCGCTGTTAATCGCGACGCGCCATTCTCCATTCTCATAAAGAACGTCGGGAAAGCTGTGTCCGCCGCCGCCTTTATTTTTTATCCCGTCTTTCAGAGATGCTTCACTTTTTTCGGTAACGCCTTCTCCGCTCTCGGAGGCGCCTGCAACATGGTCAAACCCGTGCAACCGGATATTCCTTTCAATTACTTCGTTGCAGGCTTTGACAATGATGTTACTCGACAGCCGCGAGTTTTCCGTTTCATGCCGCTCGACTGTCGTTCCGAAGATATCCTGAATGCCAGATTCTATGGCGCGCGTACCTTCGGCCAACAAAGCGCCGGAATATTTTTTGAGCCCGGCATCGTCCGGTGCACTCGGTGCCAGAGATGGTGTTTTGCCTGCGGCTTCAAGCGCCGGATCGAGCAATGTGGATGACAGTTTGATCGGTGTGCCGTTGACGATCGCTCCCGGAATCTGCGCCGGCAGCGTCAGCAGGTTGATCTTGTCGCCAGCCCATTCCTCAAGCTGACGAACGGCCCTGTCTGTTTCAGGTGTTGTCCCGGGCACGGCTTGTCTTGCAGCAGCAGTCCCGGCCTGCTTGGCGGCACCGGCACCGGCACCGGCAGCGTTCGCCGCGGCCTGTGCCTGAATCATCTGCATGACCTCGCCAGCCTGCGCGACCTGCGCGCCGGGCGTGAAGCCGGGTGAGGCGTCGACGTCCGCGTCGCTTCGCACCTCCGCGCGTGGCAGTGCTTCAAGGCGATTGCCGTCCGCACGTGGCAGTTCCAGGCGTGGTGGGTCCACATCCTCATCACCGTCGTCACGATAGCGTGCCAGCCTGTCGTGGAAGCCGTCGACCTCGATCGTCGTCGGCGCGCGGTAATCTGCAAGGCCGTCGTGCAGATCCGCTTGCAGCGCCCTGATCGTTTCTCCGTCGGGCAGCATCAGGCCGTCGACGGTGAGTCCCTTGCGGCGCTGGTAGCGGCGCAGACCGCGGGTCAGTTCGCTGCCGGGCCAGCCGGTCGGGCCGCCGAGACTGTCGAGATCGAAATCGCCGGTCTGGCCGAGCAGGATTTGCGCGCGAATGACATCGTCGCGTGCATTGGCGGCTTCCGGTCCCACTGCGCCAGTGATGCGGAAGAGGTCGCCAAAGCCGCCGGTGGATGGGAGGTGGCTGTGCTGGTCGGGGAGAGGCAGGAAGGTCATGAGGCGTCGATCCTGGAATATGGGAGGTCGGCATGACGCCAATGTACACGAAATGTTCTCTTTCTGCAACCCCATTATGCTAGTATTCATATCACTACAACCTGAGGCAATAAAAAACGCCCGGCTTTCACCGGGCGCTCCGCCCGTCAGGACTCTGGAAAACCGGCTCAATCCAGCGGGATGGTCACGCTGATCGAGGGGCCGTGCGGCAGGTGTCGCGGCGGCGGCGGATAGTAATAGACCGGGGCCGGGTAGGCGTAATAGCCGGGCGGATAGACGTAATAGCCCGGCGCAGGCCCGCGCCAGCGATGGTCGACCCGATAGGGGGCACCGTCATACCCCGGCTTGCCGCCATAATAGTGGCCGTGATGGCCATGCTTGTGGCCATGACCGTGGCGGTGATGCCTGTCGCCGGCCTCGGCCGGCGGGCTGAAGGCGGGCAGCGAGATCAACATGGCGCTCGCAATCGCCAGACCATGAAGAATGCGCATGAGGGACACCTCGCAGAGGACTGACCGGCGGTTCCGGCCCGCCACCAGCAGGCCCGGCAATTCAGGCGGAAGGCGGGCAAAGCGGCGGCATTCTGCGGCTCAGCCTGGCTGTGGAAAACTGCGCCTGTGATTTCAACCGCTTACAGGGCATTTAGTCTCAATACGGACCTAATTTGATGGCGTTACGGCGCTTCGGGCGGTCGCCAGGCTCCGAAAGCCCCGCGCAAGAATCGAAAAGGTCAACAAATGTGACCTATCGGAGATTTTGTGCTTGATCGCCGCGAGGTTGGGTAATAAAAGTTGCGCTCCGCCCCCGTCGAATGTCCTTTCCGTCCCAGCAGACGTCGTGGACCTGCCGCCAGGGGTGTCTTTGACCCAGGACCCCGACCTGCCGCACCTGATATCCATCGACCCGCCGGCAGGTCGCCCCAGCAAGGCAGCGTGCCATGGCCGAGAAGATGTTGAAGTTCGTGCAGACCGCCCGGTCGATGCCGGAAAAGCGCAACGCGTCGGAACGCGCGCAGGACTTCGACGAGATCTATCGCGAATTCGCCGCCACCAAGGCTGACGAACAGGCCTCGCGCTGCTCGCAATGCGGCGTGCCGTTTTGTCAGGTGCATTGCCCGCTGCACAACAATATCCCCGACTGGCTGCGCATGACCGCCGAAGGCCGGCTGGAAGAAGCCTATGAGCTGAGCCAGGCGACCAATACGTTTCCCGAAATCTGCGGCCGCATCTGCCCGCAGGATCGTCTCTGCGAAGGCAACTGCGTGATCGAGCAGTCGGGCCATGGCACCGTCACCATCGGCGCCATCGAAAAGTACATCACCGAAAAGGCCTGGGAGTCGGGCTGGGTGCAGGTGCCCAAGCCGGTGCATGGCGAACGCGCGCAGAGCATCGGCATCGTCGGCGCCGGTCCGGCCGGGCTGGCTGCCGCCGACAAGCTGCGGCGTCTGGGCTATGCCGTGCATGTCTACGATCGCTACGACCGTCCCGGCGGCCTGCTGATCTACGGCATCCCGAATTTCAAGCTGGAAAAGAGCGTCGTCGAACGTCGCTCGGCCCTGCTCGAAGCCGCCGGCGTGCAGTTCCACATGAATTTCGACGTCGGCCGCGATGCCTCGCTCGACGACCTGCGCAAGAAGCACGATGCCGTGCTGATCGCCACCGGCGTCTACAAGGCGCGCGAGTTGCAGGCGCCGGGCTCGGGGCTGGAGAATATCGTGCCGGCGATGACCTATCTCACGGCTTCCAACAAGCATGGCCTCGGCGACACGGTGGCCGACTACGAGAGCGGCGCGCTGAACGCGGCCGGCAAGAAGATCGTCGTGATCGGCGGCGGCGACACCGCGATGGACTGCGTGCGCACGGCCATTCGCCAGGGCGCCACCGCCGTGCACTGCCTGTATCGCCGCGACAAGGCCAACATGCCGGGCTCGATGCGCGAAGTGAAGAATGCCGAGGAAGAGGGCGTCGAATTCGTCTGGCTGTCGCTGCCCAAGAGCTTCCGCGGCGAGGGCAGGGTGAGCGCCGTGCATGCCGGCCGCATGAAGCTCGGCGCGGCCGATGCCTCGGGCCGCCAGATGCCGGTGGAAATCGAGAATGCTGATTTCGACCAGCCCGCCGATATCGTGATCAAGGCGCTGGGCTTCGATCCGGAAGACCTGCCGCAGGCTTTCAGGGCGCCGAATCTGGACGTCACCCGCTGGGGCACCGTGAAAATCTCGGCGCGCAGCAAGATGACCAGCATCCCCGGCGTCTTCGCCGCCGGCGATATCGTGCGCGGCGCCAGCCTGGTGGTCTGGGCGATCCGCGACGGCCGCGACTGCGCCGATGCGATCCACCAGTATATCCAGGCCAAGATCGCATCGGGGGCACAGCCGAGCGCTGTGGCCGCCGAATGAGCGCGCTGAAGACTGTTGCGGCTGCCGCGCTGCTGTCGGTGGCGCTGACGGCCTGCGCCGCCACAGCACCGGACAGCGATGCCGTTCTGCGCCGGCAGGAGGCGCAGGTGGTAGCCGGCGCCTTCCCGATGCAGCAGATGCTGGCCGAGCAGATCGCGCTCAGCCGCCAGCAGCTCCATGCCTCGCTCAGCCGCGAATTCCCCGGCCAGGAGGCCAGCATCCGGACCTATGTGGAGGAATTCCAGGCCGCCAATATACGTGCCGTGCTGGAAGACCTGGTCGGCGTCGTCGCCGATGAATTCGCCGCCAATTTCACGGCGGCCGAGCTGCAGGTGTTCAGGCGCGTGCTGCTGTCGCCGGCCGGCCAGGAGGCGATGCAGCCCGGTGTCGCCACCGACAAGCTGTCGCCGGCCGCGATCAAGGCGCTGCTCGAGATCGAGCGCCATGTCGATCACACCCGCATGGCCGCTTTCGGCCAGTCGCTCGGCCAGCGCCATAGCGAACTCGCCTTGCTGGCGCGGCTGCGTGCCGAGCGGGCGCAGGAACTGAACAAGGCCCGGCTCGCCGAGCTGGGTCTGCAGAAGAAGTAGAAGGAGTCCGATCCATGACCGACATCCGCAAGAGCTACGTCGAACAGTGGCAGGACGAGACCAGACACCTGTCGGACACCGGCATGTACAGCCGCGAGGATGAGCGCGATGCCTGCGGCGTCGGGCTGATCGCCTCGCTCGATGGCCAGCCGCGCCGCAGCGTGGTGGCCGCCGGCATCACCGCGCTGAAGGCGCTGTGGCATCGCGGCGCGGTCGATGCCGATGGCAAGACCGGCGACGGCGCCGGTATTCACGTGCAGATCCCGCAGGATTTCTTCCGCGAGCATGTGCGCCGCTCGGGCTTCGAGCCGGGTGAGGGCAAGCTCGGCTTAGGGATGGTCTTCCTGCCCAAGACCGATCTGGCCGCGCAGGAAACCTGCCGCACCATCGTCGAGACCGCGATCCTCGATTTCGGCTACGGCATCTATGGCTGGCGCCAGGTGCCGGTCGACGCCACCATCATCGGCGAAAAGGCCAACGCGACGCGGCCCGAGATCGAGCAGGTGCTGATCGAGAACCGCCATGGCAAGGAGGACGGCGCGTTTGAGCGCGACCTGTTCCTGATCCGCCGCCGCATCGAGAAGCAGGTGCTGAACGCGCATATCAGCGACTTCTATATCTGCTCGCTGAGCTGCCGTTCGGTGATCTACAAGGGCATGTTCCTCGCCGAACAGATCGACTATTTCTATCCCGATCTGCAGGACGAGCGTTTCGTCAGCACCTTTGCCATCTATCACCAGCGCTATTCGACCAACACCTTCCCGACCTGGCGTCTGGCACAGCCCTTCCGCATGCTCGCCCATAACGGCGAGATCAACACGCTGCGCGGCAACGTCAACTGGATGAAGAGCCACGAGATCAAGATGGCCTCCGAGGCCTTCGGCGATTTCTCGGACGACATCAAGCCGATCGTGCAGTCGGGCTCGTCCGACTCCGCCGCGCTCGACTCTGTCTTCGAAGTGCTGGTGCGCGCCGGCCGTACCGCGCCGATGGTGAAGACCATCCTGATTCCTGAAAGCGCGTCGAACAAGCCGCTGATGCCGCAGTCGCATCGCGATCTCTACGCCTATTGCAACTCGATCATGGAGCCGTGGGACGGCCCGGCGGCGATCTGCGCCACCGACGGCCGCTGGGCGGTCGCCGGCCTCGACCGCAACGGCCTGCGCCCGATCCGCTATACCGTCACCACCGACAACCTGCTGATCGTCGGTTCGGAAACCGGCATGGTGCCGGTGCCGGAGCAGAACATCGTCAAGAAGGGCCGCGTCGGCCCGGGCGACATGATCGCCATCGACCTGAAGAAGGGCAGGCTGTTCCTGGATCGCGAGATCAAGGACAAGCTGGCGTCTGACCACCCTTACGGCGAGTGGGTCAAGAACATCGTCACGCTGGAGAAGATCAAGGATGCGCCAAGCGCCGTATCGAAGAGCTTCAGCAAGGAAGACCTGCGCCGTGCGCAGCTCGCCTTCGGCCTGACCCTGGAAGACATGGAGCTGATCCTGCATCCGATGGCGGAAGACGCCAAGGAAGCGGTCGGCTCGATGGGCGACGACACGCCGATTGCGGTGCTGTCGGAACAGTATCGCGGCCTGCATCACTTCTTCCGCCAGCAGTTCAGCCAGGTCACCAATCCGCCGATCGACAGTCTGCGCGAGAAGCGGGTGATGTCGCTGCGCACCCGCATGGGCAATCTGACCAACGTGCTGGACGAGGACGCCAAGCAGGTCGCCATCCTGCTGCTGGAATCGCCCTGCCTGACCAATGCCGACTATGCCAGGGTGCTGAAATACGCCGAGAAGATGACGGCGAAGATCGACTGCAGCTTCCCGGTCGATGGCGGTGAGGGCAGTCTGCGCGATGCGCTGAAGCGTATCCGCGCCGAAGCCGAGAATGCCGTGCGCGGCGGCGCCGCCCATATCGTGCTGACCGACGAAGGCATGAATGCCGACCGCGCGGCGATCCCGATGATCCTCGCCACCGGCGCCGTGCACAGCCATCTGGTCGGCCAGGGCCTGCGCACCTTCACATCCCTGACCGTGCGTTCGGGCGAATGTCTCGACGTGCATTATTTCGCCGTGCTGATCGGTGTCGGCGCCACCAGCGTCAACGCCTATCTGGCCGAAGCCTGCCTGGTCGACCGTGTCAATCGCGGCCTGCTCGGCAAGCTGACGGCCGAGGAAGCCGTCGGCCGCTTCAAGGATGCGGTGGACGGCGGCCTGCTCAAGATCATGTCCAAGATGGGCATCTCGGTGATCAGCAGCTATCGCGGCGGCTATAATTTCGAGGCGCTCGGCCTGTCGCGCTCACTGGTGGCCGACCTGTTCCCCGGCATGCCGTCGCGCATTTCGGGCATCGGTCTCATCGGTATCCAGCAGAAGGTGCTGGCGCTGCATGAAAAGGCCTTCCGCTCGGATGTGACCGCGCTCCCCGTGGGCGGCATCTACAAATATCGCCGCGGCGGCGAGGCGCATGCCTGGGAAGCCAACCTGATCCATATGATGCAGACGGCGGTGGGCAGCGAGAATTACGCGCTGTTCAAGAAATACACCGCCGGCCTGCGCGATCTGCCGCCGATTTCGGTGCGCGACCTGCTGGAAATCAAGCCGGCCCAGGCGCCGATCCCGATCGAGCAGGTGGAAAGCGTCACCGAAATCCGCAAGCGTTTCATCACGCCCGGCATGTCGCTCGGCGCGCTCGGCCCCGAGGCGCATGAGACGCTGACGATTGCGATGAACCGCATCGGCGCCAAGTCGGATTCCGGCGAAGGCGGCGAAGCGCCCGAGAATTTCAAGCCGCGTCCGAATGGCGACAACGCCAATTCGGCGATCAAGCAGGTGGCAAGCGGCCGCTTCGGCGTGACGGCGGAATATCTCAACAACTGCCGCGAGCTGGAAATCAAGGTCGCCCAGGGCGCCAAGCCCGGCGAGGGCGGCCAGCTGCCCGGCTTCAAGGTGACCGAGCTGATCGCCAAGCGTCGTCTGGCCACGCCGGGCGTGATGCTGATCTCGCCGCCGCCGCATCACGACATCTATTCGATCGAGGATCTGGCGCAGCTGATCTACGACCTGAAGCAGATCAATCCGGAAGCCCAGGTCTGCGTCAAGCTGGTCTCGGAAGCCGGCATCGGCACCATTGCCGCCGGCGTCGCCAAGGCAAAAGCCGACGTCATCCTGATCTCGGGCCATGTCGGCGGCACCGGCGCCTCGCCGCAGACGAGCGTCAAATATGCCGGCACGCCGTGGGAAATGGGCCTGTCGGAAGCCAACCAGGTGCTGACGCTGAACAAGCTGCGGCATCGCGTGAAGCTGCGCACCGATGGCGGGCTCAAGTCGGGCCGCGACATCGTCATCGCCGCCATGCTGGGCGCCGAGGAATACGGTGTCGGCACGGCGGCGCTGGTGGCCATGGGCTGCATCATGGTGCGCCAGTGCCATTCGAATACCTGCCCGGTCGGCGTCTGCACGCAGAATGAGGCGCTGCGGCAGAAATTCACCGGCACGCCCGAGAAAGTCATCAACCTGTTCAGCTTCATCGCCGAAGAGGTGCGCGAAATCCTCGCGTCACTGGGCGTGAAGTCGATCGACGAGATCATCGGCCGCACCGATCTGCTCACGCAGGTCAGCCGCGGCGGCGCGCATCTCGACGATCTCGATCTCAACCCGATCCTGGCCCAGGCCGACAGCGGCGACCATGCGCGCTACTGCACGCTGGAAGGCCGCAACGAGGTGCCCGATACGCTGGATGCGCAGATGCTGGAGGATGCAGCCCCGGTCTTCACGCATGGCGAGAAGATGCAGCTGGCCTACAATATCCGCAACACGCATCGCGCCATCGGCACACGTCTGTCGTCGCATCTGGTGCGCAAGTTCGGCATGAAGGGGCTCAAGCCCGGCCATATCACCGCGCGTCTCACCGGCTCGGCCGGTCAGTCGCTCGGCGCCTTTGCCGTGCAGGGTCTCAAGCTCGAAGTCTTCGGCGATGCCAACGACTATGTCGGCAAGGGGCTGTCGGGCGGCATGATCGTGGTGCGGCCGTCGCCGGCCTCGCCGCTGATGCCGGTGACGAATGAAAACACCATCATCGGCAACACGGTGCTGTATGGCGCCACCGGCGGCAAACTGTTCGCCGCCGGCCAGGCCGGCGAGCGCTTCGCCGTGCGCAATTCGGGCGCGACCGCGGTGGTCGAAGGCTGCGGCTCGAACGGCTGCGAATACATGACCGGCGGGCGTATCGCGATTCTGGGCAAGGTTGGCGACAATTTCGGCGCCGGCATGACCGGCGGCATGGCCTTCGTCTACGATGTGGATGACGTGCTACCGATCGCGATCAACGACGAGAGCGTGGTCTACCAGCGGCTCGAATCCTCCTACTGGGAGGGCGTGCTGCGCGGCCTGATCGAGGAGCATATCCGCGAGACGCAGTCGCTCTATGCCAACAACCTGTTCGCTGACTGGGACCAGGTGAAGGGCAAGTTCTGGCAGATCTGCCCGAAGGAGATGATCGCGCGGCTCGATCACCCCTTGAGCGACAAGGTCGCCGCGGACGCGAAGCGCGCCTGACAGTTTCTGAGCCGGCTTTCGCTGGCCCAGGGAAGCGGAAACGCCGTCGAGGGCAACCTCGGCGGCGTTTTTGCATTCGCATTGTCATGCCTGGCCTTGTGCCGGGCATCCACGCCTTACCTTTTTCTGAAATGGCCGAAGACGTGGATGGCCGGGACAAGCCCGGCCATGACGGGTGTTCAGCCCCGTGATTACAGCGCCGTACTGAGGTATTTCATCCCGGTGTCGCCAGGCGACGGGTTCGATAATCCGCTGGCGCCTCTGAACGACATGTATTACAATGTCACACATGCTCACCGTCCGCCTCGATCCGGAGACTGAAAAGCGCCTCGACAAGCTGGCCAAGGCCACGCGGCGCTCGAAGAGTCATTACGTCAAGGAAGCGCTGCACCAGTATCTTGAGGACCGCGAGGATTACCTGCATGCGGTCGCGGCACTGGAGCGCAAGGAGCCGCGCGTCGGATTGAAGGCGCTGAGGAAAGAGCTTGGTCTGGACGATTGAGTTCAGTCAGACTGCGCGGCGCCAGATTCGCCGCATCGACAAGGCTTGGCAGCGTCGCATACTGGAGTATCTCGAAACCAAGCTGGCACCGCGCAATGACCCGCGGTCGTTGGGCAAGCCGTTGCGTGGCGAGAAGTATGGTTTCTGGCGCTACCGTGTCGGTGATTACCGGCTCATCTGTCAGATTGAAGACGGCAAGCTGACCATCCTTGTTGTGACTTTGGGTCACCGCCGCGAGATCTACGATTAAACCTTCCGCTCAGCCCCGCCCATACAGCGCCGTGCTGAGATATTTCATGCCGGTGTCGCAGGCGATGGTCACCACCGTCCTGCCCGGCCCGAGCCGCTCGGCCACACGCAAAGCGGTCAGCAGATTGGCGCCGGTCGAGGTGCCGGCGAAGATACCTTCCTCGCGCGCCAGCCGTCGCGCCATCGCCATCGCATCGGCGCTTGAGACCTGGGCGATCCCGCTGGCGAGTTCGGGCTTCCATTGCGGCGGCACGAAGCCGGGGCCGGTGCCCTCGATCTTGTGATTGCCGCTTCTGCCGCCCGACAGCACGGCGGATTCCGCCGGCTCCACCGCAATCGTCTGTATCTCCGGCTTCAGTTCGCGCAGCCGCGTGGCAAGGCCACGAAAGGAACCCGAGGTGCCGACGCTCTGCACCAGCGCATCGATTTTCCCGCCGGTCTGCGTCCAGATCTCGTCCGCCATCCTGGCATAGCCGGGCAGCACATCGGTGTTGTTGAACTGGTCGGTCCAGAAGCTGCCGGGCGTGACGTTGGCGATATTTTCTGCCAACTCGATCATCTCCAGCGTCAGTTCGCGCGTGGTGCCGCCGGTCGGGCTATGGACCAGGGTCAGTTTCGCGCCCAGCGCCGCCATATGATCGCGCTTTTCTTTCGAGAAGGCGTCCGAGGTCACGATCTCCAGCGGGATATGTTTCGCCGCGCAGACCAGGCTGAGCGAGACGCCGGTGCTGCCGCCGGTATATTCCACGACGGTCCCGCCCGGCTTCAGCCGGCCGTCTTTCTCTGCGGCGCTCACCATGGCCAGCGCCATGCGATCCTTCATGCTGCCGGTCGGATTCTCGGTTTCCAGCTTGAGCAGAACCGTGGCGGAATTCCGCGGAACCAGCGAGGTGAGCGCCAGCAGGCGGGTGCCGCCAATGTGGTCGAGAATGCCCATGCCTTAACCCCCTTTTCAGGACTGATCTGCCAGACTTGGCGCATGCTGAAAGCCGCCGCCCTTGCTCTCATCGTTGCCACCGGACTTTACGCGGGCTCTGCCAGTGCCTTCTGCGTGCAGAATGACGGAACAACCCCATTGGTCGTGCAGGCCGGCGGTGCGCCGATGCCGGTTTACGTGAAGCCGGATCTGATGCCCGGCGAACGCGACTGCCATGTGCCGCGCAAGCCCGACGGCATCACCGTGGAAATCTTCGACGGCCGGACGCGCCAGCTGCGCTGCCGCCTGTCGGTGCCGGCCAGGGATGCGACGATCTTCATCGACAACAAGAGCTGCCGGGCGAAGCTGGGTTAGCATTGCTGGTTTCGTCATGGCCGGATCAAGTCCGGCCATGACGTTGTTCTCTAGGTCACAATCCCATACAGCACCATGACCATGCCGGCGACGCCGCCGAGCCAGGCAAACGTGCGCAGCCACGGCACGCCGGCGATATACACCACGGCATGCGCCACGCGCGCGTAGAAGAACACCTGGCTGCCCAAAGCGGTCCAGCCATCGGCCTTGCCGGCCACGGCGGCCGCCAGAACCAGCGCCGCAAACGGCACCAGGTTTTCCACCATGTTGAGATGGGCGCGATGCGCCCGGCCGATCCAGCCGGTCGCTGCCGGGAAATCCTCGCGGTTGCCGGCCATCACATAGAGGCCGCGCGTCAGCATATGGCCGGTGGAATAGGGCAGTGTCAGCAGCACGGTGAGCACGGCACTGCTGATCAGCATGATGATGTCGGTGGTCATGGCAGTCTTCCTCTGTTGTGATTCAAGCCGTGCTGCCTGGGGCAGCGGGACGGAAATCGGGAGCAGGTTGCAGCGGGGCCACAGCGGTCGCCATGATCCCGGTCAATGTCTCGCGGTCGGCGCCGCTTTTTGCCATCACCATCAGGCCATGCGTCACGCCGACGAGATATTTTGACAATGCATCGATATCGGCACTGCTGGCGATTTCACCGCGCGCCTGCGCGTTGCCCAGGGCATGGCGGAAGGCGCTTTCCATGGTCGTCATATGCGCCTGCACCTTCGCGGCGATCTCCGCGTCATGCGGCGCCAGTTCCAGCGTGGTGTTGGCCATCAGGCAGGCGCGGCGCTTCGGGTAGCGCAGCAGGAAATCGATGATCGCCAGGCCGGTGTCGTGCAGCGCCTGCAACCCGGCCCCGGGCGCGCGCAGGGGCGCCAGCATCGCGGCCTCCAGCATGGCGCAGTAGCTGTCCATCGCGGCAAGGAACAACTGGTGCTTGTCGCCGAAGGTGTCGTACAGGCTCTGGCGACGGATCCCCATGGTCCGGACCAGCTGCTCCATCGAGGTGGCGGCATAGCCCTGTTCCCAGAACAGCTCCATCGCCCGCACCAGCGCCGCGTCGGTATCGAAGGCCTTGGGTCTCGCCATGACCGACTTATAGCTTATTCTGGAACGATCAGTCAATAATCAGGAAAAACAAACCCCGCCGGAGCGTTGTGCCCCGGCGGGAGTTGGGCGGGTCGCCTCAGGTGCGGAAGAACCCGACCAGCCGGGCCAGTTCGCCGGCCTGGTTCGACAGGTTCTGGGCCGAGGCCGAGGTCTCTTCCACCAGCGCGCCGTTGCGCTGGGTCATCTCGTCCATGCTGCCGACGGCGGTGTTGATCTGGTCGAGGCCGGTGGCCTGTTCGCGCGAGGCGGCTGCGATCTCCGCCACGATGTCGCTCACCTTCTTGATCGCGGTGACGATGTCGGTCAGCGAGCTGCCGGTCTGATTCACCAGGCTGGCACCGGTCTTGACCTGTGCATTCGAGTCCGCAATCAGCGCCTTGATGTCCTTCGAGGCATTGGCCGAACGTTGTGCCAGCGCCCGCACTTCCTGTGCGACGACGGCAAAGCCCTTGCCGGCCTCGCCGGCGCGCGCAGCTTCCACGCTCGCATTGAGCGCCAGCAGGTTGGTCTGGAAGGCGATTTCGTCGATCAGCCCGACGATGTCGGAGATCTTGCGCGCGCTTTCCTCGATGCGTGTCACCGCGGTGACTGCATCGCTCACCACGCCGCCGCCCTTCTCCGCCGTGTCGCGCGCGGCGACCGCGAGCTGATTGGCGGCCTGCGCGTTGTCGGCATTCTGCTTCACCGTGGTGGTGATCTCATGCATCGAAGCCGCCGTCTCTTCGATCGAGGCAGCCTGCGATTCTGTGCGCTGCGCCAGATCCTGGCTGCCGGTGGAAATCTCGGCCGCCGCATTGCTCTGCAATTCGACAGCACTGACGATCTTGCGCACGACATCGCTCAGCGTATCGGCCATGGCGTTCAGATCGCTCTGCAGCGTGGCGAAAGCACCTTCATACTGGCCTTCCATGCGCTGGCGCAGATCGCCGTGCGCCAGGCCAGAGACCGTGGCCTGAATGCTGGTCACGGTCGCATTCAGCATGTCGAACAGATTGTTGATCTGTTCGCCGATCTTGGCACTGACGCCGGTCAGCTGGGCGGTGTCGATCCGCTGGTTCAGATTGCCGCCCGTGGCAGCAGCCACCACCTGGCCGATCGAGCGGTCCAACGCCGCCTCTGCGGCAATGCGAGACTCTTCATTGGTGCGGCGTTCGGCTTCGACCTCGTCCTGCAGACGCGCCGCGGCGATACCGTTTTCCTTCAGTGCACCGACTGCCCGGGCGATATCCCCAACCTCGTCGCCGCGGTCGTCGCCGGCAATATCGGCCTGCCAGTCGCGCTGGGCGAGCCGGCCCAGCGTCACGGTCAGCGCCGTCAGCGGCAGGGTGACGCTGCGCACCATCACCCAGCTCAGGCCGAGCAGCAGCAGGATGACGACGGCAATGATACTGCCATTGGCGATCAGCTGCTGGCGGAAGATGGTGTCGACGTCGTCGATGTAGATGCCGGTGCCGACGATCCAGCCCCAGGGTGCGAAGCCCTTCACATAGGAAATCTTCGGCACGGGATGATCCAGGCCGGGCTTGGGCCACAGGTAATCGACGTAGCCGGCGCCGTCCCGCTTCACCACATTGACGAATTCCACGAACAGACGCTTGCCGTTCGGGTCCTTGTTCTCGCTGAGATCCTTGCCGTTGAGCTGTTTGGAGAAGGGATGCATCAGCATCACCGGGCCCATGTCGTTGACCCAGAAATACTCCTTCTCGTCGTAACGCAGCACTTCCAGATCGGCCAGCGCCAGACGCTTGGCATCGGCCTCGCTCAGGTCGCCGCTCTGGACGCGGGCGTGGTAGCGCACGATCACGCCATGCGCCACCTCGGCCAGGTTGCGCGTCTTGATCATGCGATCGTCGAGCAGGGCGGTGTGGAGTCGATAGAGGCCGAGGGCCCCGACCAGGACAAGGCCGATCACACTGATGGCCAGGATGATCCAGAAGCGGGGTGCCAGACGCAAATTCTTCATGGTCGTTACCCGCCTCCTGCGGGAGAGTCCGGTGGATGGGAAGCTGATTTTTCGCGGGTAACGGGGCTATAGTTATTTAACACAGCACAATTGGGAATGTTATTTTCCGGTAATAGACTCGAAAAAAAGCAATTTTCCGGGAAAAAGTACGTCGACGGAGAATTTCGCGCCGGCGCGACATTTCAAAGCGGTCCGGGCGCTTTCCGGGCTCGGCCCCGATTGCTATCACCGGCGCTGCAATTGAAGGATTCCCATGGCGCCGCCACTGCTTACCCTGTCCGACATCCATCTCAGCTTCGGCGGCACCCCGCTGCTGGAAGGCGCAAGCTTGAGCGTGATGCCGGGCGACCGGCTTTGCCTGGTCGGCCGCAACGGCTCGGGCAAGTCGACCCTGCTGAAGATCGCGGCCGGCCTCGTGCAGGCCGATCGTGGCGAGCGCATCGTGCAGTCGGGTGTCACCCTGCGCTATCTGCCGCAGGAGCCGGACCTCTCCGGCTTCGACGACACGCTGTCCTATGTGCTGGCCGGTCTGGCGCCCGGCGACGATCCGCATCGCGCGACAACTTTGCTTAATGCCCTCGGCCTCGACGGCACAGAAAATCCGGCGCGGCTGTCCGGCGGCGAGGCACGGCGTGCGGCGCTGGCCCGCGTGCTGGCACCCGAACCCGATATCCTGCTGCTGGACGAGCCGACCAACCATCTCGACCTGCCGGCCATCGAATGGCTCGAAAGCGAATTGCAGCGCCTGCGCTCCGCGCTGGTGCTGATCAGCCACGACCGCCGGTTTTTGAGCAACCTCACGCGCGCCACGATCTGGCTCGACCGCAGCGCCACGCGTCGGCTGGAGCAGGGTTTCGCAGCGTTTGAGGACTGGCGCGACGCCTTCCTCGAACAGGAGGAAACCGAACGCCACAAGCTGGATCGCAAGATCGTCGCCGAACTCGACTGGGTGCGGCATGGCGTGTCGGGCCGGCGCAAGCGCAATATGGGCCGCATGCGCGCGTTGCAGGATCTGAAGACCGAGCGCCGCGACCAGCGCAAGGTGGCCGGCAACGTCAATCTTGTCGTCTCGGAGGCCGAGACCTCGTCCAAGTTGATCGCCGAAGCCAAGGCCGTGTCGAAATCCTTCGGCGACAACACGGTGCTGCGCGAGGTGAGCGTGAAGGTGCTGCGCGGCGACCGTCTCGGCATCGTCGGCGCCAACGGGGCCGGCAAGACCACGCTGCTGAACATCCTCACCGGCAAGCTGCAACCGGACTCCGGCACCATCCGCCTGGGCGAGAATATCGCGCTGGTGACGCTGGACCAGAAGCGCGAGACGCTCGATCCGGAAATGACGCTGCAATACGCGCTGTCGGGTGGCAGCGACAAGGTGACGCTGAACGGCCAGCCGCGCCATGTCATGAGCTACATGAAGGATTTCCTGTTCGCGCCGGAACAGGCCCGCACGCCGCTGCGCGTGCTGTCGGGCGGCGAACGCGGCCGGCTGATGCTGGCGCGCGCGCTGGCGAAACCCTCCAACGTGCTGGTGCTCGACGAACCGACCAACGATCTCGATCTCGAAACGCTCGACCTGCTGCAGGAAATGCTGGCGGACTATCCCGGCACGGTCTTGCTCGTCAGTCATGACCGCGACTTCCTTGATCGTGTCTGTACGTCGGTATTGGCGTCCGAGGGCGACGGCCGCTGGAATGTCTATGCCGGCGGCTACAGCGATATGGTGGCGCAGCGCGGTTCCGGCGTGCAGGCGCGCGCGGCGGCAAAGGCTGAGAAGGCGGCGGTTGAGAAAACCGAGGCTGCGCCGCGTGCTGCCGCCAGGCGCAAACTCAGCTTCAAGGAAAAGCATGCGCTGGAAACGCTCCCCAAGCGCATCAAGGAACTGCAGGCCGAGATCGCCAAGCATCAGGCCACGCTCAATGATCCGCAGCTGTTCAGCCGCGACCCGGCGAAATTCGAAGCCGCCAGCAAGGGGCTTGAGAAGGCGGGCGCCGAGCTTAGCGCCGCCGAGGACCAGTGGCTCGAACTGGAAATGCTGCGCGAGGAAATCGAGAACGGCTAAGCGCTCAGGCGGCCGGTCCATTTGAGGAAGGCGTCCACCTCCGCGTCAGTATATCCCAGCAGACGGCCAGTTTCTCGATCGTCAGCAGCCGTCCACGGGCGCAGCTTGTTGTAAGCGACGAGATTCAAGTCATGCAGCGCATCGATGCGCCATTCCTCGCCGGGCAGGGCGTAGTAGATCTCGACAAAGGAATGGCCTGACGCTTTATCGTCCCAGTAATATTCGCGCTTGAGGATGCGGCCGGCCGCCACATGCGGCGCGAAATCCGCTTCGGGGATGATGTCGCGGAACTGGATGGCTTCGCCGAACATCGCCGCCGGCTTGGTGCCGGCCAGCATCAGTTCGAGTTCGCGCAATTCATGCGGGCCGACGCCGGGCGGGGCCCGCAGCTCGTCGTCGCCGGCCATCACTGCACCGCCACTCTATTGTACAGGCCGGCGTTCCTGGCGCTCGGCGGGGAGAATCGGCGGGATGCCGTAGCCGATATCGATGAAATGCATGCCCTCGCCCTCCAGATAGGAGTCCGGATCGAGCGGCTGGTTGCGACCGACCGTGTCGGCCAGCCCGGTGGCGCAGCACAGGATCAGGCTGCACTGCGCGGCGCCGTCCTCATAGAGCGGCGCGCCGGTGAATTCGACCGGCAGCACGGCGCCGTCGGGGAAGCGCAGCCAGTAATAGATCAGCACGCCGGAAGGCTGGGCCGCCTGCGCCATGGTGAGCGTGGCGCGCCAGGCGCGGTTCTCTTTCGTGGTCAGGTCGAGATAGTTCATGCCGGTCAGATCGAAACCGATCTTCTCGACAATGGTGCGGCCGACATTCTCCATGCGGATCTCGTCGGCCGAGCGGATATTGAGCAGCAGGCAGGTGTCGGCCAGCGCGCCGAGATCGCCGGTGGCAAGATCGCTGCGCTGCGGCAGGCGGCGCGCGCCGCGCCAGCCCTGCCAGATGGCGAAGAACTGCCGTGCCTGCTGCGACAGCGGCGACGGCAGCGTATCCAGAAAATCACCCGACCCCATGGCACCGATATAAGCATCATGGCGACACGAATTCCAGCCGTGTATTTCCTGCCCGCGCCGCGTCAGAAGGCCGGCAGCATGTGGCGCGGCGTCGAGGGGTCGGCCGGCGGGATGCCGAAACCGAGATCGATGAAGCGCATACCTTCGCCGACCAGCCAGGAGTCCGGATCGATCACGTCATCCGGCCGGGGCGGGATCAGCGGCGTGCAGCAGCCGGCCATCAGGCTGACCATGCCGCTGCCGTCATCGTCGCAGAAGGGCGCGCCGGCGCATTCCACCGGCAGTACGCCGCCATCGGCGTAGCGCAGCGGATAGTAGAGGACGCTGCCGCAGGGTTGCAGGGCCTGTTCGAGGAACAGCCGCGCGCGCAGGGCGCGGTTTTCCGGGTTGGTAATGTCGAGATAGTTGTGGCCGGTGAGGTCGACGCCGAGATACCGCGTGACCGCCGCACCGATCGCGGTGATGCGGATATCGTCGCGATGGCGCAGTTCCATGACGATATGATAGGCGCCCAGCGTCGCGAGATCGAGATCGCGCCGTTCGGGCAGGCGACGACCGCGGCGCCAGCCGTGCCAGGTGGCGAACATCTGCCGGCTCGCTGCCGAGAGCGGTCCCGGCAGGCTGCCGAGAAAATCCGCGCCGGACACATCGTCCATGCGCCACTCCTCCTCACATCAGCGTCTTCACATCAACGGTCGCGACACGAAACTACACCCGCTCCACCGGACCTGCCGAGTCAAAAAGCAAACGGCCGGGCGGTTGTGCGCCCGGCCGTCCTGCAGCAGCCGACGGGCAGCTTATTTCTTCACGGCCTTGACGAACTTGTCGTTGAAGGTCTTGTTCAGGTCGATCTTGGCCTTGGCGAGGCCCTCGTCGAACTGCGCCAGCATATTGTAGGCGCTCTTCATCCCGTCCGGGCTGATGACGCCGGTGCGCGAATAGGTTTCCATCGAGGCCTTCACCGCGGTCATATACAGCGCCTTGTCGCCCAGATAGTAGGCTTCCGGCACGGTGGCGGCGACGTCTTCCGGCTTGGCGGTCGAGAGCCAGACCAGCGCCTTGTGGAAGGCATTGACCAGCGCCTGCGTGGTCTGCGGATTCTTCTGGATGAACTCATCCTTCAGATACAGCACGGCGGCCGGATTGGAGCCGCCGAAGATCGCCTTGGTGCCGGCTTCGGTGCGGCTGTCGGCCAGGATGAAGACGTTCTTGTCCATCTCCAGCTTCGAGATCACCGGATCGAGATTCGACATCGCGTCGATCTCGCCCTTCTGCATCGCCGCCACCGCGCCGGCGCCGGTGCCGACGCCGATGAAGGCGGAGTCCTTGTAGTTGCCGCCCGCCTTGGCAATCAGGTAGTTGACGAAGAAATTGGTCGACGAGCCCGGCGCGGTGACGCCGATCTTCATGCCCTTCAGGTCGGCCGCGGTCTTGATCTTGCCCTGATGCTCTTTTTTCACCGCCAGCACGATGCCGGGGAAGCGGCCCAGTTCGATCACGGCAGTGATCGGCTGGCCTTTCTCCTGCATGCGGATGGTGTGTTCGTAGGCCCCGGTCACCGCATCGACGCTGCCGCCGATCAGCGCCTGCAGCGACTTGGAGCCGCCGCCGAAATCGTTGATCTCGACCTCAAGGCCCTCGGCCTTGAAGTAGCCCTTCTGCTCGGCAATGGTGAGCGGCAGATAATACAGCAGCGGCTTGCCGCCGACGCCGAGCATCAGCTTGGCCTTCTCGGGAGCAGCCTGGGCGGCAGAGGCCAGCAGGCCGAGGGCCGTCATGGCAGCGAGAGCGAGTTTGAGTTTCATGGGTCGTTTCCTCCTTGGATTATGATTTGTGTTATGCGGTCTTCGCCGCCGTATCGGGCCGCCAGACCAGCAGGCGGTTTTCGATGGCGGTGACGATGGTGTCGAGCACGATCACGAAGATGGTCAGGATCAGCATGCCGGAAAACACCCCGGTCACGTCGAACACGCTCTCGGCCTCGTGGATCTTGTAGCCCAGGCCGCCGGCCGAGCCGAGATATTCGCCCACCACCGCGCCGACCAGCGCGAAGCCGACGCTCGTGTGCAGCGAGGAGAACATCCAGGTCAGCGCCGCCGGCCAGTAGACATGGCGCAGCAGCTGGCGTTCGTTCATGCCCAGCATGCGCGCATTGGCCAGCACGGTGGGGCTGACTTCCTTCACGCCCTGATAGACGTTGAAGAAGACGATGAAGAAGACCAGCGTGAAGCCGAGCGCCACTTTCGACCAGATGCCCAGCCCGAACCACAGCGCGAAGATCGGCGCCAGCACCACGCGCGGCAAAGCGTTGGCGGCCTTCACATAGGGATCGAAGACGGCGGCCAGCAATTCGCGACGCGCGAAGGCGAAGCCGACGACGATGCCGCCGGCCGCGCCGATGGCAAAGGCCAGCACTGTTTCCAGCAGGGTGATGCCGAGATGGCGCCAGATCTCGCCCGAGGCGAAATCCTTCCAGGTGCGCGCCAGCACATCCAGCGGCGTGGAGAAGAAGAAGGGCGCGAATAACGGCTTGCCGTCGCTGACCGGGACGGTGGTGAGCAGATGCCAGACCACCAGAAAGGCGAGGCCGACCAGGATCTGCAGCGCAAGGAGTGTGACGCGATTCATCGGGGAGCCTCTTCGCCCTGGCTGTAGGCTTTCTGTACTTCGACGCGCAGGCTGGCCCAGATCGCCTTGTGGATGGCGTGGAAGGCCGGCTCGGTGCGGATTTCGGCGATGTCGCGCGGGCGCGGCAGCTCGACGCGGAAATCGCCGACGATGCCGGCTGCGGGCCCCGCCGACATCACCACCACGCGATCCGACAGCGCGATGGCCTCTTCCAGATCGTGCGTCACGAACATCACGGCCTTTTTGTTGGCGGCCCAGAGGTCGAGCAAAAGATTTCCCATGATCTGCCGGGTTTGCGCATCCAGCGGGCCGAAGGGCTCGTCCATCAGCAGGATCTGCGGATCGCGGATCAGCATCTGCGCCAGCGCCACGCGCTTGCGCTGGCCGCCCGACAGCATATGCGGATAGCGCTGCGCGAATCCTTTCAGGCCGACGCGGGCGAGCCAGTCCTGCGCGCGTTGCAGCGCCTCGGCGCGCGGCACGCCCATCGGTTCCAGCGCCACGGCGACATTGTCGATCGCGGTCTTCCATGGCATCAGCGCATCGGCCTGGAACAGATAGCCGGCCTTGCCGTTCAGGCCGCTCAGGCCTGCGCCCTGGATTTCGACCGTGCCGGCCGAGGGCTTCAGCAGCCCGGCGGTGGCATTCAGCAGGGTGGATTTACCGCAGCCGGTCGGGCCCACGATGGTGACGAATTCGCCCGGCGCGATATCCAGATCGATAGCCTTCACGGCGGCATGCAGCTCGCCGGTCTTGAGCGCGAAGGTAATGTCGAGACCGCGCAGGGCGACATCGGGCGCGGCGCCCATATCCGTAGTGGCGGGTGCGACGGCGCGGGACGGGGGTGCTACGGGTAAGGCTGTGCCTTGCGACAAGGCAGGGTTCCTCCAGAAAAACGCTCCGCGTCTTGCCGCGCGGCGAAGCGGCAACCCTAACGATTGCCGCACTGCGAGGTAAAGCGCCGGAGGCGGATCAGTTGGCCGGTTTTGCTTCGTTTGTGTTCGCTGGGCTTCGCGGCTGTTCGTTTTGCTTCGCTGGTGTTCGTTTCGGTTCGTTTTGCTTCGTTTCGGTTCGTAGCTGTTCGTAGCGTTTCGCAGGGCTTCGGCTCCGACCGCAATTTGACAATACATCAGTATGTGGTGTGGCGGATATGAACAAATAAAGAACAATAGGGCAGAAAGCCTGAATTTGCAAGGCCGGCCTTGACGATTCTCCGCTGCCGCCTATACCTAACCCACAGGTTAATTAACCTGATGGGAAAGAGGAGGCCGGCATGCCTGCTGCCGTCACCCGGGCCGATCCGCTCAGCACCACCTTTGCCGCGCTGGCCGATCCGACCCGCCGCGCGATTCTCGCCCGGCTCAGCCAGGGCGAGGCTTCGGTGGGCGAACTGGCGGCGCCCTTCGCCATGAGCCAGCCGGCGATCTCGAAACATCTGAAAGTGCTGGAACGCGCCGGGCTGATCACGCGCGGCCGCACAGCGCAGTGGCGGCCGTGCAGGCTGGAGGCCGCGCCGCTGCGCGCGGCCAATGCCTGGCTTGAGCATTACGCCGCCTTCCGGCCCGGCAGTTTCGACCGCCTGAAGGCGCTGGTCGACACCCCGCCCGGCGACGGCACCGCCTGAGGCGGCGCGCAAAGCAACTTGCAGACGGCGACAGCCATATTAGGCTGGCGGCATGGGCAAGGTGGATTACAGCCGGCTGAAAATCCTGGTCGTCGAGGATCACGAGCCGACGCGGATTTTCCTCAAGGAGGTGCTGGAGGCGAGCGGCACCAGCCATCTGCGCATGGTCGCCGATGTCAGATCGGCCCTGCCGCTGCTGAAGGACCGCCTGCTCGATCTGCTGATCTGCGATCTCAATCTCGGCGACATCAACGGCCAGGCGCTGATCCGGGCGGTGCGGCTCAATCCGAATTTCACCAACCGCTATATGCCGATCATCGTGCTGAGCGGCGACAACAAGACCGAGACGGTGCGCGCGCTGATCGATCTCGGCATCAACAAATTCGTCTCGAAGCCGGTGTCGCCGCGCAGCCTGATCGAGGCGATCAAAAACGTGCTGGAACGGCCAAAGGCTTTCATCACGGCCAAAGACTATTTCGGCCCGGACCGGCGCAATCGCCAGGAACCGGGCGCGGCTGCCCGCCGCAGCACCGACCGCGCGCCGGAGGACGATCCGGTGCCGATCCCGAAGCGCACCGATGTGAAGTGGACGTAACTTGAGTACCCGACAATGTCTTGATATTTAGAACAAATCAAGTACTATATGCCGATCACGTCGAAATTTACTACTTAGAGAAGTGTTTGTTCTAAAGAAATATCTCGAATCGATAAAACAAAACGGGGTGGTAGGCATGCAGCAATTTTTCGAGGAGCGTACCGACCAGTCAGAAATCAAAGCCAGGATCGTTCAAAAGTACTTCGAGACTTGGGCGAAGGTGATTATGCCGACCGCGCAAACGATGGGCGGTAAAATAGCGTATATCGATTTATATGCTGGGCCTGGACGGTATAAGGATGGCGCGGCATCCACTCCATTACTTGTTCTGGCGAAAGCAATTGCTGACCCGAAAATGGCAGCGATGTTGGTTGCACTTTTCAATGACATTGATGAAAGGCACAGCAACACTCTAAAGCATGAAATTGAGAGTCTGCCTGGAATCCAATCACTGAAGTACAAACCTAGTGTCTTGAATAATCCTGTCGATGTAGACGCAGAGAATTACTTCTCGAATACCCGTATGATTCCATCATTCTCGTTTATTGATCCATTCGGGTACAAAGGGCTTTCGCTAAAAATTATACACGGAGTAATTAAAGATTGGGGCTGCGACTGCGTCTTCTTCTTTAATTACAACAGAATCAATGCAGGCCTCACAAATAAGATCGTCGAGGATCACATAGATGCGCTGTTTGGTGTGGAAAGGGCCAGCAAGCTTAGGGCTGATATTGATGGGAAAAAGCCACATCAGCGGGAAGCTATAATACTGGAAGAGCTGTCAAACGCCCTCCGAGAGCTGGGAGGCACTTACGTACTTCCCTTTCGCTTTAAAAATTCTCAAGGAAATCGGACGTCGCATTGCCTGATTTTCGTTTCTAAACATCCGTTGGGATATAAGTTGATGAAAAATATCATGGCGAGTGAGAGTTCACTTGCCGATCAAGGTGTTCCATCGTTCACCTACTCTCCTGCCGAAGAAGCAACTCCTCTGCTATTTTCATTATCTCGACCTCTAGATGCTCTGGAGGGGATGCTAACAAAAGATTACTCAGGAAAAACAATCCAAGTAAAAAATCTAATTGATCAGCACCATATAAATCGCCCGTACGTCGAGAAGAACTACAAGGATGCACTGAGAAAGTTAGAGGCAGCGGGCAAGATTACATGCACTCCGCCTGCATCTGAACGCAGAAAACTTAAAGGTCTAGTGACGTTTGGCGACGCAGTCCGCGTCTCATTTCCGGCAATATAAAAATGGCTAATAACTCCAACATTGAATGGACTGAAGCCACCTGGAACCCAGTCGCAGGGTGCTCAATCTTGTCGCCAGGTTGCACGAACTGCTATGCGATGCGCATGGCTCGTCGGCTCGATCTTATGGGGCAAAAGAAATATGAGGGCACGACTCGAATTTCTGGCGGCCGCGCTAAGTGGAATGGGAAAATAAGGTTGGATTGGTCGTCCTTAGAAGTGCCTCATAAATGGCGCAACGGGCGGCTGATATTCGTAAATAGTATGTCTGATCTTTTCCATGATGATGTGCCATTAGATTTCATTAGGGCGGTGTTTCAAACCATGCGCGACACGCCTCGGCATACTTATCAAATTCTGACTAAGAGAGCCGAGAGACTGGAAGATGTCGGTAGTCTTTTAGACTGGCCTCCAAACGTATGGATGGGGGTAAGTGTTGAGAGTGCCGACTATAGTTTCAGAATTGACCACCTTCGGAAGGTCGGTGCTGCGGTAAAATTTTTAAGCTTGGAGCCCTTGTTGGGCCCTCTTAGAAATTTGAAGTTGTCTGGCATCGACTGGGCCATTGCCGGTGGTGAAAGCGGCCCACGTGCGCGCGCCGCCAAAATCGAATGGGTCCGAGAGATTAGAGATCAGTGTCTCGACGCGGGTGTTGCTTTCCATTTCAAGCAATGGGGCGGCGTAAACAAGAAGAAGGCCGGTCGCATACTTGACGGCAGAACTTGGGACGAGCTCCCAATCAATAAGACAGTGACCGCGCCTGTATCCCTTTAATCGGCTGAAATTATACGACGCACCAGCCTCACACCGCGCGCAGCATCACCTGACCCGCACCGGCGGTCAGCCGGATCGCGCCTTCGGCCAGCCGCACGCGTTCCATGGCATTGTCGATCTGGCGATCATCAATGAGCGTTTCGCCGCGCGCGATCAGCGTGCGGGCGGCATCGCGGCTGCTGGCCAGGCCGGCCAGCACCAGCAGCTCCGCCAGCGAGACGCCTTCGGCCAGATGCGATTTCTGCAGCGAAACCTGCGGCAGGTCAGCGAGGGATGAGGAAGAAGTCTGGGTGGTCATGGTGGTCTCCTGTTTGATGGCTTTGGTGAAGCCGTCGGGTCGGAGACCCTGAGTCAAAAACCGCCAGCCGCCGACCTCGGCGGCTGCAATGGTTCAGACAAAACCCTGCGCGCCGCCCGTATGGGAGGGTGTAAACCAATAATAATGGAAAGCGCAGGTGCTCATGGCGTCGATTAAAGCGAAGCAGTGGGCCGCCGTCAATCGCCTTGTTGCGCGCTGCGTCAAACTGTGACGGCGGCTACCGGACACCTGTTCACTCATTCCCCTCGCAATGTCATGCCCGGGCTTGTCCCGGGCATCCACGCCTTATAATCGTCGTGAAAGACGTGGATGGCCGGA
>JAEYSS010000034.1 GCA_023434425.1 Pseudomonadota bacterium | reverse complement strand
CTTTTATGACCGCCACGACCGACCTTTCCGCGCCCTCCTCGCAGGGGCTGAACTCGCTGGGCTTCGCCAAGCCGCCGGCCGAGACGCGCGTGGTCGTCGCCATGTCGGGCGGGGTCGATTCCTCCGTCGTCGCCGGGCTGCTGAAGCGCGACGGCTATGACGTCATCGGCATCACGCTCCAGCTCTACGATCACGGCGCGGCGATCGCGAAAAAGGGCGCCTGCTGCGCCGGCCAGGATATTCATGACGCGCGGCAGGTGGCCGAGCGGCTGAACATTCCGCATTACGTGCTGGATTACGAAAGCCGCTTCCGCCAGGCGGTGATCGACGAATTCGCCGACAGTTACGTGAACGGCGAGACGCCGATCCCCTGCATCCGCTGCAACCAGCGTGTCAAGTTCCGCGACCTGCTGCAGACCGCGCGCGATCTCGATGCCGACTGCCTCGCCACCGGCCATTACGTGCAGCGCGTGCTGGGCGAGGACGCCAATGGAGAACAGCGCGCGCAGCTGCTGCGCGGCGCCGATCCGCGCCGCGACCAGAGCTATTTCCTGTATACGACGACACAGGAGCAGCTCGACTATCTGCGCTTCCCGCTGGGCGGCATGGAAAAGCCCGAGGTGCGCCGGCTGGCTGAAGAGTTCGGCCTGATCGTGGCCGACAAGCCGGACAGCCAGGATATCTGCTTCGTGCCCAATGGCGATTATGCCAGCGTGGTGACGAAGCTGCGGCCGGAAGCGGCCGAGCCGGGCGAGATCGTGCATGTCGATGGCACCGTGCTCGGCCGCCATGACGGCGTGATCCACTTCACGGTGGGCCAGCGCAAGGGTATCGGCATCGCCGCCAGCGAGCCGCTTTACGTGGTGAAGCTGGATGCCGCCGCGCGCCGCGTCGTGGTCGGGCCGCGCGAGGCGCTGGCGCGGAAGGTCGTGGCGTTGCGGGAGCTGAACTGGCTCGGCGGCGCGATCCCGGCCGAGGGGCTGGAGGTCAGCGTGAAGCTGCGCTCGGCCCAGCCTGCTGTCGCCGCGAGACTCTATGCTGCCGGGGACGGCACGGCACGGCTCGAACTCTCCGCGGCCGAATACGGCGTCGCGCCCGGCCAGGCCGGCGTGGTCTATGCGGGCGACCGGCTGCTTGGCGGCGGCTGGATCGCCAGAGAGATTTCCGGCGCAGAGGGCCTCGCCGGGACGGAATTAGCGGCCTGAAAACAACGGCTTGCCCGGGCGCGGTGGCGCGCTTGACAGATCGGGGCCGGCCCCGTATTTCATGCGCCTCCCGGCTTCCGGGAGACATGGTGTGGCTGGATAGCTCAGTTGGTAGAGCAAGGGACTCATAAGCCCTGGGTCGGCGGTTCAAATCCGCCTCCAGCCACCACCATTTCCCGCCGCTCCGGCGCCACTTTCCTGCTTTGCCCGGCCTTGCTCTACGCGGCCTTGCCCAGCGCTTTCGCCACATCCGCCGCCATCGGGCCGACGCGGTCGACCGCCGCCTTCAGCGCGTTTTCCGTCACGCCGAATTTCGCCGACCAGTATTGCAGTTCGTGATCCTCGTTGATGTTGACCCTGGCGCGATCGGCCGGGCCGCGGTTCTTCAGATCGTCTGTCATGGCATCCTCCTGTTTTGACAGGCATAACCCGTATGACAGCCGACAGTTCCATGACCGCCCCGATGCTCCGGTACGCATCTTGCTACGTCTGCTGCACCAGTTCCGTCCGTCGTGAATGACCTATGTCCGCCGCCCCCGTCATACGCATCCTGCTGATCGACGAAGATCCCGACCGCGCCGTCGTGCTGGCGGAAGCTTTGCAGGGCAAGGGCTATGCGCTGGTGGCGGTGCTGGCGCCGCGTGACCTGTCGGCGAAACGCGTGCAGGAGATCGCGCCCGACGTGATTATCGTCGATATGGAAAGCCCGTCGCGCGACACCATCGACAGCATGCGCCAGATCAATGCCGACCAGCCACGGCCGATCGTGATGTTCGTCGACCAGTCCGACGACACGATGATCCAGGAAGCCATGCAGGCCGGGGTTTCCGCCTATATCATCGACGGCATGAATCCGCGGCGGGTCAAGCCGATCATCGATGTCGCGGTGGCGCGCTTCCGTGAATTCCAGGCGCTGCGCGACGAACTGAAAAAGACCAAGGCGACACTCAGCGAACGCAAGCTGATCGAGCGCGCCAAGGGGCTTCTGATGCGCGAGCGCGGCATCGGTGAGGACGAGGCCTATGCGGCCTTGCGCAAGCTCGCCATGGATCGCCAGCAGCGCCTGGTCGATGTGGCCGAGGCATTGCTGGCCTTCGCCGATGTGCTGAAGAAGAAGTAGGCAGGCCTTCGCAGCATCCGCCTGAATATTGTGCAGCGCGGCAGAACTGCCTCGAATCGGGCAGCCTCGACATCTCCCTGAAAACCCTCGCCAAACCGGCCATGCTGCGCTGCGGTATGATCTGGCACGCTTCCTGCTAATCAAGGACTGAACCTCCCGCTGCAATGGCGCAGCGGGTTCGACCGGATCCTCCAAGCAAAGCCTCCCCAGGTTTGCGCCGAGTGCCCGGTCCCGGACCGGACAATGGCGTCCCGCGATGCGGCCTCTCAGGGCCGACGTCGAGGGGCGCTTTTTTATTGGCCAGACGACAACAGGGAAGAGGGGATCTGACAGATGAAAAAGTTCAATCGCCGCCAGCTATTCAAGGGCGCCGCCGGCACCGCCGCCTTATTCGCCGCCGCGCGCCTGCAGCTGCCCGCCGGCGCCTTCGCCCAGGCCGCGGGGCCGGAAGTGAAGGGCACCAAGCTCGGCTATATCGCGCTGACCGATGCCTCGCCGCTGATCATCGCCAAGGAGAAGGGCCTGTTCGCCAAATACGGCCTGCCCGACATGGCGGTCGACAAGCAGGCCTCCTGGGGCGCGACGCGCGACAATCTCGAACTCGGCGAAGCCGGCGGCGGCATCACCGGTGCGCATATCCTCACGCCGATGCCGTATCTGATTTCCTCGGGCAAGGTCACCAAGGGCAATGTGCCGGTGCCGATGTATATCCTGGCGCGCCTGAACCTGAACGGCCAGGGCATCTCGGTGTCGAGCGCCTATGCCGGCATGAACGTGACCAAGGACGCGACGGCCTTCGGCGCCGCGTTGAAAAAGGCCAAGGCCGGCGGCAAGGAAATCAAGGCCGCCATGACCTTCCCGGGCGGCACGCATGACCTGTGGATCCGCTACTGGATGGCGGCCGCCGGCATCGATCCAGACAAGGATATCTCGACCATCGTGGTGCCGCCGCCGCAGATGGTGGCGAATATGAAGGTCAACGCGATGGAGGCCTTCTGCGTCTGCGAGCCGTGGAACCTGCAGCTGATTCACCAGAAGATCGGCTTCACGGCATTGATGACCGGCGAATTGTGGAACGACCATCCCGAGAAGTCGCTTGGCCTGCGCTCCGACTGGGTCGACAAGAATCCGAAGGCCGCCGAAGCCATCCTGATGGCGACGATGGAAGCGCAGCAGTGGTGCGACAAGCTCGAGAACAAGGAAGAGATGTGCAAGATCGTCGGCGGCCGCGACTGGTTCAAGGTGCCGGTGACCGACATCCTCGACCGCACCAAGGGCATCATCGATTACGGCGACGGCGGGCGTAAGAGCACCGTGGGCATCGAAAGTCCGCTGATGATGAAGTTCTGGCGCGATCATGCCTCATATCCGTTCCAGAGCCATGACCTGTGGTTCCTCACCGAGGACATGCGCTGGGGCTATCTGCCGACCGATTTCGACGCCAGGGGCCTGATCAAGAAGGTCAACCGCGAAGATATCTGGCGCAGTGCTGCCAAGGCCATCGGCACCAAGGATGCCGACATGCCGAAGTCGACCTCGCGTGGCAAGGAAACCTTCTTCGACGGCAAGGTCTTCGATCCGGAAAATCCGATGGCCTATCTGAAGAGCCAGGCCATTACGCGGGTCTGAGCCGATGTCCGCGCATGACAAGGAGTTAGCCATGGCAGTGAAAACAGACGTTCTGACCAAGGCGGATATGGGTGGCGAGAGTATTCTCGCCACCCTGGCGCCGCGCGTGGTGAGCGGCCTGCGCATGCTGGCGGCGCGCGTGCTGCCGCCGATCCTGTTTCTCGCCCTGCTGCTGACGATCTGGGAGATCGCCTGCTCCAGCCCCGGCGCCACGCTGCCGCCACCGTCAAAGGTGCTGGCCGATACCTGGGAACTGATCATCGATCCCTTTTACGACAAGGGTAATCTGGACAAGGGCCTGTTCTGGCACCTGGCCTCCAGCCTCAAGCGTGTCGCCATCGGCTTCGCACTGGCGGCCGCCATCGGTATCGGCCTCGGTGTCCTGATCGGCCAGTCGACGCTGGCCTTCCGCGGCCTCGATCCGATCTTCCAGGTGCTGCGCACCGTGCCGCCGCTGGCTTGGCTGCCACTGTCGCTGGCCGCTTTCCGCAATGCCGATCCGTCCGCAATTTTTGTCATCGCCATCACGGCGGTGTGGCCGATCATCCTCAATACCGCGGTCGGCATCCGCAACATCCCGCAGGATTATCGCAATGTGTCGCGTGTGCTGCGGCTGAATGGTTTCGAGTTCTTCTTCAAGGTGATGCTGCCGGCCACCGTGCCCTTCATGTTCACCGGCCTGAAGATCGGCATCGGTCTCAGCTGGCTTGCCATCGTCGCGGCCGAGATGCTGATCGGCGGCGTCGGCATCGGATTCTTCATCTGGGATGCCTGGAACAGTTCACTGATCAGCGAGATCATCCTGGCGCTGATCTATGTCGGTCTGGTCGGTTTCATGCTCGACCGCCTGATCGGCTTCATCGGCAACCGTGTCGGCGGCTATTCCGCACAGTAAGGAACCGGCATGGCACGCAAAGCATCCAGGACAAAAAGCGTGAGGACCGCTGCACCCGCTGCGATCCTCACGGCCATGCGGATCGGCTTCATTGCGCTGACCGACTGCGCACCGCTGATCGTGGCGAAGGAGAAGGGGTTTTTCGCGCGCCACGGGCTCGACGTGACGCTGGTGCGCGAGCCGAGCTGGGCCAACATGCGTGACAAGGTGGCGCTGGGCGCACTGGATGCCGCGCATATGCTGGCGCCGATGCCGCTTGCCGCCACGCTGGGTGCCGGCGGCTGGAAAAAGCCGCAGATCACCTCTTTCGTGCTCAACCTGAACGGCAATGCCGTCACGATCTCCACGAAACTGTGGAACCGGCTGGTCGATGCCGAACCGGCGCTGGCGCATGATCGTCACGAGGCCGGCAATGTGCTGCGCCGGCTGATCGCGGCCGACCGCAAGGCGGGGCGGCCGATGATCACCTTCGCCACCGTGTTCAACTATTCCTCGCACCAGATCCAGCTGCGCTACTGGCTGGCCTCGGCCGGCATCGATCCGGATCGCGACGTGCAACTGGTGATCGTGCCGCCGCCGCAGATGACGGATCGGCTGGCCGCTGGTGAGATCGACGGCTTCTGCGTCGGCGATCCGTGGAATTCCCTCGCTGTGCTGCGCGGCGTCGGCCGCATCCTGATCTCGGGTTACGAAATCTGGAACAACCGCATCGAGAAGGTGATCGGCACCAACCGCGACTGGGTCGAGCGTAATCCGCTGACTCACAAGCAGATGCTGATGGGCCTGATCGAGGCGGCGGAATGGCTCGACCGGCCGGAAAACCGGCTGGAAGGCGTCGAGATCATGGCGAAGCCCGAATATATCGGCCCGGAAGCGGCCGAGGCGATCCGTCTCAGCATGCTCGGCGTGCTGCGTTACGGCCTTGATGTCAGCCCGGAACACATGCCGGACTTCTTCGTCTTCAGCCGCTACAGCGCGAACTTCCCCTGGCGCAGTCAGGCCGAGTGGTATCTGACCGAAATGCGGCGCTGGAAGCTGATCGATCCCGCCACCGATATCGCGACTGTCGCCGACTGCGTCTACCGCACCGATCTCTATCGCGAAGCCGCCGCGGCGCTGGACAAGCCGTTTCCGCTGATCGACCGCAAGCCCGAGGGCCTGCATGCCGGCCCCTGGACGCTGGCGCAGGCCAGCGCGCCGATCCCGATGGGCGCCGATCTCTTCTTCGACGGGTCTTACGTCTCCTCCGCGCGGCCGGTGATTCCGGTGGCGCGCGAGACCTCCATTCCAGTCCCCACGTCTTCGCGCGCCGCGAAAAGGAGCCTGCCATGAGCGCCTATCTCAGTATCAGCAATGTCGGCATGACGTTCAAAGGCGCCAACGGGCCGTTCATCGCGCTGCGCGAGATCGAACTGGAAATCGACAGTGGCGAGTTCGTCGCGCTGATCGGCCATAGCGGCTGCGGCAAGTCGACCCTGCTCAACATCGTGGCCGGCCTGACGCGCGCCACCACCGGCGGCGTGCTTCTTCAGGGTAAAGAAGTTTCTGATCCTGGCCCTGATCGCGCCGTGGTGTTCCAGAACCATTCGCTGCTGCCCTGGCTGACCGTCTACGACAATGTGCGCCTCGCCGTCGACAAGGTGCATTCCAAGGCCAAGACCAAGGCCGAGCGCGACGACTGGACCCGGCACAATCTGGCCCTCGTGGGCATGGATCACGCGCTCGACAAGCGACCTCAGGAAATTTCCGGCGGGATGAAGCAGCGTGTCGGCATTGCGCGTGCGCTGGCGATGGAGCCGAAAGTTTTGCTGCTGGACGAGCCTTTCGGCGCGCTGGATGCGCTGACCCGCGCCACGCTGCAGGACACTGTCATGGAACTGCATGCCAAGCTGAAGAACACCGTGATCATGATCACGCATGACGTGGACGAGGCCGTGCTGCTGTCTGACCGCGTGGTGATGATGACCAACGGGCCGGCCGCTACCATCGGCGACATCCTCAAGGTCGATCTGCCGCGCCCGCGCAGCCGCCTGACACTGGCGACCGATCCGCAATATACGCATTGCCGCCAGCAGATTCTGGAATTCCTCTATGCGCGTCATCGTGCCCCGGCCGTGCACGCCGCCTGAGACAGTCACCGAGTAGGAGTAAGATCAATGGCTGAGAGACTTCTCATTGTCGGCAACGGCATGGCGCCGGGACGGATGCTGGAGCATCTGCTGGACAAGGCGCCGGGTCGCTACGACATCACCATTTTCAATGCCGAACCGCGCGTGAATTACGACCGCATCATGCTGTCGCCGGTGCTGTCGGGCGAGAAAAGCTATGAACAGATCGTCATCCACGGTGACGGCTGGTACATCAAGAACGGCATCACCCTGCACAAGGGTACCAAGGTGGTCGGCATCGACCGTGCCGCCAAGACAATCAGCACCGACAACGGTCTGGTGGAATCCTACGACAAGCTGGTGATCGCCACCGGCTCGGTGCCGTTCATCATCCCGGTGCCGGGTGCCAACCTGCCGGGCGTGCTGAGCTATCGCGACCTCGACGATGTCGATGCCATGATTCTCGCCTCCAGGGCGCGCGGCAACGCCGTGGTGATCGGCGGCGGGTTGCTGGGACTGGAAGCTGCCGCAGGCCTTGCCGAGCAGGGCATGGACGTGACGGTCGTGCATCTGATGCCGACCCTGATGGAACGTCAGCTGGATGCCAATGCCGGCTATCTGCTGAAGAAGGAGATTGAACAGCGCGGCATCAGGGTGCTGACCGGCGCCAACACCAGGGCCATCCTCGGCAACGGCAAGGTGGAGGGCGTAGAACTGGAAGACGGTACCGTTCTGCCGGCTTCGCTGGTGGTGATGGCGGTCGGTATCCGCCCCAATGCCTGGCTCGGTAAGGAAGCCGGCCTGACGGTCAATCGCGGCATTGTGGTTGACGACCAGATGCGCAGTTCAGATCCCGACATCTTCGCACTGGGTGAATGCGTCGAACATCGCGGCGCCACCTATGGGCTGGTCGCGCCGCTGTATGAAATGGCTGGCGTACTGGCCAGAACGCTGCTGGACGAGCCGGCTGCCTATAACGGTTCGGTGACCGCGACCAAGCTGAAGGTGACCGGCATCAGTCTTTTCTCTGCCGGAGATTTCGCCGAAGCGAAAGACCGCGAGGAGATCGTGCTGCGCGATGCCGCGCGCGGCGTTTACAAGCGGCTGGTTCTGAAGGACAGCAGGATCATCGGCACGGTGCTCTATGGCGATGTGGAAGACGGCGCCTGGTTTTTCCAGCTGCTGCGCGAAGGTGCCGACATCGCCGAGATGCGGCAGACCCTGATCTTCGGCCAGGGCTATGCGGGAGGCACCCCGCTGGACCCTATGGCGGCCGTTGCAGCCTTGCCGGATGAGGCAGAGATCTGCGGCTGCAACGGCGTATGCAAAGGCAAGATCACCGGCGCGATCACGGCCAACGGCCTGACCAGCCTGGAAGAAGTACGGGCCGTCACCAAGGCCTCGGCCTCCTGCGGCTCCTGCACGGGCCTGGTGGAGAAGCTGATCGGTTTGACCCTGGGCGACACCTACGCGCCGAAGGCGAACAAGGCGGCCTGCGGCTGCACGGATCTTGGCCATGACGACATTCGCCGGCTGATCGTCGCCAAGGAGCTGAAATCGATTCCGGCCGTGATGCAGGAGCTGGAATGGAAGACCTCCTGCGGCTGCAGCAAGTGCCGCCCGGCGCTGAACTACTATCTGCTCGCCAGCTGGCCCGGTGAATATGTCGACGACAACCAGTCGCGTTACATCAACGAGCGCGTGCATGCCAACATCCAGAAGGACGGTACCTACTCGGTGGTGCCGCGCATGTGGGGCGGCGTCACCACGGCGGCCGAGTTGCGCGCCATCGCCGATGTGGCCGACAAATTCAACATCCCGACCGTGAAAGTGACCGGCGGCCAGCGCATCGACCTGCTGGGTGTGAAGAAGGAAGACCTGCCCGGTGTCTGGTCCGACCTCAATGCGGCAGGCATGGTCTCGGGCCATGCCTATGCCAAGGGGCTACGGACGGTGAAGACCTGTGTCGGCACCGAATGGTGCCGTTTCGGCACGCAGGATTCGACCGGGCTGGGTGTCAAACTGGAGAAATTCACCTGGGGCAGCTGGACGCCGCACAAGGTGAAGCTCGGTGTCTCGGGCTGCCCGCGCAATTGCGCCGAGGCGACGATCAAGGATATCGGCATCGTTTGCATCGATTCCGGTTACGAATTTCATATCGGTGGCGCCGCCGGTATGGAGGTGAAGGCCACCGTGGTTCTCTGCAAGCTGGAGAGCGAGGAAGAGGTGCTGGAATATACCGGCGCGCTGATGCAGCTCTATCGCGAGCAGGCGCATTACCTCGACCGTATCCATAAATGGCTGCATCGCGTCGGCTTCGACACGGTGAAGCAGCAGATCGTGGAAGACCACGAACGTCGCCGTTCGCTGTTCGCCCGCTTCGTATATGCGCAGAAGTTTGCGCAGATCGATCCCTGGGCCGAGCGCGTGGCCGGCGCCTTCGATTACGAGTTCAAGCCGCTGGCCGATCTGCGGATATCTCAGGCGGCAGAGTAGGCCAGAAAGAGAGAAGGGCGCCATGAAGATAAGCAACGACTGGCTCGACATCGGAACACTGGGCGATATCCCGCGGCGCGCCGCCCGTGTGGTGAAAACCGCCCGCGGCGATATCGCGATCTTCCGCACCATGGACGACCAGATATTCGCTTTGGACGACAAATGCCCGCATAAGGGCGGACCACTGTCGCAGGGCATCGTTCAGGGCGAGTCCGTGACCTGCCCTTTACATAACTGGGTGATCAGCCTCAGGACCGGCGAAGCTCAGGGCGCCGATCAGGGCTGCACCCGGACCATTGCGGTCAAACTGCAGGAGGGACGCATCCTGCTGTCCTGGCCGGGCATGGCGGTGAAGGCCGCGTAGCATGACGGAGACCCGCACCACCTGTCCGTATTGTGGCGTCGGTTGCGGCCTGAAGGTGGCGCGCGACGAGGCGACGGGCAGCGTGGCAGTGCAGGGCGATGCAGACCATCCGGCCAATTTTGGCCGCGTCTGTTCGAAAGGCTCGGCGCTGGGCGAAACGCTGGGGCTTGAAGGCCGGCTGCTGTATCCGCAGATCGAGGGGCGACGAGTGGATTGGGATACGGCGCTGGATCGCGTCGCCGCGGTATTCAGCGACACTATCGCCGAGCATGGGCCGGATTCGGTGGCCTTCTATGTCTCGGGCCAGTTGCTGACCGAGGATTACTACGTTGCCAACAAACTGATGAAGGGTTTCATCAGTTCGGGCAACATCGACACCAATTCGCGCCTCTGCATGGCTTCGGCGGTCGCTGGCCACAAGCGCGCCTTCGGCACCGATACGGTTCCCGGTATCTACGAGGATCTGGAGCAGGCCGATCTCGTGGTGCTGGTCGGCTCCAATCTGGCCTGGTGCCATCCGGTGCTGTTCCAGCGCCTGGTGGCGGCGAAGTCCGCGCGCCCGGAACTGACGGTGGTGGTGGTCGATCCGCGCCGCACCATGACGGCACGGTCCGCCGATCTGCATCTGGCGCTCAATGCCGGCAGCGATGTGGCTTTGTTCAACGGCCTGCTGCTGCATCTGCATGACACCGGGCACATCGCCGCAGATTTCGTCGCCAACCATACCAATGGCCTGGACGCGGCGCTGGCGGCGGCGCGCAAATCCTCGCTGACAGATGTGGCCGGGAGCACCGGCCTCAGCCAGGCCGAACTGCGCCGCTTCTACGATCTGTTCGCCCGTACCGAACGCGTCGTCACCGGTTTCTCGCAGGGCGTGAACCAGTCGTCTGCCGGCAGTGACAAGGTGAATGCGATCCTGAACTGCCATCTGCTGACCGGTCGCATCGGCAAAGACGGCGCCGGGCCGTTCTCGATCACCGGTCAGCCGAATGCGATGGGGGGGCGCGAAGTGGGCGGTCTTGCCAACCAGCTCGCCTGCCATATGGAACTTGGCGACGCCGACCATCGCCGCATCGTGCAGAGCTTCTGGAACTCGCCGCGCATCGCCGACAAACCGGGGCTCAAGGCGGTCGATCTGTTCCACGCCGTCAAAACCGGACTGGTGAAGGCAATCTGGATCGCCGGCACCAACCCGGCCGACAGCCTGCCCGAGGCCGACGAGGTGCAGGCCGCACTCAGGGCCTGTCCTTTCGTCGTCGTCTCCGATGTGATGCAGAGCACCGATACGGCGCGGCATGCCCATGTCCTGCTGCCGGCCGCCGCCTGGGGCGAAAAGGACGGCACGGTGACCAATTCCGAACGCCGGATCTCGCGGCAGCGCAAATTCATGCCCTGGCCGGGCGAGGTGCGCGCCGACTGGTGGATGTTCGCCGAAGTGGCGAAGCGTATGGGCTGGCCGGGTGATTTTACCTACGACGCACCGGTCGATGTGTTCCGTGAATATGCCGAGCTGAGCGGCGCCGAAAATCGCGGCGCGCGCGATTTCGACATCTCCGCCTTCGCCGGTATCACGGCGGAAGAGTATGAAGCCTTCGCTCCGGTACAGTGGCCATGCCCGGCTGGCGAGGCGCCGCGCGGCCAGCGTCGCCTCTTTGCCGATGGGCAGTTCTATACGCCGGATCGCCGCGCGCGCTTCATCGCCACGGCGTTCCGTGCGCCTGTGGAACAGGTGTCGGGCGCGCTGCCCTTCATCCTCAATACCGGCCGGGTGCGTGACCAGTGGCACACCATGACGCGCACCGCTTTGTCGCCGCGTTTGATGGGCCATATGGCCGAGCCCTTCATCGAGATGCACCCGGATGACGCCGCCGCCTGCGGCATCGCAGCCGCCGCGCTGGCGGAAGTGACGAATGCGCGCGGCAGCATCGTGGTGCGCGCGCTGGTCAGCGCCGACCAGAAGCGCGGCAGCGTCTTCGTGCCGCTGCACTGGACCGACCAGATCGCCTCCAATGCGCGGGTCGATGTACTGGTCAATCCTGCGACCGATCCGGTGTCCGGCCAGCCGGAACTGAAATACTCCGCCGTCGCCGTGCAGCCCTTTGCGGCAGCCTGGTACGGTTTCGCCGTGATGGCCGACGCACCGGGCGAGGTTGCGGCCGGCTACTGGGCCAAAGCGCGCACGAAAGGCGGCTGGCGTATCGAACTCGCCGATCCGGCCTTGCCGCAGGACTGGACCGAATTCGCCCGCACCCTGTTCGCGTTTGAGGTCGACGACGAGATCGACCTGCTGGCCTATCACGATGCCGCCACCTCGCATCATCGCTTCGCAGCTTTCCGTGGCGAGCGACTGGTCGGTGCGCTGTTCGTCGCACCCGAACCGGTCGCCGTGTCGCGCAGCTGGGCCGCCGACCAGCTCGGCAAGGCCATTGCTGCACCCGACCGCCTGCGTCTCCTGGCGGGCCGCGCCGGCGCGGCACAGCCCGATCGCGGTGCGCTGGTCTGCTCCTGTTTCGATGTCGGCGCGGGCCAGATCGCCGCTGCCGTGGCCGGTGGCTGCCGCACGGTCGCCGCCGTGGGCGAGGCGTTGCAGGCCGGCACCAATTGCGGCTCCTGCCGCAGTGAAATTGCGAGGATCATCGATGCAGTCAGTATCCAGAAAGCCGGTTGAGACTTCCACGTCTCGGCGCATCGGTGCACTGGCGAAGCTGCCGGTCTTCCTCGATCTGAATGGCAAACGTGCAGTGGTGGTCGGCGATACGCCGGGTGCTGCCTGGAAGGCCGAGCTGCTGCAGGCAGCCGGGGCGGAGGTGGTGTGCATCGCGGGCGGCTGGCGGGCCGAAGATCTTTCCGGTGCCACGCTGGCGGTGATCGACGCGGTGGATGTGACTGAGGCTGCCGCATTCCATGCCGCAGCCAAAGCCGCCGGCGCGATCTGCTCGGCCATCGACAAGCCCGATCATTGCGACGTGCAGTTCGGCGCCATCGTCAACCGCTCGCCGGTGGTGATCGGCATTTCCACCGACGGCGCGGCGCCCATTCTGGCGCAGGCGATCCGCCGCCGCATCGAGACATTGCTGCCGGCCTCGCTCGGTGCCTGGGCGGCGGCTGCCAAGCGCATCCGCAAGTCTGTCGCCGAACGTCTGCCGGCCGGCGGTCTGCGCCGCGCCTTCTGGGAGCGTTTTTCGGAGCGCGCCTTCATTGAACCCGTCGTGCCGGCCGATATCGAGATTGCCCCGATGAACGCGAGCGGGGGCCATGTCACATTGGTCGGCGCGGGGCCGGGCGATGCGGAGCTTCTGACGCTCAAGGCGATGCGCGCGCTGCAGGCGGCCGATGTGATCCTGTTCGACGATCTGGTCTCGGACGAGGTGCTGGAACTCGCGCGCCGCGAGGCCAGGCGCATGATGGTGGGCAAACGCGGCGGCCGCGCGAGTTGCAGACAGGACGATATCAACGCGCTGATGATCAAGCTGGCGCGCCAGGGCAAGCGGGTGGTGCGGCTGAAGGCCGGCGATCCGATGGTGTTCGGCCGCGCCGGCGAGGAGATCGCCGCACTCGACGCCGCCGGCATTCCTGTCTCCGTTGTACCGGGAATTACCGCTGCATTGGCCGCCGCCAGCAGCCTCGGCGTCTCGCTCACCCATCGCGACGCGGCGCATTCTGTGCGCTTCGTCACCGGCCATTCACGGCAGGGCGGGTTGCCGGCTGATCTCGACTGGCGCGGGCTCGCGGATGCCCAGACCTCGCTGATGGTCTATATGGGCGGTCGCACGGGCGGAGCCTTCGTCGCGAAGCTGATCGGTGAGGGCCTGCCTGCCTCCACGCCGGTTGCTGTGGTCAGTGCCGTGTCGCGCCGCGACGAGACGCGCTGGACGGGCCGGTTGTCAGAACTGGGCGATGCGCTGCTGCGGATCGGTGTGGAACAACCAGTGCTGGTCGGTATCGGGCAGGTCTTCGCTGCGGCTCGCGTCGCGGCGGGTAGCCTCGAAAAGGTCGCCTAGAGCCCCATTCTTTATAGGAGCGGCCCTTCGACGAAGATGCGGCCTTTGCCGTCTTCCACTTCGATCACATAGACATCGGGATCGCGTTTGACGGCTTTCTCGATGGCGGCTTCGGCATCGGCTTCCGTGATCGCGCCGCCGCCCTGGCGCAGCCAGCCGGCGCGGCCTTCAGCGTCGCGCGCCTGGCTCAGCAGCAGGGCCTCTCGCGGCCCGAGCGCAATCTTCAGCAGCACGGTGCCGGAATCCGGATCGCCCTTGCGCCGGATATAGGCGGGGATGGCTTCCAGGTCATAGCGGCGCAGGATGGCCTGCACCAGCAGCCGGGCTTTCAGGCGGGCTTCGGTCATAGGGTGCAGCCTGCACCGGTGGCGGGAATTATTCCACCGGTTCGCTGCGGGCTGCCTCGTCGCGTGCCCGGATGCGTTCGCGGTGCAGCACGTAAAGCCCGCTGGCCACCACGATCACGATGCCGGCGAAGGCCAGCCCGTTCGGGATATCGCCCCAGATCAGATACCCCGCGCCGAGCGCCCAAATCAGGCCGGTATAGCGGAACGGGCTGATGGTGGCGATATCGCCATGGCGGAAGGCATCGACGATCAGTAGGTAGCCGACGATCAGGAACAGGCTGGCGCCGCCGAGCAGCAGCAGCTCATGCCAGCCGACGGCGACCCAGCCCTCGAAGGCGGAGAGCGCCAGCGCACCGACCAGCACGAAGACCGCATTGGCGAGCGCGACCGCCAGCGAGGAGACGTCCTTGCCGATGCGGCGCGTGCTGAGGTCGCGGGCCACGATGAACACCGTGGCGGCCAGCGCCACCAGCGAGTAGGCATTGAAGCCCTCGGCGCGCGGCTGCACGATCAGCGTGACGCCGACGAAGCCGACGATCACCGCCGACCAGCGCCGCCAGCCGACCGGGATCTGCAGGAAGATGGCGACAACGGCGGTGAGCAGCAGCGGCGTGCTCATGTTGATTGCCGTGACGTTGCCGATCGGCATGTGGAACAGCGCGATCAGGTAGAGGATCGTCGCCACCACATCGATGGCGCTGCGCGTGATCACCGCGCGATCCATGCAGTGCCGGATCTGTGCCGCCTGGCGGGTCGCCAGCAGGATCAGCAGCAGCAGCACGGCAGTCAGCACATTGCGCACGGAGATCAGCTGGCCGGTCGGCACGGTGGCACTGGCCAGCTTGATCAGCGAATCGTTGGTGACGAAGGCAGCCATGCCGAGCACCATCGAGGTGACGCCGCGACGGGTGCCGGTGCCGAACAGGCGGGAAAACAGGGGCGCGGTGAGCACGGGATGACGACTGACACGAATATGGAGGGGAAAGGCGACGGAACGTGGGTTGTGATTTTGATTTCCTTGAACAGGCACACTACCTTTTATTCGCCCACCCGCAAGGCGTGCCGCCGCAGGGCAGGGCTGAGCGGAATGCAGGCCTCGCCTTTCGGTGGCGCTGCAGCAATTTGGAGAAATGCCATGTGGTTCCAGACACCGCGCCATAAAGTCGAGATGCCACCGCGGGACCGCGCGCTGCCCGGCCGGACTGACGTCATGCCGGTGCCGGCAAAGCATTACGTCAACGGCAACCCGCTGAAGGGGCCGTTCCCGGACGGTATGGAGGTCGCGATCTTCGGGCTCGGCTGCTTCTGGGGCGCCGAGCGCAAATTCTGGGAAGCGGGCCCGGGCGTGTTCAGCACCTCGGTCGGTTATGCCGGTGGTTACACGCCGAATCCGACCTATGAAGAGGTCTGCTCGGGTCTGACCGGTCATAACGAGGTGGTGCAGGTGGTCTTCGATCCGAAGCAGATCAGCTACAGCGAACTGCTCAAGCTGTTCTGGGAGAGCCACGATCCGACCCAGGGCATGCGCCAGGGCAACGATGTGGGCACGCAGTATCGCTCAGGGGTCTATGTGACCAGCCCGGCGCAGAAGCAGGCGGCAGAGGCCTCGCGCGATGCCTACCAGGCGGCGTTGACCAGGGCGAAGCGGGCGAAGATCACCACGGAGATCCTGCCGGCGCCGGACTACTATTACGCCGAGGACTATCATCAGCAGTATCTGGC
>JAEYSS010000203.1 GCA_023434425.1 Pseudomonadota bacterium | reverse complement strand
ACAGCGAGGCGGCGCGGAATCCGATCGCCGAGACGGCGAAGAGCGCACCGGAGCCGATGCCGATCAGCGCGGATTTTTCCATCCAGCCGAACAGGAAAGATTTGAGTGCATTGTCGCTGCCTTTCAGCGAGATCAGCAGCACGCCGACGGTGCCGATCACGATGGCGGCGACGCCTGCGGTGCTGACCGGCTCGGCCAGGATCAGCATGCCGAAGGCGGCGGCCTGTAGCGCTTCGGTTTTGGAATAGGCCGTCGCCACCACGAAATTGCGCATCGACAGCGCAAGAATGAGCAGGTTGGTGGCGAGGATCTGCGCCACGCCGCCGAGCGCGACCCAGAGATAGAATTCGGCATGGCCCGCCGGTATGGATTTGCCGGTGAAATACAGGCAGGCGCCGAGATAGAGGGCGGCGAGCGGCAGGCCATAGGCGAAGCGCACGAAGCTGGCGCCGTTGGTGCTCAGCCGGCCCTTCAGCTGTTTCTGCAGGCCGGTGCGCAGCGTCTGGCAGGCCGCCGCCCAGATGGTAATCGGTATCCAAGCCCATTCCATGCAGCACACCTACCCTGTTGCACAGTTGATGGGCAAATGAGAAACGCGCTCACCGGGCTTGAGGAATATTCCCGCAGTACCGGGCTTTTGCTGTAGGCTGCCGGGGTCTTTCCCGGGCCGGCCGGTGTCATGGCCGGTTCATCCTGGAGCCTCCATGCGCTGGCGCGTCATCATCGCATCCCTGGCTGCCGGTCTGCTGTCTGCCTGCCTGCTTCCTGCCGGAGGCGTCGCGGCGACCGAGATCTGGCGCATCGCCTGCGACGACAATTTCCCGCCCTACAATTTTGTCGACAACGACAGGGTTGTCGGCCTCGATGCCGAGATCGTCGCCGCCATGGTGAAACAGGCCGGCGCCGAGGTGGATTTCGAACCGCAGCCCTGGAGCCGCGTGCAGGACATGCTGGCGCGCGGCGAGGTCGATGCCGCCTTCCAGTTCGTCGGCCGGCCCGACCGGTTCGAGAAATATTTCATGATCGGGCCGCATCGCATGGGCCAAACGGTATTTGCCGCGCGCAGGGGCCGGGAGATTCCGGTGCAGGACGTGAATGCCTTGCGCGGCTACCGCATCGGCGCGATCCGCGGCTACACCTACGGCCCGGCCTTCGACGGCGCCACCGGTCTGACCAAAGACACCACGGCAGGCGATAACCTGCAGCTGGTGCGCATGCTGGCGGCCGGGCGCGTCGACCTGATCATCGGCGACCGCGAGGCGCTCAATCATTTCGCGCGGCAGGCCGGGCTGCATGCGCAGATGCAGGTGCTGCAGCCCGTCTTGTCGGAAGTGCCGCGCTATGTCGCGGTCCCGCGCAGCAAGCCGGCGATTGCCGCACGGCTCGACACCGCGCTGGCCGACCTGCGCCGCAATGGCGGGCTGGCGGCGATTCTGCGGAGGTGGGAGTAGAAAATCTGGGTTCCCGCTTTCGCGGGAACGACGAAAATATATCTCGTCATCCCCGCGAAGGCGGGGATCCAGTCTTAGAAGTGTCAGCCCTTCGCCTTCAGCCGCATCACCACCTCGATCATCTGGTCGGCGACCTGGCCCCAGCCTTCGTGGAAGCCCATCTGCTCATGAGCTTTGAGGTCTTCATCCGACCAGTGGCGGGCGCGTGCCGTATACAGCGTCCTGTCGTTGCCGAGATTCTCGAAGGTGGTGATCGCCACCATGAAGGCCTTGTCGGTTGGCTGCCAGCCCGGGGTGAGGGCGTCGGTGGAGACGATCCGCTGGTTCGGTACCACCTCCAGGAAGATGCCGTCGCAGGGATATTCGGCGCCGGACGACGGGTCTTTCATGGTGAATTTGAAGCGGCCGCCGGCGCGGAAGTCGATCTCGGTTTCGGTGATCGTCATCGGCTTCGGGGCGAACCACTCCGCCAAGTGATGAGTCCAGGCCTTGTAGACCAGGGCGGGCGGCGCATCGATCTCGCGGGTCAGGGAGAGTTCGCGTTTGGCTTCGGTGATCGGGGTCATGGCGTTCATCGGGTTGGTCCTTCCGGTGTGGATACCTCAAGGACGGGCGGGGGCGGCGTGATCCGACAGCGGACTGAAAATTTTTCAGGCGCTTTCCGAAAGTTTATCCAGATGCAGCCGGATGTGCGCGGCTTCGGCCGGGGTGCGGGCGAGCGCGATGGCGCGGTCGAAGGCGACGCGGGCTTCCTCGTTGCGCCCCAGCTGCTGCAGCAGCGCGCCCTTTACGCCGAAGAAATAGAAATAGTTCACCAAAGCAGAAGCCAGCGGCTCGATCATTTCCAGCGCGGCTTCCGGGCCCTCGGCCTTCGACACCGCGACGGCGCGATTGAGCGCGACCACCGGCGAAGGCTGCATGCGCTCCAGTATCGTATAAAGCTGCACGATCTGCGCCCAGTCGGTCTCTGCCGCCGTTGGTGCGCCGGCATGCAAAGCGGCAATGGCGGCCTGCACCTGCAGCGGGCCTCCGCGCCGATGCAGCATCGCCTTGTCGAGCAGGGCGAGGCCTTCGGTGATCAATCCGGTATCCCAGCGGCTGCGGTCCTGATCCTCCAGCAGGACGATCTGGCCGTCCGCGTCGAGCCGCGCATCGGCGCGCGCATGCTGCAGCAGCATTAATGCGGTCAGCCCCATGATCTCCGGCTCGGAGGGGAACAGCCGCAGCAGCAGGCGGGCCAGCCGAATGGCTTCGTCGCAGAGCGGCTGGCGGATCAGCGCCTCGCCGCCGCTGGCGGAATAGCCTTCGTTGAACAGCAGGTAGAGCATCGCCGCCACCGTGCCGAGCCGTTCGGCGCGTTCGGCGGCGCCCGGCGTGGTGAATTCCGCGCCGGCCTCGGCAATGCGGCGCTTGGCCCGGGTGATGCGCTGCTCCATGGCGCTTTCGCTGACCAGAAACGCGCTGGCGATTTCCGCCACGGTCAGGCCCGAGACGATGCGCAAAGCCAATGCGATCTGCTGCGTGTTCGGCAGGTCTGGATGGCAGCAGATGAACAGCAGCCGCAGGATGTCGTCGCGATACTGCGCGCCATCCAGCCGCTCGGCCATGTCGTCCTGCACATCTGCGCTGTCCGCCAGGCTGTCATCCTCGGGCAGCGCGACATGCTTCAGGCTGCGACGCGCGGCATCTATGCCGGAATTGCGGCCGACGAAAATCAGCCAGGCGGCCGGATCGCGCGGCGGGCCTTTCTCGGGCCAGGTCTGCAGCGCCCGCAGGCAGGCTTCCTGGAAAGCTTCTTCCGCACGATCCAGATCGCCGCGGAAATAACGCAGCAATGCGGCCACTGCCTGCGGCCGGGCGGATTTGAATGCGGTGTCGATCCAGGTCAGGTCGGCGGTCACGTGATCATGGTCTCGCGTTGCACGGTATCAGGGATGAAGGCGCGCAGCGGCCGGATCTCGAAGGCGCCGCTGCCGCCATCGCCGTCACGGCCTGCCATGCCGCGCGCCACCTCGATGGCTTCTTCCAGCGAGGCGACGTCGATCACATACAGACCGAGCAGCTGTTCCCTGGTCTCGGCAAACGGCCCGTCGAGCACCACCGGTTCGGCGC
>JAEYSS010000127.1 GCA_023434425.1 Pseudomonadota bacterium | reverse complement strand
GACGACGCCATGGTCGAGAAGGCCGTCGAAGCCATCACTCAGGCAGCCCGCACCGGCCGCATCGGCGACGGCAAGATCTTCATTTCGACCGTCGAAGACGTCATTCGCATCCGCACCGGTGAAAAGGGCGCGGAAGCGGTCTAACGGCGGAGCAGGAATTCTCCGCCTCCTCACCCTCATCGAGTACCGCCCTCTCCCGGGCCTGATCTCAGTGAGTTGTTACCAACCAGGGAAGAACTAGCAGGAAAAACAGCCATGGCTGAAGCCAAATCCATTCTGAAGCAGCTCAAGGAAAAGGAAGCCAAGTACGTCGATTTCCGCTTCACCGATCCGCGTGGCAAGTGGCAGCATGTCGCCTTCGACATCACCATGATCGACGAGCCGACCCTGAAGGAAGGCATCATGTTCGACGGTTCGTCGATTGCCGGCTGGAAAGCTATCAACGAGTCCGACATGCTGCTGAAGCCGGACCTCGACAGCCTCACCTTCGATCCCTTCTCGGCGCAGACCACCGCGATCCTGTTCTGCGACGTGCTCGAGCCGCATGAAGGAACTCCGTACAACCGCTGCCCGCGCTCGATCGCCAAGGCTGCCGAAGCCTTCATCAAGGCCAGCAAGGTGGGCGATGTTGCCTACTTCGGTCCGGAAGCCGAGTTCTTCGTCTTCGACGACGTGCGCTTCAAGACCTCGATGAACGAAACCTTCGTCTACATGGACGACATCGAAGGCGACTACAATTCGGGTAAAACCTACGAAGGTGGCAATATGGGCCACCGCGCGCCGATCAAGGGCGGCTACTTCCCGGTTGCCCCGCTCGATCAGGGCGGCGATCTGCGTTCGGAAATGCTCTCCACTATCGCCGCCATGGGCGTGACCGTCGAGAAGCACCACCACGAAGTGGCGAACAGCCAGCATGAACTGGGCGTCAAGTTCAATACCCTGCTGAAGTCCGCCGATGGCATGCAGATTTATAAATACTGCGTGCACAACGTGGCCCATGCCTGGGGCAAGACCGCGACTTTCATGCCGAAGCCGATCAAGGGCGACAACGGCTCGGGCATGCACGTGCACCAGTCGATCTGGAAGGGCGGCAAGCCGCTCTTCGCTGGCAACAAGTATGCCGGCCTCAGTGAGATGGCGCTGTACTACATCGGCGGCATCATCAAGCACGCCAAAGCCCTGAACGCCTTCACCAACCCGCTGACCAACAGCTACAAGCGCCTGATCCCCGGCTTCGAAGCCCCGGTGCTGCTCGCCTACTCGGCGCGCAACCGTTCGGCCTCCTGCCGTATCCCGTTCGGCGCCGGCGAGAAGGCCAAGCGCGTTGAGGTCCGCTTCCCCGATCCGGGCGCGAACCCCTACCTCGCTTACTCGGCCATGCTGATGGCCGGTCTCGATGGCATCAAGAACAAGATCCATCCCGGCCCGGCCATGGACAAGAACCTGTATGACCTGCCGGCTGAAGAGCTGAAGAAGGTTCCGCAGGTTTGCGGCAGCCTGCGTGAAGCGCTTGAAGCCCTGGACAAGGATCGCGCCTTCCTGAAGGCCGGTGGCGTGTTCAACGACGACTTCATCGACGCCTACATGGAACTGAAGTGGGATGAGGTGTATGCCTTCGAGCACACCCCGCATCCGATCGAGTTCTCGATGTACTACTCGGTCTAAGACCGCAGACGTACTTCCCTGGGCCGCGGCTTAACAGCCGGGCGTCCAACAAGCCCCGCCGGTTCCTGCTGGCGGGGCTTTCTTTTTTTGAAGCCACCTGCCGGCATAACCATTTTCCTACTTTCGCCGTATCCTGATCCTGCCTAGTCTTGCAGGGCTCCACAGACGTGGGCGTGAGGGGAAGCAGGCGATGTGGCGGATATGCGCCATTCTTGCGCTGGTCGTGCTGACGGCAGGCTGCGCGAAGGATTTCAACACGACAAATACGGCGCGGTATTACGATGCCGGTACGCGCGCCGAAGCGGTGCGCGACTTCCCGCAGGCGGAAGACCTCTACGGCCGTGCGCTGGTCTGGGCCGGCACCGAACGCGTCCCCGTCTCGCTGCTATCGCTCACGATGTACAATCTCGGCCGCATGAAGGGACATGCCTGCAAGTTCGACGAGGCGCGCGAACTGCTGCTCACCTCGCTCGCTCTGGAAGAATCTGCCACAGGGCCGGCGAGCCCGCAGGTATCGCGCCGGCTGTTCGAACTGGCACGGCTTTATTACGACCGCCGGCTCTATGGCGACGCGGTTCCCTACTATGCCGAGGGCGTCGCCATGGTGCGCCGCCTGAAACTGGAAGACGATGAACCGGTCACCTATACCGAAGCGCTGCTGGACTATGCCAATGCCCTGCGTCAGGCCGGCGCCCCGGACAAAGCCGACGATCTTCGAGACGAGATCGCCGCTCGACGCCACCAGGAGATCGGCATTCGGCCCCGCTACCTGATCGCGCGCTACAGTCCGACCTGCCACAACGGCCATATGCTGGTCTACAGCGGTCGCGCCTGACCGCCCCCCCGATTCCCGCCTTGATTCCGGAGGGGCGGCCGACCACACTCCGCGCCAATGACCAACGCCGTCGTCAGCCCGCAGAAGAACATCACGGTCCGGCCCGCTCCGATCCTGTTTTTCGTCGGCGTTGTCAGCTGCTGTTTCGGTATCGCCATGCTGGCGCCGATGCTGATCGATCTGGCCGACAGTCATGAGGATTACGCCGTCTTCCTGATCTGCGGCGCCGGCACGCTGTTCCTAGGGGCCGGCCTGGCTTTCGCGACCTATGACCGCAGCCAGAAGATCACGCTGAACGAAACCCTGCTGCTGCTGCCGGCGACCTGGCTGACAATCTGCCTGGTCTGCGCGGCACCTTTCATGCTGTCCGAACTGCAGATGCCCCTGGCCGACGCGGTTTTTGAGTCCGTCTCCGGCCTGACCAATACCGGCTCCACCGTGATTGTCGGGCTCGACACTCTGCCACGCGGCCTGCTGATGTGGCGTTCGCTGCTGATGTGGATCGGCGGCTTCGGCGTCGTCACCATCGCGGTGCTGGCGCTGCCCTTCCTGCGCATTGGCGGCCTGCAGCTGTTCAGCCTCGACCTCTCGCCCAATTCCAGCAAGTTCCTGCCGCGCATCACCGAGGTGGTCCGGCAGATCGGCATCATCTACACCATCCTGACTTTCGTCTGCCTGCTGTGTTTCTGGATTGCCGGCATGAGTTTTTTCGATGCCGTCAATCACGCGATGACCACCATCGCCACCGGCGGCTTTTCCACCTACGACGCTGGCTTCGGCGCCTTCAACAGCGCGCCGATCGAATGGGTGGCGGTATTGTTCATGCTGCTCGGCGCCATGCCTTTCGGCCTCTACATCATCGCCAGCCATGGCCGGCCCGGCACTTTGTGGCGGGACGAACAGGTGCGCCTGTTTCTAACCATCATTGCCGCCGCCACGCTGATGATCTCGCTCTGGCGCCTGGTGCATGAAGACATTGCGATCCTGGAGGCGCTTCGCAGTGCCGCTTTTGCCGTCGTCGCTACCATCACGACGTCCGGATTCACCGGCCATGACTATTCGCTCTGGGGCGGTTTCCCGGAGACCGTGGCCTTTCTGCTGATGCTGATCGGCGGCTGCACGGGATCGACCGTTGGCGGCATCAAGGTCTTCCGCGTGTTGATCATGCTCAAGACCCTGCGCATGCAGGTCCGCCGCCAGATTTATCCGCACGGCGCCTTCCGCGTCACCTTCAATGGCGAGACGGTGTCGGACACGATCCGCACCGGTGTCGCAACCTATATCTTCGCCTACCTGTTGCTGCTCGTTCTGCTGATGCTGGCGATCTCCGCCTTCGGGCTCGGCTTTACCGAAAGCCTGGGTGCGGCTGCCGCCGCGCTGGGCAATGTCGGTCCCGGCCTGGGCCCCAACAGCGGCCCCTGCTGCACCTTCAAAGAGGTGCCGTCCGGCGTGAAATGGCTGATGTCGTTCGGCATGTTGGCCGGGCGACTGGAAATCCTGATCCTGTTGATCCCGTTCAGCCGTTCCTTCTGGCGGAACTGAACCGCCGGGCGTGACCGCCGTCACCCAGCCGCGCACGCCCTGTTGCAGCCGGCAGCCGCCACCCTCATCGTTAGCGATATGACTGCGCATCACATTGGCAAAGGTCGGTTCCGCAATCCCCATGTCATGCCGCTCGCGGAGGACCGCTGGCTGCGCGACCGCATCCCGTTTTTCTGGGGCATGGCGCGGCGCGGGCGGCAGCCCATCCCCGTGCCGGACGGCCATGTGCTTGATCGGAATGAGGTCGAAGCCGGGCTACAACGTCACCACAACAGCGACAGCTACACCTGGCTGGGCCACGCGGCTTTCCTGATTCGCCTCGGTGGCGCCACGATCCTGACCGATCCTTACCTATCCGATCATGCCGGGCCGCTCAACCGATTCGGGCCGCGGCGCTATGTCCCGCCTGCCATTGCGCCGGCCGACCTGCCGCCCGTGGATATCCTGACAGTGAGCCATAACCATTACGATCACCTCGACCTGGCGACGTTGAAGGCATTGCCGCACAAGCACCGCACGACTGCCATCGTGCCGCTCGGCCTCGGGCGGTATTTCCATCGCCATGGTTTCCGCGATGTGATCGAACTCGACTGGTACGACCATACTGAGCAAAATGGCGTCGCCATCACATTCACACCGGCGCTGCATTTCTCCCGTCGCGGCCTGTTCGACCGTAACCGCTCGCTCTGGGGCGGCTTCGCCTATATGTCTGGCAACCGCCGCCTGTTCTTTTCGGGCGATACCGCGCATGGCCCGGTGTTCCACGAGATCGGCCAAAAGCTCGGCCCATTCGACACCGCCTTCGTCGGCATCGGTGCCTATGAGCCTCAGGTCATCATGCGCAACAGCCATACCACTCCAGAACAGGCCGCCCAGCTTGCCCGCGATATCGGTGCGAAGCGTGTGGTCGGCATGCACTGGGGCACGGTGATCCTGAGCGAGGAGCCGCCATTCGAGGCAGCCGAACGCTTCCGGCAGGGCGCGGCTGCCGTCGGCTATGCACCGGGCGAGGCTGACGTTATGCCAATCGGCGAAACCAGGGCAATCTAGCCGGAACTTTCGCGGCCTTCTGCCATTTACTCCTGGCCTGCCCCCAAGACGCCTGAGGAGTATTCATGGCCAGCGAATCCCTGCATGCCCCGCGCGAACGTCTCTCGAAGAAGACGATTTCGATGCATCACGCCATCGTGTCGCTGATGGAGGAGCTGGAAGCCGTCGACTGGTACCGTCAGCGCGCTGACGATTGCGAGGATGAGTCTTTGAAGCAAATCCTGCTGCACAACATGCGCGAAGAGATCGAGCATGCGGCCATGGCGCTGGAATGGCTGCGCCGCAACGACGAGCATTTTAACAAGGAGCTCCGTGAATATCTCTTCACCGAAAAGGACATCGTCGCTGCCGAAAAGCAGGCGATGGGCAAAAGCTAACCAGCCGCAACGATCTCCAGTTCCACCAGCCAGTCCGGCACCAGGGTCTGCACCACGATGGCCGTGGTCGGCACCGCCCGGCCTTTCAAGGCCGTGATGCGGGCATTCTGGTTGGCCTCGGCGTAAGCCGGGTCGCGCAGGTAGCTGGTGATGCGGACGATGTTGTCCACTGTCATATTGGCGCTGGCTAGGATGGCACGTAGGTTGGCCCAGATCAGTGTTAACTGCTCGTCCAGCGTCTTGCCGGCCGCACCGCTTTTATCCAGCCCCATCGTGCCGGCAACATAGAGGAAGCGCGATGGATTGCGCACCTCCAGCGCATGGATGTAATCCGGCGTTGCGGCATAGATATCCTTGGTGGGGTTGCGGGCAATAACTTCCATGGTCGTCATCCTTTCAGTCGAGCCAGGGCACGAGCATCAACCTGCTGCATCGCCGTGGCATAGGGGCCGAGCCGGCCCCGCAGGCTGGCCACAGTCGCTGGATCGGCGGTGGCCGGTGAACCGCCATAAGGCGGTTGCGGCTCGTATTCGATCTGCAGCTGAACTTCACGCGCTACCTGTTCTCCCGCAATCGCCGTCACCAGGGCCAGTCCAAAATCGATACCTGCCGTAACGCCGCCGCCGGTGACACGGTTGCGATCGGTCACGACGCGCTCAGCCACAGGCATTGCGCCGAAAGCGGCCAGCCGTTCCAGCGACATCCAGTGCGTCGTCGCGCGATAGCCTTTCAGTAGTCCGGCCGCCGCCAGCACCAGCGTGCCGGTGCAGACCGCTGTGACATAGCGGCAGCCCGGCGACTGCTTTGTCAGGAACTCCAGGCTCGCGGCATCTTCCATGGCCTGCAGATGCCCCGGCCCGCCGGGGACGCAAACAATGTCGAGCTGCGGACAGTCTGCATAGGTCGTCGTCGGCAGAATGGTCAGGCCGGCGCTGCTGCTTTTCACCGGTTCCAGCGACGGTGCCAGCAGATGACAGGACGCACCGGAGAGTTTGGAAAACACCTCCCACGGACCGGTCAGGTCAAGCTGGGTCAGGTTCGGAAACAGCATAAAACCGATCTGCAGGGACATACGGCCTCTCGAACTGGTCAGGAATGCATATTCATGCGGTTGCAGCAGTTTGTCCGGGCATGCCCGGATCGGCAACTGCAGAATCGTCACCGTCCAATCCACCATTCGGGATTCCCGCTTCCGGCGGAATGGTGGAAATGACACACTGTGATACACTTTCAATCCGGAGCCGCCCCATGGCCCATGCCCTTACACCTGCCCCCGCCATCCACAGCGGCCATAACCGTCCAGATCTCGACACACCAGAGATCCGCCAGGTCCGCATCGATCTCGCCACCTGCATCCGCATGGCGGCACGGCTCGGCCTGCATGAGGGCATCTGCAACCATTTCTCCGCCATGCTGCCCGGTCATGACGATCTCTTTCTGGTAAATCCCTATAGTTATGCCTTCAGCGAAGTGACCGCCTCCAGCCTGGTGGTCTGCGACTTCCATGGCAATGTCGTCGCCGGTGAGGGAAGCCCGGAAGCCACCGCCTTCTTCATCCATGGTCGCATGCACCGGAACGTGCCGCGCGCCCGTGTCGCCCTGCACACGCATATGCCGCACGCTACGGCGTTGTGCATGGTCGAAGGCGAGCCGCTGGCTTTCGCAGGCCAGTCGTCGCTGAAATTCTACGGCCGCACCAAAGTCGATCACGACTATAACGGCCTCGCGCTCGACAATACCGAGGGCGACCGCATCGCGGCTTCAGTGGGCGACGCCGACATCATCTTCATGATGCATCACGGCGTGATGGTGCTGGGAAAGACTGTCGCCGAAGCCTGGGACGACCTCTACTACCTGGAGCGTGCCTGTCAGGCCCAGGTGCTGGCCGAAAGCACCGGTCGCAAGTTGAAGCCGGTTCCGCACCATATCGCGCAAGCCACCTACGACCAGATGCGCGCCGGTGACGACGAATCCGCCCGTCTGCATCTGCTGAGCATGCAGCGGCTTCTGGACCGCGAAGAACCAGATTACAAAACCTGAGAAAGCGGCCAGTTCCGGCCAGCGCCTACAGTGTTCCGTCAGCCTGGGCGCCGAGCCCGTCGAATTGCACCGGCTCGGTGCGACCAGGCGCAAGTACCGGAAATGTGAGCGTCACGGTGGTGCCCTGGCCCGGGATGCTGCGCAGGTCGAGGCGGCCATGATTGAGTTCGACCATGGCCTTGGCCAGCGGCAGACCGAGACCGGTACCGGCATGCTTCCGGCTGAGCATGCTGTTGACCTGACCGAACGGCATGAAGGCCGCGCGGATATCGGCTGCTGACATGCCGATACCCGTGTCACTCACTTCGATCATCGCGTCACCGCCCGGATTTCGCCGCAGCGCAATCATCACCTCGCCTTTCGGCGGCGTGAATTTGATGGCATTGGACAGCAGGTTTATGAGGATCTGGCGCAGCATGCGCTCAATCGCCATGATCTGGAGTTCAGGCGCCGCAATCTCGATCTTTACGGTCACGCCCTGCTGCGTCGCCAGAGGCCGCAGCAGGCGGACCGCCATTTCAATGGCATCCTCCACCTCGATCGCTTCGGCATCGCGGATGTCGAAGCCGCCGGCTTCCAGCTTGGCGAGGTCCAGCAGGTTGTTGATCAGATCGAGCAGATGCTGGGCGCTGTCGTTGATATCGGCGGCAAATTCCAGATAGCGCGCATTCTGCATCGGACCGAAGCGCTCATTGCGAAGGATATCCGAGAATCCGACGATGGCATTCATTGGAGTCCGCAGTTCGTGGCTCATATTGGCGAACTGCGCCGTGCGGGCATTGTTAATATCCTGTGCATTGTGCAGCGCGATGGCCAGCTCGCGCGTCATCAGCTTCAGCTGATAGCGGGCTGCACGCTGCGACCGGAGCAGTGTCTGGGCATACAGGATGACCGGTGTCGCAGCCAGAGAGGTAACGATCGCCGTGATCAGGTAGATGCGGTAAGTCAGCGGCTGGTCAAGAAGATTGCCGAAAATCCACACCAGAAGCTGCGCGCAGACCACGCAAAATACGACCAGAATGGTGGTCGCCAATGCGACATGACAGCGCCCAAGCCAGCGATTGGCTGCGTGCAGATAGTTGAATGGTTTGGCCGGTTTTACGGCGGGCGCGGTCATCGCCGCATCCTAAGCGCAGCCTGCCCAAGCCATGAGGTTGAAAAACAATAATCACTACAAAGAGGAAGGCGACGACCGGCGTCGCCTCCTCCTGGTGGTATTGCTCAGCTTTTACCGATCAGATCCTTCAGCCTGAGCCGCTCGATGATGACCTTTTCTTCCTCGTAATTCTGGGCGACGAATTTCTGGTAATCCGGCCCGTCCAGATACATCACCACCATGTCGAGGCGATTGCACGTATCCGTGTGCTCTGCGCTGAGCGCTGCCTTCCGGAATACCTCGCGAAGCTTGGTCGCAACCGCCGGGTCGAGCCCCCTGGGTGCGCCGACGCCGTTCGGCGCCTGCATCACCACGTTGTAGCCGCTTTCCTTCAGCGTCGGCACGCTGGGGAAGCCGGCCAGGCGTTGCTCGCTCCAGGTCGCCAGCAGGCGCATGCGTCCGTCGCGTACCAGCGGCGCCCAGGAACTGGAATCGGCCAGAATCTGCACATGCCCGCCCAGCACGCCCTGCAGCGCATCGGCACCGCCCTTGAAGGGCACATGGCTCATCTTGATCCTGGCGGCATAGGAGAATTCCTCCATGCCGATATGGGTCTGCCCGGCAACCCCCGACGTCGCGTAAGTGACCGTATCGGGCGTTGCTTTGGCGGCAGCGACCACGTCCTGGATGGTCCTGAACGGCGAGTCGGATTTCACGGCAATGCCGAAGGTCTGCCCGGCCGTCCGTGCAATGAAGGTAAAGTCGGTACGCGGATCGTGCTGAAAGGTGCCCAGCTGCGAGAAGCGGGTCACGCTCAACGGGATCTGGCCAATGGTGTAACCGTCGGGCTGTGCCGTGGCGATGGCGGCAGCGCCGATCATGCCGGCGGCGCCGGCGCGGTTCTCCACCGCAATCGGCTGGCCTAGTTCGGTGCTGGCGACGCGGCAAAGCGCACGCATCGTCGTATCGGCGGTGCCACCGGCCGGCCAGGGGCAGATGAAGCGGATCGGCCGCGACGGATAGGCCTGCGCCAGCGCCGGCCTGTACCAGGTGGACGCGGCGGTCAGGGTGGCAATGGACGCAAGCGTCCCCGTCAGGACCTGACGGCGGTCAGGTCCCTGCAAAATTTTCTTCATTCTGGTTTCCTCCGGTTTTGCTCTTCTGGTGGCTGGTTTTCGCTACCCCACGATGCCGATCTGCCAGGGTACGAATTCGTGGTCACCAACGCCGAGAAGTTCGCTCTTGCTCTTCTCGCCCGAGGCGGTGCGCAGGATATGCTCGAAAATCTCCTGCCCCATTTCCTGCATCGACTTGGTGCCGTCGAGGATCTGACCGCAGTTGATATCCATGTCCTCTTCAAGCCGGCGATACATCGGCGAATTGGTGGCCAGTTTCAGCGACGGCACCGGCTTGGCGCCAAAGGCCGAGCCGCGCCCGGTGGTGAAGGCGATGATATTGGCGCCGCCGGCAATCTGCCCGGTGGCCGAACACGGGTCGTAGCCGGGCGTATCCATGATCACGAGGCCCTTGGTCGTCACCGGCTCGGCGTATTTGTAGACATCCATCAGCGGACCGGTGCCGCCCTTCATCGACGAGCCGAGCGACTTCTCGAAGATGTTGGCAAGGCCGCCAGCCTGGTTGCCCGGGCTGACCACGCCATTGATCTGCACGTCACGCCCGACGGCATAGACATCCTTCCACCAGCGAATGCGCTCGATCAGCTTCTCGCCGACTTGCTGCGTCACCGCCCGGCGCGTCAGCGTGTGTTCCACGCCATACAGTTCCGGCGTTTCCGACAGGATCGCCGTGCCGCCATGACGCACCAGGATGTCCATCGCAGCGCCCAGCGCTGGATTGGCGGTGATCGACGAGAAGCCATCCGAGCCGCCGCATTGCAGCCCCACCGTGATATGGCTGGCCGACACCGTTTCGCGTTTCACGTCATTGGCCTTGGGCAGGATGCGCTTGACGGCTTCAATGCCGGCTTCAATGGTCTTGCGGGTGCCGCCGGTCTCCTGCATCACGAAAGTGATCAGGCTGTCGCTGCGCTGCAGTCCCTGCTCCTCCATCAGGCCGCCGATCTGGTTGCGCTCGCAACCCAGGCCGATCACCAGCACGGCAGCCAGATTGGCGTGGCGCACATAGCCGCCCAGCGTGCGGCGCAGCAGCGCCATCGCCTCGCCGGTCATTTCCATGCCGCAGCCCAGCGCGTGGCTGAAGGCCACCACGCCGTCGACATTGGGAAAATCGGCCAGCCGCTCCTCGGTGAAGTGCCGGGCGATGGCATGGACCACGGTGGCCGAACAGTTCACCGTCGAAACGATGCCGACGAAGTTGCGGGTGCCGACACGGCCATCGGGCCGAACAATACCCTGAAAGGTAGCGCGCTGCGCCTCAGGCAGCATCTCCACCGCCTTGTAGTCGCTCGCATAGGCGTAGTCGCGGTCAAACTCGCGGAATTCGGTGTTGTGACTGTGCAGCATGCTGCCAGTCCGGATGTCATCCTTGGCGAAGCCGACAGTGACATTGTACTTGCGGATCGGGTCGCCCTTCCTGATGTCTTCCGAGGCGATCTTGTAGCCGGCGAGCGTCTTGTCGCGGATCAGGAAACCGGGATGCCGGTTGTCGCCCTCCACAGGAATTCCGGGAACCACATCGACCCGGGCGACGACGGTATTGTCGTCCGGATGCAGGCGGATCACGGGGCCGATCAGACGTTTGGCATGCAGGTCGATCATGGACATCGGGGCGGTACTTTTCTGCTGGTCAAGACTGACTGAACTTTACCACGGACAGGCCGGCGGATCAGGTCGGCCCGACAATGTTACCGGTAACATACGAGCCGA
>JAEYSS010000102.1 GCA_023434425.1 Pseudomonadota bacterium | reverse complement strand
CCTTTTTTGTTGCCCCCGCACGCGGACAGGCGTTTACTTTCACCACCTATGGGGGAAGGTGTATCCGTCAAATGAGGACCACGTTGCGCCGCCTGGTGCTGCCGATCCTGGCCGTGGCCGCAGTACTGCTGCTGGGCGGACTGGCGGCGCTGTTGCTGCAGCAGCGCCAGCAGGATCGCCTGACCGCAGCGGCGGAGGCGCAGCTGGGTGAACTGGTTGGTGACATCGGCGACGCCTTCGACGCGCTGTTCATGCCGGCGGCGGCGATCACCGATGCGGTGATCGAGGCGCGGCTCGACAGCCTGTCCTTCGCCGAGGTCGAGCGGCTGTTCTTCGCGCTGGCCGGCCACCCGGTGCGCCATCTGCCGCAGATCAACGGCATCTATCTCGGCTTTCCCGACGGCAGCTTCCTGCACAGCCAGGAATATGTGCCGGCCGGCGTGGCCGCACAGGCCGGCCCCACCCTCGATCCGGCGCTGGGCACGCGACGCAAGCTGCGGCCCCTGCCCGGCGGCGTGCTGCAGAACCAGTGGTTCTACGCGCAGCGCAGCGATGGCGACTGGCGCAGCTTCGAACTGGCGCCGGACGGTTACGATCCGCGCCAGCGGCCGTGGTATCGCGACGCCGCAGCCGGCCTGGCGGCGAGCAGGGCCGCGATCTGGACGGCACCTTATGTCTTCGCCTCGACCGGCAAGCTCGGCGTCACCCATGCGCGGGCGCTGCGCCGGCGCGATGGCCGGTTATGGGCGGTGCTGGGCATCGACATGACCATCGAAACGCTGTCCGAAATCCTGCGCCTGCGCCAGGCCGCCCTGATCCAGGCCGGGCCGCAATATGCCGGCAGCATCGTGTTCGCCACCGATCCGGCCGGTGCGATGGTGGGCCATCCGCAGCTGACCACCGCACTGGCGCAGACCGGCGGCGATGTCGACGCAGCCCTGCAGGGTTTTCTGCAGCCGGGCCGCGTGGAACGCGCGCTGGTCGATGCCGCGCCGGCCGCCGGCCTGGTGCAGCGCGTGCGCTTTTCCGGCACCGACTACATCCTGGGCCGCGCCGTGTTGCGCGGCGAGACGGCGATGCCGCTGCATGTCTATCTGGCGCAGGATGTCGATGTGGTCACCGCGGCGGCGCGGCGCGATCTGCAGCGCAATCTGCTGCTGCTGCTGCTGGCCACCGCGATCACGGCGGCGATCGTGGCCTATGCGGTGAAGCTGCGGGTGGAAATGACGGCGCGGCGGCAGGCCGAGCGCGAACTGGTGGCGGCGCGCGACCAGGCCGAAGCGGCGACCCAGGCGAAATCGAATTTCCTCGCCACCATGAGCCATGAAATCCGCACGCCGATGAACGGCGTGATGTCGATGGCCGAGATGCTGGAGCTGACGCCGCTGAACGGCGAGCAGCATCGCATGGCGCGCGTGATCCGCGAGTCGGCGCAGGCCCTGCTGACCGTGATCAACGATATCCTGGACTTTTCCAAGATCGAGGCCGGCCGGCTGGATATCGAGCAGGTGGAATTCTCGCTGGCGGAGACCGTGGATGGCGTGGGCGAACTGCTGGCGCCGCGCGCCGATGAAAAGATGCTGGATCTCGTGGCGGATCTCGACCCGCAGCTGGCCGACCGGCGCTGCGGCGATCCGACGCGGCTGCGCCAGGTGCTGCTCAATCTCGGCGGCAATGCGGTGAAATTCACCCATGACGGCGCGGTGACGCTGGCCGTCATGCCCTGCGCCGGCGCATCGGAGGACTGGCTGCGTTTCGAGATTCGCGATACCGGCATCGGCCTGACGCGGGAGCAGATGCAGCGCCTGTTCCGGCCGTTCGAACAGGCGGATTCCTCGACCGCTCGCAAATACGGCGGCACCGGACTCGGCCTGTCGATCTGCCACCGGCTCTGCGAAATGATGGGCGGGCGCATCGGCGTGGAGAGCGAAGCCGGTGCAGGTTCGGTTTTCTGGTTTGAACTGCCGCTGCCGCCGGTTGCGGAAGACACGGCCGGCGAAGCCGCGACGGACGACAACCTGCGCATCCTGCTGGTCGGTCTGCCGGCGCAGCAGCAGGCCGTGGCGGAACGCCAGCTGCATGCGCTGGGCGCTGAAGTAAGCACGGCAGAGACCCTGACCTCGGCCGGCAGACAGGCCGCCGATCTGACCCTGGTGGATGCACGCAGCGCCAACGCGCTGCAGGCGCCGCAGCAGATCGGTGCCGGACGTTTCGGTCTGCTGGCGCCGCGCGCGCTGGTCTCGACGCTGGATGCCGCGGCGCGCAGCCGTTTCGATCTGACTCTGACCTATCCGCTGAGCGGTGCGGCGCTGCGCCGCGCCGTGGGCATCGCCGCGGGCCGCATCGATCCTGCCAGCGTCGCCAGCGCCTTCCGCGAGGATATGGCCTTCGCGCCGCCGGAGATCGAAGCCGCGCGCGTCGCGCAGGCGCTGGTGCTGGTGGCGGAAGACAATGCCACCAACCGCCTGGTGATCGAACAGATGCTGGGCCGCATGGGCTTTGCCTGCGAGATCGGCGAGCATGGCGCGGCGGCGCTGGCGCTGCGCGAGCGCGGCGGCCATGGCCTGCTGCTGACCGATTTCCACATGCCGGAGATGGACGGGTTCGAACTGACGGCGCGCATCCGCGACGAAGAGAAAGGGTCCGGCAGCGGCGCGCGCCTGCCGATCATCGCCCTGACCGCCGATGCGCTGACCGGTACCGAGCAACAATGCCTGCAGGCCGGCATGGACGGCTATCTGAGCAAGCCGGTGAATTCGCGGGCGCTGGCCGCCATGCTGGAAAAATGGCTGCCGCAGGCGCTGCCGCTGCGCCGGGTGCTGACAGCTTCCGCCGGCGCAGCGGCGCAGACCGCACCCGACTGGGACCGGGCGATTTTCGATACGGCGCAACTGCGCGAGAGTTTCGGCAGCTTCAACGCGATGGCGCGTCAGCTGCTGCAGGATTTCGTCGCCGATGCCGCCCAACGCGTCGCCGAGATCGAGGCGGCCGCGCAGA
>JAEYSS010000100.1 GCA_023434425.1 Pseudomonadota bacterium | reverse complement strand
CACCGCACTCTGGCTGACTTCATGGCCATGCACGCAGGCGACGACGATCAGGGCCTCGCGCGGCAGCTCTGCGGCCCATCGCGACAGCTGGTCCGGGCGCCGGCGCCGCGCGCCGCGGATGGTGCTTACGGCTTCGGCATAACGTTCCTCGTGCCGCACATCGAGCAGCACAGGGAAGCGCCCGGCAGCATGATCACGCGCCAGTGCGGCAATCGAGATTGAGGGAAAGGTGCTGGTATCCATGAAAGCGAACTCCTGCCGTGCAAAACGGCGTCAGGAGCGGCGCTTGGATACCGAAGTACCTAAGAAGCGGGGAGACCGCGTTGTCCCCGTGGCCTGAGACTTATCGCCGCGCCAGCCGAAAGGCAAGCTGCTTTTTCAGGTACTCGACACCTTGCCGCCGGGGTGGCGTAACACCCGGCCAGCCAGTTCCTTTTCGGTCAGCACCATTTGCACCAGAGCGGATGCGAGCCCGCTGATGCGCACCAGTTCATCCACTTGCACCGGCGAAGGCGACAGCAGGCGTTCGATCTCGGCATGGGCGCGCGACAGGTCGTCATCGGCAATCGGCGCGGGTTTCAACGCGGGAGCTTCGGCGTGCGGCTGCGCGCGCTGGGGTGCCAGGATGGCAAGGATGTCGTCGACGGTCTCGATCAGGGCGGCGCCATCACGGATCAGGCCGTTGCTGCCGCGGCAGCGCGGATCGAGCGGAGAACCGGGCACAGCCATTACCTCGCGACCTTGTTCCGCTGCCATGCGCGCAGTGATCAGCGAACCGGATTTCAGTGCCGCTTCCACCACCAGCACGCCGACGGAAGCCCCCGAGATGAGCCGGTTGCGGCGCGGGAAATTCTGCGCCAGCGGCGGCGACCCCACCGGCATCTCGGCAAAGACCGCACCACGTTCGGCGATCTCGTCCTGCAACTTCGCATTCTCCGGCGGAAATGCGATATCGATTCCGGTACCGATGAAGGCCGCGGTCTTACCGTCCGCACCGAGCGCGCCCTCATGCGCGGCCTTATCGTTGCCACGCGCGAGGCCGGACAGGATGGCGAAGCCATGCCGCGCCAGCGCCGCGGCAATATCGCGGGTGAAACGCTGGCCGATGGCCGAGGCGTTGCGCGCGCCGACCATGGCGATGCCTGGCAGAGCCGTGATGTCCTGCGCATCGCCCTTCACCGCCAGCAGGGGCGGCGCGTCCTCCAACTGCATCAGGCCGGTCGGATAGCCCGGTTCGCCCCAGGCCAGCAGCGAGGCGCCGCAGGCCTTGAGCGCTTTCAGTTCGGCCGTGACGGTTTTCTCGGTCGCCAGTTCGATTTTCCGCTTCCCGCCGGCACGCGCGTTCATTTCGGGCAGGCGTGCGATGGCTTCCGCGGCGCTGCCGTAATACCGGAGTATGTGGTGAAAGGTGATCGGTCCGAGATGAGTGCTGCGGATCAGCCGCAGCCAGTCGCGCTTGTCCTGGTCAGGCAGTCGGGGGCTGCTGTGCGCCATCCGCGGGCTTCTTCTTGCCGATCTTGGGTTCCTCGCCCTTGATCAGGCGGGCGATATTCTGGTGGTGACGGATATAGACCAGGACGGCCATCAGTGCAGCGAGCACCGCCACGTCCGGCCCGACGACGAACCAGGCGACGACAGGAGAGGCGGCGGCGGCGATCAGCGCAGACAGCGAAGAATAGCGCAGCGTAAACGCGACTGTCAGCCAGCACAGAATGGCGAAGATGCCGACCGGCCAGGCGACGCCGAGCATGACGCCGAGGAAGGTGGCGACGCCCTTGCCGCCGTTGAACTTCAGCCAGACCGGAAACAGATGCCCGATGAAGGCAGCGAAGGCCATCACCAGCATGACGTCCGGTCCATAATAGGCACCGAGCAGCGCTGCCGCCGTACCTTTGCCGCCGTCGAGCAGCAGGGTTGCCGCGGCAAGATCCTTGCGGCCGGTCCGCAGCACATTGGTGGCGCCGATATTGCCGGAACCGATGCTGCGTATATCGCCCAGACCACTCAGTTTGGTCAGGACAAGTCCGAACGGAATCGCGCCCAGCATGTAGCCCAGAACGGCAGCCGCAAAATAATACGGCAGCGGCGACTCCCAGGCGACCGGGTCCATCATCATGGTCATGTACTTTTAGCTTTCGCGCTTGCGCTGGAAGACCGTCTCGCCGGCCACCACGGTGCGCAGGGCATGACCCTGCACTCGCCGGCCATCATAGGGCGAGTTCTTGGCCTTGGAGCGGAATTTTTTCTCGTCGACGCGCCAGGGCGTGTCGACATCGAAAATCAGCAGGTCTGCCGGCGCACCCGGCGCAAGGCGACCGCTATCGAGCTTGAGCAGCCGGGCCGGATTGCAGGTCAGGCAGGCGAGCAGGCGCAGCAGCGGCACCGAACCGTTGTGATAGAGTTCCAGTGTTAGCGGCAACAGCGTCTCCAGCCCGATCATGCCGAATTCAGCCTGGGCAAAGGGCAGCCGCTTGCTCTCCGGATCCTGCGGCGCATGGGCCGACGAGATCACGTCGACGGTGCCGTCGGCGATGGCATCCACCACTGCCCTGCGGTCAGCCTCTATCCGCAGCGGCGGCTTCACCTTGGCGAAAGTGCGATAGTCGCCGATATCGAGTTCGTTGAGCGCGAAATTATGCGGCGCGGCGCCGGCGGTCAGGCGCAGGCTGCGCTGCTTGGCGCGGCGCACGACATCCAGCGATTCTGCTGTCGAAAGATGCGAGGCATGCAGGCGGCCTTGCGTGGCTTCCAGCAGGCGCACGTCGCGCTCCAGCAGGATCACTTCGGCCATCGCGGGGATGCCGGCAAGGCCGAGCCGTGCGGCAATCTCGCCCTCGTTCATCACGCCGCCCTTGGCGAGCGAAGGCTCCTCGCAATGCTGCATCAGCAGCAGGTCGAAGGTGGTGGCATAGGACAGCGCCCGGCGCATCAGGCGCGGCGAGTAGATCGGCTTGTCGCCCTCGGTAAAGGCCACGGCGCCAGCCTGGGCCAGCAGCCCAAGTTCGGTCAGTTCTTCGCCGTTGGTGCCCCTGGTGACGGCAGCGGCCGGCAGGATGCGCACGACAGCGGTATCGCTGGCGCGGCGGGCAACGAATTCCACCAGTGCCACCTCGTCGATGGTGGGTTCGGTATTCGGCATTGCCACCATGGTGGTAACGCCACCGGCCGCGGCGGCGCGGGCACCGGTGGCCAGCGTTTCCTGATGTTCGGCGCCCGGTTCGCGCAGCCAGACATGCATGTCGATCAGACCCGGAGCCAGGCAGTGGCCCTGGCAGTCGATCTGTTCGACGTCGCCGGCAAAGCCGCCGCTCGACAGTTTGGGGCCGAGATCGACGATACGGTCGCCCTCGGTGAGCAGGGCGCCCTTCACATCCAGGCCGGAGGCCGGGTCGAGCAGGCGGGCGTTGGTGTAGAGTTTGCGGCGGCGGGCCATGGGACTTGGACTCATGCTCCGGCCGGCGTGGCGTGGCGCCAGTTCGGCTTGTGCTGCGCAAGCAGTTCGAGGCAGGCCATGCGGACGGCGACGCCCATTTCGACCTGCTCGTGGATCACGCTGCGATGAATGTCGTCGGCCACTTCGGTGTCGATCTCAATGCCGCGATTCATCGGACCTGGATGCATGATCAGCGCATCGGGCTTGGCGAAGGCGAGCTTCTCGTAATCGAGGCCGTAGAAGTGAAAATATTCGCGCGTGGACGGCACGAAGGAGCCGTGGAAACGCTCCATCTGCAGGCGCAGCATCATTACGATGTCGACATCGGTGAGGCCCTTGCGCATGTCGTGATAGATCTCGACACCCAGCCGTTCGGCATAGGCCGGCAGCAGGGTCGGGGGCGCAATCAGGCGCACGCGCGCGCCCATGGTGTTGAGCAGATGGATATTCGAGCGCGCCACGCGACTGTGCAGGATATCGCCGCAGATGGCGACCAGCAGGCCCTCCAGCCGGCCTGTGCGGCGACGGATGGTCAGCGCGTCAAGCAGCGCCTGGGTCGGATGCTCGTGACTGCCGTCGCCCCCATTGATCACGCCGCAGCCGACTTTCTGGGCCAGCAGGGCAACCGCACCGGAATCCTGATGCCGAACCACCAGCAGGTCGGGATGCATGGCATTCAGGGTGATGGCGGTGTCGATCAGGGTTTCGCCCTTCTTCACCGAGGAGGTGGCGACCGACATGTTGATGACATCGCCGCCCAGCCGCTTGCCGGCCAGCTCGAAACTGGTCCGGGTCCGGGTCGAATTCTCGAAGAACAGGTTGATGATGGTGCGGCCGCGCAGGCTGCTCTGTTTCTTCTCAACTGCCCGGTTCAACTCCACATAGCGGTCGGAATGATCCAGCAGCGTCTGGATGTCCTGGGCGGAAAGCCCTTCGATTCCAAGGAGATGGCGATGAGAAAAAGGGGGCAGCGGCCGGGGACCGGCTGATTCGGCGGGGGTAGCGCGACTCGCAGACATTAAAAACGCACCATACATAAAAGCGGGTGTCCCGGCAACGAACCGGCAATCAAACCTTTAACCATTTTCTGCTTAGCTGACTTCAATGATGCAGGATTATAGCCAGAATCAGATCGACCTCGCCGGCGGCACCGATCTCGCCGGTCAGGCCGTGCGCCTGCTGCAGGTGCTGAATGGCCGCGCCAACGAGGTGCAGGGCGTCACCGCCCGCATGTTCACGCTGGCCACGATTCTGTCTTTTTCGGACTATGCCGATGGCTTCCGCCGCACCCAGGAATTCCTGTCCTTCTGCGACGTGATCGAGAGCAAGCTGGAAAATCTGCCCCCGGCAACCCGCGAGCCGATCCTGCACGAGGTGACCGCAGTCAAAGTGCGTGCCTTCCATGCCCTGCTGAAGGCGATGGGCGCCTACCTGATTGCGCTGGAAAAGCGCGGCATGATCAACTTCTTCGCCCAGGCCGTTTTCCTGATGCAGCAGGATATGCTGGCGCAGTTCCACACTGACATCCTGCCGCATGTGCCGCCGCAGCTGGTGCCGGACGCGATGTCGGCGCTGTGCGAGGAAGTGAGCGATCGGTTGAAGCGTCTGCTCGATCGCTGCATCGACGTTCCAGATTTCCGTTTCGATTCATGAGCGCCCCGCCGCCGTCCGACATTCAGCCGGCGGCAGCTGCACGGACCGTCCTGCAAAATCTGCAGGCCGGGCTGGAGGCGCACCGGCGCGGTGATCTGCCGGCAGCCGAGCGTTTCTATCGCTCCGTGCTGCAGGCGGCGCCCGACACACTGGATGCCCATAACCTGCTGGGCCGACTGCTGGTGCAGGGCGGTCGCGCGGGTGATGCCATTCCGCTGTTGCGCCATGCCCTGGATCGGAATGCCGGCCAGTCCGGTCTGTGGATCAGCTATGCCGAAGCCCTGCTGGCCTATGGCGCGCATGAGGCCGCCCGCGAGGCGGCAGAGAAGGCACGGCAGCTTGCGCCGCAGGATCCCGAGGTACTGTATATCTGGGCGGAAACCCAGCGGGCCGCGTCGGCGTGGGTTGCGGCGGCAGATGGTTATCGCAGGCTGCTTGCGGTACGTCCCGATCATGCCGGGGCCTGGCTGCAACTGGCCACCTGCCTGCAGGCGATGGGTGATTTGCCGGGCGCGAAACAGGCCGCCGAACGCGCCTTGCAACACGCGCCGCAGGCGCCAGAATGCCATAACAATCTCGGCAGCCTGTATGCCGCCGGCGAGGATCATGTCTCGGCGCTGAGGCTGTTTGAACAGGCATTGGTGCTGCGGCCAGGTTATCCCGCCGCGCTGATCAACAAGGCAGCGTCCTTGCGCGAGACCGCGCGCGCCGCTGAGGCGGTGCAGGTGCTGCAGCAGGCGGTCACGCTGACGAATGGGCATCCACAGGCCCACGCGCAGGCACTGGCCGGACTTGCCCAGGCGCGCCACGGCCTTGGGCAGATCAATGAAGCACTGCAGCTGTATCGTGACGCGCTGGTGCGACAACCGAACGATGCCGAGACCCAGTGGAACTATGCGCTGGCTTCGCTGACCGCCGGCGATTTCGCCGCCGGCTGGTCGGCTTATGCCTGGCGGTGGCGGAAGGCCGCGCCGCCATTGCCGCATCGCGCCTGGCCCTGGCCGACCTGGACCGAGAACGAGATCGCCGGCAAACGCCTGCTGATCTGGGGCGAGCAGGGGCTTGGCGATCGGTTGCTGCTGCTGCAGTTCCTGCCGGCGCTGATCGAAGACGGCGCCAGGGTGACGCTGGAAACCGATCCGCGTCTGGTCCCGCTGCTGCAGCGCAGCTTTCCCGGCGTCGATTTCGCGCTCGAAGGTACGCATGCCGATGCTGAACTGCTGCAGCGCCGGTTCGACGGGCACCGGCCGCTCGGCGATCTTGCGGTCACCGCACCGCCGGGCAAGCCGATCCTGCATGCCGATCCGATCCGCGTCAGCCTCCTGGCCGGCAGATACCGGGGCGGCAGCCGGGATCGCCTGGTCGGCCTGTCCTGGCGCAGCGCCAATCCGAAGCTTGGCGCCGCCAAGTCTCTGGACATTGCTGACCTGGCACCTCTGGCCGCCATTACCGGTCTGCGCTTCGTCTGCCTGCAATACGGTGCAACGACCGGGGAACATGCGGCTTTGCGGGCCCTGTTCGGCGATCGTTACATCGTCGATCCGGAGATCGATGCGCAAAACGACCTCGCGGCGCTGGCCGACCAGATCGCCGCCCTGGACCTGACCGTGACGGTATCCAACGTCACCGCGCATCTTGCGGGGGCGCTGGGATGCCCCGTCTGGCTGCTCGCGCCACCGACCGGCCGCAGCCTGTTTTTCTATCTGATGGCGACGGGCGAGGGCACGCCATGGTATCCGAGCATGCGGATTTTCCGGCGCAGCCATGGTGAGGGTGCCGAAAGCCAGCTTCAGGCGGTCGCCAAGGGCCTTGAATTGCTGGCAAAATAGCGCTGCGGGTGTTAGCAAATGTCCGCCGCTGGCCTGGCCGGCGCCCAAACCCTAGTTTAAGCCGATGACCCGCAAAAGCTATTACGTCACCACGCCGATCTACTACGTCAACGACAAGCCGCATATCGGGCATGCCTACACCTCGCTTGCCTGCGATGTGCTGGCACGCTTCAAGCGGCTCGATGGCTATGATGTCATGTTCCTGACCGGCACCGACGAGCACGGTCAGAAGGTGGAGAAATCTGCCGAGGCCGCGGGCGTCGATCCGAAGAGCTTCTGCGACCGAGTCAGCGAGAGCTTCCGCGTCCTCGCCAGGTCGATGAATTTCTCCAACGACGATTTTATCCGCACCACCGAACCACGGCACATCACCGCCGTGCAGGCGCTGTGGCAGAAGCTGGTCGCGACAGGGAATATCTATCTCGGCAAATATGCCGGCTGGTATGCGGTGCGCGACGAGGCCTTCTATCAGGAAGACGAACTGACCGACGGCCCGAACGGCCAGAAACTGGCGCCGTCCGGCGCTCCGGTCGAATGGGTGGAGGAGCCGTCGTATTTCTTCCGCCTGTCGGCCTGGGGCGACAGGCTGCTGAAACTCTACGAGGAGAATCCCGGCTTTATTCTGCCGGTCAGCCGTCGCAACGAGGTCATGAGCTTCGTGAAGGGCGGACTGAAGGATCTCTCGGTCTCGCGCACCACTTTCAAATGGGGCGTGCCGGTGCCGGGCGACGAAGCGCATATCATGTATGTGTGGCTCGATGCGCTGACCAATTACATCACCGCCGCCGGCTATCCGCATACCGAGAGCGAGAAATACACGCGCTACTGGCCGGCCGATCTGCATATGGTCGGCAAGGACATCCTGCGCTTTCATGCCGTCTACTGGCCGGCCTTCCTGATGGCTGCCGATCTGCAGGTACAGAAGCGTGTCTTCGCCCATGGCTGGTGGACCAACGAAGGCCAGAAGATTTCCAAGTCCCTCGGCAACGTGATCGATCCGCTGCAGCTGATCGAGGAATACGGCCTCGACCAGACGCGCTATTTCCTGATGCGCGAAGTGCCGTTCGGCAATGACGGCGACTTCCGCAGGGCAGCCATCGTCGGTCGCATCAATTCCGAACTTGCCAACGGCTTCGGCAATCTGGCGCAGCGCACGCTCAGCTTCTGCGCCAAGAACACCAATGCCTCTGTGCCGACACCCGGTCAGCTGAACGCGGCCGACGAGACGCTGCTGGCGCAGGCCGACAGCCTGATCGAGCAGATGCGCGCCTCGCTGGATGAACAGTCGATCCATATTGCATTACAGCAGTGGTTTGACCTGGTGGATGCCGCCAACAAATATATCGACGTCGAGGCGCCCTGGACGTTGCGCAAGACCGATCCGGCGCGCATGCAGACCGTGTTGTGGTGCCTGCTGGAAGCAATCCGGCAGCTGGCGATTCTGGCGCAGCCCTTCATGCCGCAGGCGTCGGCCAGGATGCTGGATCAGCTCGGGGTGTCGGAGGCGGCGCGCAGTTTTGCGCATCTGGGCGAACCCGGCCGGCTGCGGGCCGGCACTCCGCTGCCAGCGCCCCAGGGCGTGTTCCCGCGCCATGTCGAAGCCGCCGCGAAGGAAGGCGCCTGACATGGCGCTGCTGATCGACAGTCACTGCCATCTGGATTTTCCGGATTTCGCCGAAGAGCGCGATGCGATTATCCAGCGCGCCCGGCAGGCCGGCATCGGTCTGATGCTGACGATCTCGACGCGGCTGGACCAGTTCGAGCGCGTGCTGGCGGTGGCCGAGGCCTATCCCGATGTCTACTGCACGGTGGGTATCCACCCGCATGAAGCCGACGACCATGTCGATGTCGCCGCCGCGAAACTGATCGACCTGGCCAAGCACCCGAAAGTGGTCGGTATCGGCGAGACCGGGCTGGATTATTTCTACGAGCACAGTGACCGCGCGGCGCAGAAGACCTGTTTTCTGGCGCATATCGAGGCCGCGCGCGAAACCGGCCTGCCGGTGGTGATCCATACCCGCGATGCGGATGACGACACCGCCGCCATCCTCGACGCCGAGATGGCGAAAGGCAAGTTCAAGGGGCTGCTGCATTGCTTCTCGTCGGGTCAGGCACTGGCCGAACTGGCCGTGAAGCATGACATGATGGTGTCCTTCTCGGGCATCCTGACCTTCAATAAGGCGCGTGGCGTGCAGGACTCTGCCCAGGCGTTGCCGATGCAGAACCTGCTGGTGGAAACCGACGCGCCCTATCTCGCGCCGGTTCCCATGCGGGGGAAGCGCAACGAACCGTCATTCGTCGTGCACACCGCCGCCTTCCTTGCCAAGCTGAAAGGCGTCAGCGTGGCCGAGATCACCGAGGCGACCACGGCGAATTTCCTGCGCCTGTTCGACAAGGTGCCGCAAGAGGCGGTCAGCGACCGCCGGGCGGCCTGATCCGGCATGAAGATCACCATCCTGGGCTGCGGTGGATCGGTTGGCGTACCGCGCATCGACGGCAGTTGGGGTGCCTGCGACCCGGGCGAGCCAAAGAACCGGCGCAGCCGCGGCTCCATCGTGATCGAAGAGGGCGAGACACGCCTGCTGATCGACACCAGCCCCGACCTGCGCAGCCAGTTTCTCGCCAGTGGCTTCCACTGGGTCTCGGCTGTGGCCTGGACGCATGACCATGCCGATCAGACCCACGGCATCGACGACCTGCGCACGCTGGCCTATATCCAGAATAAACGCATCGAAGGCTATGCCGATACCTTCACGCATGAGCGCCTGATGCGAAAATTTGCCTACTGCTTCCAGAAGATGGGCGATGGCTATCCGCCGATCATCGAGCCTAAAATGATCGATGGCCCATTTCAGGTCGGCGACATTGAGGTGATTCCGTTCCGCCAGCGGCATGGCGCGATCCACTCGCTGGGTTTCCGCTGCGGCGACTTCGCATATTCCAACGACGTCGTGTCTCTGGATGACGAGGCTTTCGCGTTGCTGGAAGGCGTCAGGCTCTGGGTCGTCGACGCGCTGCGCTACGAGCCGCATCCCACGCATAGTCATGTCGAGCAGACGCTGGGCTGGATCGCGCGGCTCGGCGTCGAGCGCGCGGTGCTGACCAACCTGCATATCGATCTCGACTACAACAAGCTGAAGGCCGAACTGCCGCCGGGCGTCGAACCCGCCTATGACGGCATGGTGCTGCACTGCTGACCGGCAATATCTGATCTGGCGATGCTGAAGACGATCTGGGCGATCTGGGAACGCGGCGCGGCCGGAATGCAGAGCCAGGCGCTCGGCCTGGCCGAAGCCCTGTTCACCACCGAAGGCTTCGCCATGCCGGAAGGCTTCGAGGTAGCATTGCGCGCCCCGCAGCGCTGGCTGCCGATGCATCCGCTGTTTGCCGGTATGAGCGCGCTCAGTCCGGATACGCTGGCGCCGATCATGGCCCAGGTCGCGAAAAGCGGCTGGCCCGATCTGCTGATCGCCAGCGGCCGCAAGGCGGCCTTTGCCGCTTTGGCGATCCGCAAGGCGAGCGGCGGCAAGACGCGGACGGTCCTCACGCAGGATCCGCGCAGCAATCCGCGATACTGGGATATCCTGGTCGTGCCGGAGCACGATCATGTGCGTGGGCCGAATGTGCTGCTGACCAATGGCGCGCTGCATCGCGTGACCAGATTCAAGCTGGAAAGCGGCGCCAACGCGCTGCGCGCCGAATGCGCGGGAATCCCGACACCGCGCGTTGCGGTGCTGGTGGGCGGCAGCAACCGTAATTACACGCTGGATGAAGACTGGATGCGCGAATTCGTCGCGCAGTTGCGCCGTATGACCGAGCGTTCCGGCTGCGGCATCCTCGCCACCGTGTCGCGCCGTACCGGCGACGCCGAGGCGAGTATCCTGCGCGGTGGTCTGGCCAGCCTGCCCGCAGTCCTGTGGGACGGGCAGGGACCGAACCCGTATTTCGGCTTCCTCGGTCTTGCGGACGCCATCGTGGTGACGAGCGAGTCGATCTCGATGATTTCCGAAGCCTGCTCGACCGGCAAGCCGGTGCTGGTGGCGCGCCTGCCGGGTCGCTCCAAACGCTTTGAGCAGTTCTACGACAGCCTGCTGCGCCGCGGGCTGATCCAGTGGTTCGACGGGCGCCTGATGCAGTGGGAAAACGGCCGCATCGACGACATGGACCATATCGCCCGGGATATCCGCGACCGGCTGGGCTGGGCCTAAGCGCGTCGCCGCCTGAGGCGGTTTGTCGCGCGGCCAGATTTTATGATATATTATAACGTTTTTGAGGGCGAAGTCGCTTTATTTTGCGATCAGTTCTCATTATTACTAAGCGCGCCTCGCAGACGCAGCCGCACAAAAACCGCGGCATATCAGGAGTAAGATACTGATGACCCATGAACTTTCCTTCATGGCGCTAATCGTCAATGCCGATCCGATCGTGCAGGCGGTGATGGCGATCCTGGTTCTGTCCTCGGTCACCTGCTGGGCCATCACAGTGGAAAAGCTGGTGCGGTTCGGTTCGCTGCGCCAGGCCGCGCGAAATTTCGAAGCCGCGGTAAAGGCCGATGCACTGCTGAGCAACCCGAAGGCCGGCGAGGGCATCCAGACGGCGATACTCTCCGCAGCTGCGCGCGAGCGTAAAGACGGGATGGACGTCGGCGAAAGCCGCTATGAATACCGCGTCCGCCTCGAGATGGTGATGCGTCAGGCCATGGCGCAGCAGCTGCGCCAGGTTGAGCCCGGCCTGCCGTTCCTCGCCACCGTCGGCTCTGCCGCGCCCTTCGTCGGGCTGTTCGGCACTGTCTGGGGCATCATGAACAGTTTCACGGCGATTGCCGGTTCGAACGACACCAGCCTGGCGGTCGTGGCGCCAGGTATCGCTGAAGCACTGTTCGCCACCGCGCTCGGCCTCGTCGCCGCCATTCCCGCGGTTGTGCTCTACAACAAGTTCAGCACCGATCTCGGCCGCCTGGCGCAGCGCTTCAATGTCGCCATCAACGAGGCGGCACGGCAGTTCTCGCGCAGCAGCGCATCGCAATCGCGCGTGATGGCCGAGGCCGGCCAGTAAGGACGCAGGTCATGGCGATTTCTCCGATCGGCAGCGGCGGCAACGACTACAGCAACGACGGTTTCGACGGCTACAGGCCGATCTCCGATATCAATGTCACGCCTTTCGTCGATGTCATGCTGGTGCTGCTGATCATCTTCATGGTCGCCGCACCGCTGATGATGGTGGGCGTGCCGCTGCAACTGCCCAAAACCACCGCCGCCAAGGTGACACCGCCGAAAGAGCCGCTGGTCGTCAGCATGGACAAGGACGGCAAGCTGTTCATCCGCAAGGATCCGGTGGAAGAGGCCGATCTCGTCGCTGCCCTGCAGGCGCTGAACGAGAATGAGGCGAGCACCGTGATCTATGTGCGCGGCGACAAGACGCTGGAATACGGCCGCATCATGGAACTGATGAGCAAGGTTGGTCAGGCCGGCTTTGGCAAGATTTCACTGGTTGCCGAAGGCGCGGCGCCGCAGCCTGCGAAGTAAGGCTGATGCGAGCACAAGTCACATCATGGGTCGTTTCGGTCAGCGCGCATCTCGCGGTTATCGCCTTCCTGCTGTTCGGATTCCCGTTCTTCCAGAAGCCGATCCAGGCCGAGGAGAAATTTCAGGGCATAGAGGTTCTGCTGTTGGCAGCCGCGCCACCGGAGCCGCAGGTAGTGCATATTCCGCCGCCACCTCCGCCACCTCCGCCACCACCACCGCCGGAGGTTGATCCGATCACGACGAAGGCGGAGGAACCGGATCTCGAACCGGCCCCGCCGCCGAAGCCGAAGCCTGTCGTGCGCCGGCCGGCACCGCCGCCTCCGCCGCAGCCTCCCAAGCACCAGCCCAGGGTCGAGGCGCCGCCGCAGCCGGTCTATCAGCCGCCGCAACAGCAGGTTGCTGTCGCACCGCCAGCGCCGGTCAATTCCGCACCGCGCGTCGTCGTCAATCCGGATGCCGAGGCGAACTACTATGCCCAGCTGCTGGCCTGGCTGGAAAAGAACAAGGAATATCCGCGCCGTGCCCAGCTGCGCCGCATGGAAGGCGTGGCACATCTGCGCTTCGTCATCGACGAAAACGGCCGCGTGATGTCGCACCGGATCGAACGCAGCTCGGGCCACGATGCGCTGGACGATGCCGTCGAGCGCATGATCGCCAAAGCCTCGCCGCTGCCGCCGATTCCACCGTCGCTCGGCAAGTCCAGGCTCGACGTCGTGGTGCCGGTACAGTTTTTCCTGAAGTAAAGTGTGGAAAAGGTTAGGGGGACATCGATGATCCGCGCACTGCTGGCTGCAGCAATTCTTGGCCTCGGCCTGCTTCATGGCACGTCTGCGCTGGCTGCCGAACCCAGCAAGGCGGCCGTGCTCAAGACTTATGCCGATATTGCGCAGGCGATCTTCGATGATTCCGTTGGAACCGCGCGCAACCTGCAGAAGGCCGTGACTGCGCTGATCACCAAGCCGTCGGATGCCACGATGAAGGCGGCGCGCGAGGCCTGGATCGCCGCGCGCGTTCCTTATCAGCAGTCGGAAGCCTTCCGGTTCGGCAATCCGGTGGTGGATGAATGGGAAGGCCGCGTGAATGCCTGGCCGCTCGATGAAGGCCTGATCGACTATGTCGATGCTGGCAAGTATGGCGAGGAGTCGGATGAGAACCCGCTCTATGCCGCCAACGTCATTGCCAATAAGAAACTGAGCTTCGGCGGCAAGACGATGAATACCGGCCAGATCAACTGGCGCCTGCTGCGGAACCTGCATGAAGTCGGCGGTGTCGAGGCCAATGTGGCCACTGGCTATCACGCCATAGAATTCCTGCTCTGGGGCCAGGATCTGAACGGCACCGGCCCGGGCGCCGGCAACCGCCCCTGGACCGACTATGCCAAACAGGGCTGCACCAATGGCAACTGCGACCGCCGCGTGCAATATCTGTCGGTTGCCACGCAGATGCTGGTCGAGGATCTGGTCTTCATGGCCAGGCAGTGGGCCGCCGACGGCGAAGCGCGCAAAGCGCTGACCGCCAGGGGTGTGGATGCCGGCATCAGCATGATCGTCACCGGGATCGGCAGCCTGGCATACGGCGAGCTGGCCGGCGAGCGTATGAAGCTCGGCCTGCTGCTGCATGATCCGGAAGAAGAACATGACTGCTTCTCGGACAACACGCATAACTCGCACTACTACAACGTGATGGGCATGCTGAATGTCTATGGCGGCGAATATAAGCGCGTGAACGGCAGCCTGGTGAAAGGCGCCAGCCTGAGCCAGCTGGTGCGTGCCGGTGCTGCCGATCTCGACACAGAAATGCGCGGCAAGCTGAAGGCGACGCTGGATGCAATGACCGCGATCAAGCAGCGTGCCGAGAGCACGGAAGCCTATGACCAGATGCTGGGCAACGGCAATGCGGAAGGCAATGCCGTGATCCAGGCCGCGATCGACCGGCTGACCGACCAGACCCGCATGCTGGAACGCGTCGTGGCCTCGCTGAAGCTGAAAGCGACTTTCGAAGGCTCGGACAGCCTCGATGCCCCTGACAAGGTCGGCAAGAAGTAAGTATTCCGCACTCGCGGCGCTCGCCAGCCTGATGCTGGCGGGTGCCGCGCAGGCGGAGACTTCGGGTCAGTTGGCTGGCGCCGCCACCGTGCGACGCTTCGATGCCGCGGCGTTTTCGCAGCCCTCGGCCAATATGGCCTTCGAGCGCCAGCTTGATTTCAGGGTTGGCGACGGCATTTTCCGCAAACTCTGGGTGCCATCGCCCAGCTCGACGAAATCATCGGATGGCCTCGGCCCGCTGCTGAATGCGCGCGGTTGCCAGTCCTGCCATCTGCGCGACGGTCGCGGCCGGCCGCCGGCGGTGGGCGAGGCCGCCACCTCGATGGTGCTGCGTCTCAGCGTCCCGCCGCAGACCGATGCCGACCGGCAGGCGCTGGCAACCTACATGCGCGCGGCGACGCCCGAGCCGACCTATGGCGGGCAGTTGCAGAATTTCTCGGTCAGCGGCCTGCTGGCCGAAGGCCGCATGACGATGGCCTATACCGAGCATCCGGTCACGCTGGACGGTGGCGAAGTCGCGCGGCTGCGCAAGCCGAAGTATGGCGTCGCCGAACTCAACTATGGCCCGATGCACCGGCAGGTCATGATCTCGCCACGTGTCGCGCCACCCATGATCGGCCTCGGGCTGCTGGAGATGATTCCCGAAGAGGCCCTGCTGAAACATGCCGATCCCGAGGATGCGGATGGTGATGGCATCGCCGGTAAGCCGAACCGCGTGCGCAGCCATGCTGAGGGCAGGGCCATGATCGGGCGGTTCGGATGGAAGGCCGGCATGCCCACGGTTGCTGATCAGGTAGCCGACGCCTTCGCCACCGATCTCGGCCTCTCCAGCCATCTCGTGCCGGACTCCCACGGCGACTGTACGCCGGTGCAGAAGGCCTGCCTCAGCCTGCAGACCGGCGACGACGCGCGCGAAAAAGTAGAGGTGCCGCGCAAGATGTTCGATCTCGTCGTCTTCTACGCGCGCAATCTGGCTGTGCCGGCGCAACGCAATCCGCAGGATCCGGCCGTGCGGCGCGGCCAGGCGCTGTTTGCATCTGTCGGCTGCAGCAGCTGTCATGTGCCGGGTTTCGTCACCGGCAGCGATCCTGCGCGACCGGAGCAATCGGCGCAACGCATCTTCCCCTATACCGACCTGTTGCTGCATGACATGGGTGAGGGGCTGGCCGACGAGCGCCCGGAAGGTGAAGCCAACGGTCGTCAGTGGCGGACACCGCCGCTCTGGGGTATCGGCCTGACCCGTACGGTCAGTGGTCATGAGATGATGCTGCATGACGGTCGCGCCCGCGGCGCGCTGGAAGCCATCCTTTGGCATGGCGGCGAGGCCGAGGCGGCAAGGGCGCGTGTGCAGCGCATGAGCCGTGCAGAGCGTGCCGATCTGCTGACCTTCATCCAGTCGCTGTAGTTTACGGGAGTCTTCATCATGCGCGTCCTTGCATTCGTCATGGCTGTTCTGCTGCTGCTCGCTGCCCATCCCGGCCATGCCGTAGAGGCGGGTACTTATGCCGCGCTGAACAAGGCCGCGATCGAAACGCACATCCTGCCGCGCTACGACGCGCTGGTGACCGCAACGGCTGGCCTGAGCGATGCCGCCAAGGTCTATTGCACGGCACCGGCGACCAGGCCGATTGCCGATCTGCAGGCAGCCTTCGGCAAAGCCGGCGACGCTTGGCAGGACATCCAGCATGTGCGCTTCGGACCCATCGACTGGTTCTTCCGCAGCCAGCGTTTTGCCTTCTGGCCAGATCCGCGCAACACCATCGGCAAACAGATGGCCGAGTTGCTGTCGAAGCATCAATCCGGCTCGGTCGATCCGGAACTGCTGGCCAAGGGCAGCGTCGCGACGCAGGGCCTGCCGGCACTGGAGCGCCTGATTTTTGGTGACGACGCCAACAAGCTGAAATCGGGTGCGGACGCGGCCTATCGCTGCCGCTATGTCGAAGCCATCGCGATCAACCTGGCGCAAATGGCGCAGGAGACCCGGGCCGCCTGGAAGGATGGCCGGGACAAGGCTTTTGCCGCCGTGATGCAAAATACCGCCAAACCTGACGCGCCGTATCGTGAACCGCAGGAAGCCACGCTGGAACTCTTCAAGGCACTGTATCTGGCGGTTGAACTGGCCGCCGATCACAAACTGGCGCGACCGCTGGGTGCCAGCTTGAAGGACGCGCGGCCGCGACTTGCGGAATCCTGGCGCAGCGAACGTTCGCTGCGCAACATCCAGCGCAATCTGGCCGCCGCGCAGCATCTGTATCTGAACAGCTTCTCGGCTGCCGTGCCGGATAAAGCAGCCGATACCGCGATCCGCGACAGCTTTGCCAAGGCGATGACGACCGCCAATGCACTGAAGACGCCGCTTGAGACCGCTGTGCAGGACGCGAAAACACGTCCGCAGGCCGAAACGCTGGCTGCCGAATTGCTGGCGCTGAAAAAGCTGCTGGGCGACCGCCTGCCGCCGGCGCTGGATATCCCTGTCGGCTTCAACGCGCTGGATGGAGACTGAGCGGTGATCTCGCGTCGCGCGGTTCTTTCCGGTCTGGGTTCAGTCGGCCTGCTGCCGCAGTTCGGTTCGGCAACCTTTGGCGCAACACAGACGCGCCTGTACCTGAATGCCTATGGCAACAAGGGCGCTTTCGGCGTGGCCGGGTTCGATGCCGAGGGCCAGATTCGCTACCGACTGCCATTGCCGGGCCGAGGGCACAGCTTTGCCCGGCGTCAAGATGGCCGGATCGTGGTGGCATTCTCGCGCCGTCCGGGCGACTACGCGCTGGTCTTCGATCCGGTGGCTGGCACGGCGCTGCATCTGATCCCGGCGGCCGAGGACCGGAATTTCTGCGGCCATGGCGCTTTCACGGTGGATGGCAAGCTGATGTTCGCCACCGAGGCCGTTGCCTCGACTGGCGA
>JAEYSS010000008.1 GCA_023434425.1 Pseudomonadota bacterium | reverse complement strand
TGGAAGACGGTGGCAAGATTTCCAGCTTTGGTCTGCCGTCCATCGTGATCGGCCCCTCTGCGGAGAAGAGCGATCAGCCGGACCAGCCACAATACGATCAGCGCTATCCCGATGCGCGTCAGCCGCCACCCGCAGCCGGCACGCAGGGCGATCGCTTCCCCGATCCGGCAGAAGCCGCGCAGCGTGGCGCCGGCCAGCAGAACCAGGAAGGTACCGGGGCCGGGCCTGCCGAGCAGATCACCGACCTGCAGCAGATCGACGCACAGGCGGCGCGGGAGCGCGTGGCCCAGGCCGAAGCGGAAAACTTCAGCGAGTTGGAAGCGCAAATCCGTCAGGCTATTCAATCCAATCCGCAACTGGCCGAATTGTCCAAGCAGATCGTGTTCGACAACACGCCGGAAGGCTTTCGCATTCAGCTGGTCGATGAAGAGCAGTCGTCGATGTTCCCCTCCGGCAGCGCCGCGATGAGCGACAAGACACGACGGCTGATGCAGCAGGTCGCGCAGGCGGTCTCGAAGCTGCCCAACAAGCTGGCGATCAGCGGTAACACCGATGCTCAGCCGTTCCGTGGCCAGGGCGCCTACTCCAACTGGGAATTGTCAGCCGACCGTGCGAATGCTGCACGGCGCGCCATGATCGAGGCCGGTGTACCGGCCGAACGCATCCGGCAGGTTACCGGCAATGCCGACCAGGATCCCCTGATCAAAGATAACCCGCTCGACGCGCGCAATCGTCGCATCGCGATCCTGTTGCTGAGTGACGTGCCGAAGGTTGCCCCTGGCAGCAACGCCGCTGGCGGCAATCGCGGCAACAGCGGCGGCTTCACGCCTGGCGCGATCCGACCGGGCGTGTTGCGCAATCCGCCGCCGCCGCCGCCGCCGCCGCCGGGCCTCAACGGGCCGAATGGCAACAGCCAGATCCGCGTCATCCCGGGCCGGTGATCGTGTCAGATCAGCAACCCTCATACGACCTGACGCGCGTGGCCGTTCCCATCCTCGATCCGTTTGCCGATCCGGCGCAGTTCGAGGGGCTTCTGTGGCGCCGCTGCCTTGCCTATGTCATCGATCTGGCCGTGCTGCTTGGCTTGCTGCTGCTCTACAAGGTTGCCCTGGTCTTCTTCACCGTGATCACTTTTGGTCTCGCCACCCCGTTCCTGGTTCTGGTCGCGGCCGCCATCCCGGTCGCCTATCACACGCTCACCATTGGCGGACCGCTCTCTGCAACCTTGGGCATGCATCTGCTCGGACTGCAGGTGCGGATATGGAATGGCGGCAAACCGGGTTATATCCAGGCTTTGCTGCATACTGCAGTCTTTTACGTTACAACCAGCTTTACTGGCGGACTGATCCTTCTCTGGCCTTTGTTCAGCAATCGCCAGCGCTGTTTGCACGATCAGCTGTGTGGCACGATGGTGGTGCGCCGGCTGGGCCGCGCGTGAGAAAAGCGCAGATTACCCCCTCCCCAAGCCGGTCAATTACGCTAATCTCTTTCAGACTCTTGAGCAGACGGACTGCGACGTGAAACATCGGCTGCAGATACCCTTGCGGCACTTCTTTGCGACGCCGCCTACACCGTGCCCCTATCTGCAGGGCCGGCTGGAGCGCAAGGTCGTGACTTTGCTCGCGGGTGACGATCCGGACGGGCTGCATAATGCGCTCAGTCAGGCCGGTTTTCGCCGCAGCCAGGATCTGGCTTATCGGCCGGCCTGCGAGAACTGCAATGCCTGTGTGCCGGTCCGCGTGCCCTCAGCCGACTTCCAGCCCGATCAGGCCCAGCGCCGTATTCTGCGCCGAAACAGCGGCGTCATGGCCCGCCGCCTGCCCGCCTATGCCACCCGGGAGCATTATCAGGTCTTCCGCCGCTACGTGACCGCGCGCCACGACGGTGGCGGCATGGCGGATATGGAATTCGCCGACTATCGCGCCATGGTCGAGGATAGTCCTGTGCGCAGCGGCCTGACCGAATTCCGCAATGCCGACGGCCGCCTGTTCGGCGTCTGCCTGATCGACGAGATGAATGACGGAATCTCGCTGGTTTACAGCTATTTCGATCCGGATTTCGAAACCCGCAGCCCAGGCAGTTTCATCATCCTCTGGCACGTCCAGAATGCCCGCGATATGGGCCTGCCCTATGTCTATCTGGGCTACTGGATCGCCGAGAGCCGGAAAATGGCCTACAAAAGCCGATTCCGGCCGCTCGAGGCCCTGACCCAAGACGGCTGGCGCCGCGTGGATCAGCAGGCTGATCCGGTGCCCCAGCCGGCCCCTGCCGTCCCCACCTTTGTCTGACCTGGGTTTCTTGCCTAGCCCTCCCTAGGGGGGTATTTTCCCAAGTCGTATACGGATTCTCCGTGTACACGTAGTCCCTGTTGCCTCATTCCCAGACCGGAAGACCGGCCAACAGATACGCTAGGGAGAAGAACCAACCATGCTTCGTCGTAAATTCCTGAAGGGCGCGGCTCTGGCCGGCGCAGGCAGCGTCGGCGCTGCCGCCAGTTTCCCGGCCCCGGCGCTGGCCCAGAGCATGCCCGAGATCAAATGGCGCATCGCTTCGAGCTTCCCAAAGAGCCTCGACACCATCTACGGCGGTGGTGAAACCATTGCCAAGCGAGTTGCCGAGCTGACCGACAACAAATTCCAGATGCGCGTGTTCGCGGCCGGCGAAATCGTGCCGGGCCTGCAGGTTCTGGATGCCGTGCAGAACGGCACCGTCGAAGCCGGCCACACTGTCAGCTACTATTATGTCGGCAAGGATCCCACCTTCGCCTTCGACGCCTGCATGCCCTTCGGCCTGAACGTGCGCCAGCAGAATTCCTGGATGCGCACCGGTGGCGGCCAGGAACTGATGCGTGAGTTCTTCAAGGACTACAACATCGTTCAGTTCGCCTGTGGCAATACCGGCACGCAGATGGGCGGCTGGTTCCGCAAGGAGATCAAGACCGTCGACGACCTGAAAGGCCTGAAATTCCGCATCGCGGGCATTGCCGGCCAGATCCTGACCAAGCTCGGGGTTGTGCCGCAGCAGATCGCGGGTGGCGACATCTATCCGGCGCTGGAAAAGGGCACCATCGATGCGGCTGAGTGGGTCGGCCCGTACGATGACGAAAAGCTCGGCTTCAACAAGGTCGCCAAATACTACTACTACCCGGGTTGGTGGGAAGGTGGCCCGCAGGTCTCGCTGATGATCAATCAGCAGCAGTGGGCCACCCTGCCGGCGCATTATAAGGCGGCGATCGAAACCGCCTGCTCCGATGCGACGCTGACCATGCTGGCAAAGTATGATGCGCAGAACCCGGTTGCCCTGCGCAAGCTCGTCGCGAGCGGCACGCAGCTGCGTCCGTTCCCGCGCGCGGTGCTGGAAGCCTGCTTCGACGCCGCAAACGAGGTCTATGCCGAGATCGCTGCGTCAAATCCGAAGTTCAAGAAGATCTACGAGCCCTGGCTGAAGTATCGCGATGAGCAGTTGCTGTGGTTCCGTGTTGCCGAAGGCACCTTCGACAACTTCATGGCCGCTGCCAGCCAGCGCAAGGGTAAGGCGAAGAAGAAGGGCTGATACAACAGTCTAAAGACTTTCCGTACGCGTATTATTGAAAAGCCCCGCCCTGCGGGGCTTTTCTTTATCAATCATTGTTCTGATTAAACCGATCCCGTAATCTCCCCCCCATCGTCTGACGCAGCGCGAGTCTGTAAGGGCGGTCGGTAATCGGGCCGTAGAGTCCGGCCCGTCAAACAGGGAGAAGATAAAAATGCAACGACGCAAGTTCCTTAAAGGCGCTGCCCTTGCCGGCGCCGGCAGTATGGGTGTTGCCGCCAGCTTTCCGACCCCGGCAATCGCCCAGAGCCAGCCTGAAATCCGCTGGCGCATGGCTTCGAGTTTCCCGAAGAGCCTCGACACCATTTACGGTGCCGGTGAAGTTGTCGCCAACCGCGTGAATGCGGCAACCGGCGGCAAGTTCTCGATCCGCGTTTTTGCCGCCGGCGAAATCGTGCCCGGTCTGCAGGTGCTGGACGCTGTCCAGGCCGGTACGGTCGAATGCGGTCACACTGCCAATTACTACTACGTGGGCAAAGACCCGACCTTCGCCTTCGACACTGCGGTGCCATTCGGGCTGAATGCCCGCCAGCAGAATGCCTGGATGTATCATGGCGGCGGTCGCGCCCTCATGAACGAGTTCTTCAAGGACTATAACTGCCATGCGATCCCGGCCGGCAATACCGGTGCGCAGATGGGCGGCTGGTTCCGCAAGGAGATCAAGACCGTTCAGGATCTCACCGGCCTGAAGTTCCGCGTCGGCGGTTTCGCCGGCCAGGTGCTGAGCCGGCTTGGCGTTGTCCCGCAGCAGATCGCGGGTGGCGACATCTATCCGTCGCTGGAAAAAGGCACCATCGACGCGGCCGAGTGGGTCGGCCCGTATGATGATGAAAAGCTCGGCTTCAACAAGGTCGCCAAATACTACTACTACCCGGGTTGGTGGGAAGGTGGCCCCCAGCTGTCGGTCATGGTCAACATCGAGCAGTGGAACAAGCTGCCGAAGGAGTACCAGGCCGTTCTCGAGGCGGCCTGCGCCGAAGCCAATATCTGGATGGTCGCAAAGTATGACGCGCTCAATCCGACGGCCCTGAAAAAGCTGATCGCCGGCGGCACCCAGCTTCGTGCCTTCCCGCGGCCGGTGATGGAAGCCTGCCTGAAGGAAGCCAACGAGCTGTATGCCGAAACTGCTGCCAAAAACCCGAAGTTCAAGAAGGTTTATGACAGCTGGGTGAACTTCCGGAACGACCAGGTTGCGTGGTTCCGCGTTGCGGAAAACACCTTCGACAACTTCATGATTGCGGGCACCCAGCAGCGCCGCGCTGCGCCCGCGAAAAAGGGCGGCTGATCCGAACCGGCCATAGCCAAAATGAAGAGAGGCCCCGCTTCCCGCGGGGCCTTTTTTCTTGCCCGGACGAAAGACCGCCAAAGAACATTCCGCTAACCGCCGGAGTTACCAAGACTTAAGCCTTGGGCAACCATTTATCGGCGATAATTCTGGCGCACCTCGGGGTTGTGTCGCACTATGCGGCGGGCAGGTAATTCCGACGGATGCCAGAAAGGGCCGTCACCCGGGTCATGTGGTCCAGCGTCGTTAAGCGTACGAATAAGCGGCCGTCGGAGCCCGACCTGGCCCCGACCCCGCGCGACCGCGAGCGGGTTGACGGCATCATCAACCGCATTTCCGAAGAAACGTTGCTGGTTTTCGACCTGCTGAAAGACGGCATGGTGAAGGAAGCGTCGTTCAAGACCGTCGAGGAAAGCATCACCCGGCACTGCATCCTGTCCACATTTGAACAGGTGCGCGTCGATGCATTTCGCGATGCCGCCGGATTGGCGCGCCAGCAAGCACGCAAATTTGCCGACGCCGCACTGGAAATGCCGGAACCGCAGCAGCGCCAGTTTGTGCTCTCGGTATCCCAGGCTTTTGAACGCTTTGCCAAGCAATTACAGACAATTGAGCAGCGCGCCATTGCCGAGAAGCAACGTCGCGACAAGCAGGACTGAGCGATAATCGCCTTGCAATCACCGTTTCCGACGGCAAGGATCGACTGATATCAAAATATTCAAAGCGAGTTGGTGGGGAAGTCATGGTTTTCGGTTCGATGTTCGGTGCGGGCTCCCGCGCCTATTCCTACGAGATCTACGTGCAGGTCGACGGTCGCTGGCGGCTCGACAAGCGGCTTGAGGGGCAGACCAGCAACACCCAGAACGCCAATGAGCAGCTGGAAAAAAATGCCATCGCCCAGGCCAATGCCCTTTTGAATATGGGGGACTTCCAGGCCGTAAAAGTGCTGCGCTCGCGCGAGCGTTCCGATGGTTTCGGCACACAGTCTGAAATCTTCAATAAGGTCGCCACCGCACGCCCGAAAACGATGACGACGCGCCCCTACAAGGGCGTGTTCCCGGTCTGCAATACCATCTTCGATCTTGCCACGCGTCCCTCCGTGAAGGCCTTCGGCACTGTCTTTCGCGAATTCCTCGACAAGCAGAATGCCACTGCGATCGAATTACTGCATTCGCCGCAGCATCAGCGCAAACTGAACGACATGAGCAGCTTCATGCGCGCCGGCATTTATGCACTTGCCGGTGCGCAGACCCAGCCGGGTCTGCCCGGTCAGGCCGAGCGCAGCAAGAAGCTGGAAGCCCTGTTCGACAAGCTGATGGCGCATACGCGGAATGCGATGGCTGAAAAGAACTTGCCGGCTTTCGAGAACAACGATTTTGCCCGTCTGTATGAGCGCCTGTCGCAGCGGATGAAAGACGACGAACTGCGCTTCATGTTCTTCTTCCAGACGACGAAAGTGACGCAGTCGCTGTCGAGCTATGCCGCGCGCCTGGACATTGCGCTGAATGATATGATTGAGCGCCCCATGCATGGCACTGCGGCATTACTGGATGAGATCGCCGCCTCCTGCCTCGATTCCACGACGCTGATCCAGGATCTGCTGGGGTCGCGGCCCGGCCTGTCGGAAGCGCTGATCGCACTGGCAGACCTGTCCGCTGGAAAACTGGAAATGCCGGCCAAACCGGACCCGCTGCTGGAAAAGGTCAACCGCCTGCTGGGCGAGAACAAGCTGCCGCTTTGCGCAGACACCCTGTGGGAGCGCATCCTGTCCAACCTGAGCTCCAAAGCCTTGCTCAGCAAGAACGATCCGCGCAAGGAATGGCAGATGTCGCGCAACCTGAGCCACAAGCTGTCGTCGCTGGCGCCTGAATCCTACAAGGAAGCCATCGATCATGCGGGCCGCATGCGCCTGGAGCGCGCGCGCAACATGGAAAGCTGAACGGGAAGATTATGGTCTGGCCGTCAGCGGCCGGATGATATCCGCGGACTCAGCCTTGTGATGGCACCTGGGCGCCGGTCATGTCGGCCCCCGTCAGGTCGGCATTCACCATCTTCGCGTCGGTCAGATTGGCATTCACCAGTCTAGCCCGATTGAGTTTGGCGTCGATCAGATTCGCGCCTTTCAGCAATGCATCGGAAAAATCCGCATCGCTGGCGTCGGCAGCTGCGAGGCTCGCCGACCAGAAGCGGCCGATCGGTTTGCCGTCCGGTCCACGCAGTGGCACCTGCCCCAACTGAGCGCGCTGCAAGATTGCCTTTTGCAGGATGGCGCGGGCGAGATTGACGCCGTTCGCCAGGGCACCGATCAGATTTGCACCGGTCAGATCGGCCTCGGAAAGATCCGTCATCACCAGTGTCGCGTTCTGCAACTTCGCGCCAGCCAGTTTCGCGCCCTTCAGATTGGCACCGCTGAGATCCTTATTGGAAAGATCGATGCGTTCCATGTTCAGGCCGGCAAGATCGGCGCGGGTGCCTTCGCGCCCGTCGGTCTTGATCCACTTTTCATGCTCCTGAAGAATGCTGGCGACGGTGTCGCCGAAGCTGGCGACATCGACAAACAGTTCGGCGCCGGTGAAGTTGGCGGAGTCCATGTCGACGTCTTCCAGGATCGCGCCCTTCAGATCCGCACCCTGAAAATCGGCGCCATCAATCAGAGCCAGCGACATATCGACGCCGCGCAGGCAGGCGCCCTTGAAATCGGCCCCGGCCAGGTTCGCCTTGCGCAACGACACTTTGGTCAGATTGGCGCGCGAAAGGTTGGCGCCCGCCAGATTGACGCCGTTCATGTTCGAGCCGGTCAGGTTCGAGCCGCGGAGATTGGCTTCGGCGAGATCTGCGCCTGAGGTATTGGCCTTCGGCTTGTTGCCGGCCGAATCCGGGCCGCCAAAGCCGACGCCGTTGTCCGAGGCCTGCATCAGGGCGCCGCCGCGGAAGTCGACCCCCATAAGGCGGGCACCGGCCAGCGTAGCGCCCCGCATGGAAGCGCCCCGCAGATCTGCCTTGGTCAGATCGGCCTTTGACAGGTCGGCGCGCTCCAGATTGGCGGCGAACAGATCGGCTTCAGATAAATTGGTCTCGACCAGCACAGCGCGCGACATGTTGGCGCCAGACATCTTCGCGGCGCGCAGGTCTGCACCGCTGAAATCGTAGCCCTGCAAATCGGCCAGTGAGAGATTCAGGCGGGCACCGCGGGGACGCTTGGCCAGCCACTCCCGGTGGCGTGCCAGCATCCGTTCTACTTCCATGGGGTTCATACTGCCCCTCTGCCCCCTGTTTTCGTACCTTAGGCAGCCTATTTCTTCGGCCGCATGAAATCTTCCACGATTTTAATGCTTTTCTCCAGTTCCGCAATCTTTCCGGTCAGTTCCGCTATTTTTCCCCGCAAACTCTGCATTCCGCCGACTGCGCCCTGAGCCGCTTCCTTGGCATTCCGGAGTTCGTTCTGAATCTGCTGGACTGCGGGGCCTTTGGCATCCCGAAGCTTGGCCTGGACCGCCATGATCTGCTTGTCGAGCTCCGGCCGCTTCTTCGCCAAGCTGGCCAGATCGCCCTCCAGACGCGCCTTTTCTTCCTGGTGCTTGTGGATCTGTTCCCGCATCTGGGTAATGGCGTCGCTCACCCTGCTCTCCTCCGTTGATACGCAACGGCGCGCCGCCGCCGGCCTGTCATAGAGGCGCGGGCGGAAACCGCCTAGCTATTCAAAAGGCGTAGTCGGCTTGCGCGTCAGCCCCGGCCGACGAATGGCATCTTGGTCGCCATCACCGTCATGAACAGGATGTTGGCATCGAGCGGCAGGCTGGCCATGTGAACGACCGCATTGGCGACATGCTCGACGTCCATGCGCGGTTCCACTCGGACAGAGCCATCCGGTTGCGGCACGCCATTCTTCATACGCTCCGTCATGTCCGTGGCGGCGTTGCCGATATCGATCTGCCCGACCGCGATATCGTAGGCGCGGCCATCCAGCGAACTGGCTCGGGTGAGACCGCTGATCGCATGCTTGGTCGAGGTATAGGGGGCTGAAAACGGCCGCGGCGCATAGGCTGAGATCGACCCGTTATTGATAATGCGGCCGCCGCGTGGGGACTGGTCTTTCATGATGCGGAAGGCTTCCTGGGTGCACAGGAACGGTCCGGTCAGATTGACATCGACCACGGCCTTCCACTGCTCGTAGGAGAGATCTTCCAGGGGCATGGCCGGTGTGCCCATGCCGGCATTGTTGAACAGAACATCCAGGCGGCCGAATGCCTGCTTGGTCTTGGCGAACAAGGCTTTGACCTGGGCATGATCGCCGACATCCGTGGCGACAGCGACGGCCCGCACGCCATGTTTCTCGGCTTCGCGCGCAGTGCCCTCCAGGGCTTCGAGGCGACGGCCTGCCAGCACGACGTTGTATCCAGCTTTGGCCAGCGCAATCGCCGATGCCTTGCCGATGCCCGTGCCCGCGCCAGTAACCATGGCGACCTTTGCCGTTGTCATTGCTGGGATTCCTCCGAATTTATGTATGGCCACTTACAATAGCCAACCGCCCGCCGCGGGGAAGTATCCGGGCCCAGCGAACAACTTGTCGAAACGTCGAGCCAATTGGTCCGGTGCCGCCATCAAGGCCGAAGATGAGGCAGCCGTCTTCACCGACTCATGAACAATACGGGAACGAGCTGGAGGGTCACGTCAGCGATACCAAAGTGTGGGCAGGTAAAGCGTGATCTGCGGGAAGATCGAGATGAGGACCAACACCCCGAGCAGCGGGATCAGAAACGGCAGCACCGCCTTCACGGTTCGGTCGAATGATATATTCGCCACCCTGGACAGCACGAACAGCACCATGCCGACCGGTGGGGTCAGCAGGCCGATCATCAGGTTCAGCACCATGATGACGCCGAACTGTACCGGATCGATACCGGCCTTCAGGACTGCAGGCATCAGCACTGGCACGAGGATTGAGATCGCCGCGATCGTTTCCATAAAACAGCCAACGATCAGCAGCAGGATGTTGATCAGCAACAGCAACATCAACGGGTCGGAAGTGATCGACAGCAAGGCCTCGGTCACCTGCTCCGTGACTCGCGTCGTCGTCAGCACCCAGCCGAATAGAGAAGCAGCGCCGACGATGATCAGCACGCTGGCAGTGGTTTCGACGGTCTCCATCGAGATGCGGTAGAACTGTTTCCAGTTCAGCGACTTGTAGAGCAGCGTACCCAGAATGAGTGCCCAGGCGCAGGCTGCTATGGCGGCCTCCGTCGGCGTGAACGCGCCGGTGGCCATGCCGCCGATGATGATGGCCGGCGTGAGCAAAGCCGGAATCGCGCCGATGAACGTACGACCCAGCACAGCCCAGTAGAAAGGCTGGTCGCGACCGATCTTGTGGCGCCAGGCATACCAGGCGACATAGAGCATCATACAGCCGGCCATCAGCAGGCCCGGCAAAAAGCCAGCGGCGAATAGCTGGCCGATCGAGACATTGGCCATCACGCCGAAGATCACCATCGGCAAGGACGGTGGAATGATCGGACCAATGGTCGACGATGCGGCTGTAATGCCGACGGCAAAGTTGTCTGGATAGCCGTGATCGCGCATCGCCTTGATCTCGATGGTGCCGAGGCCGCCAGCATCCGCCACGGCAGTGCCTGACATGCCGGCGAAGATCACTGAGCCCACGACGTTTACATGCCCAAGGCCACCGTGTAGCCAGCCGACAGCAGCTGTCGCAAAATCATAAATGCGGTTTGTAATACCGGCAGTGTTCATCAGGTTTCCGGCCAGGATGAAGAATGGCACGGCAATCAACGGAAAGGAATCAACGCCGCCGGCGATACGGTGCAGCACCACGAAATCCGGAATCATCGTGGAAAAATGGGTATAGACCAGCGAGGAACTGGCCAGTGCGATGAAGATCGGCAGGCCTGCAAGCAACGCGGCAAAGAAAAAAGTGAGAAGAAGCGTCATGGTCGGATTTTCCTCAATCCACAATCAGAGTCTGCTTGGCCGGATCTTCCGCCCAGCGGCGTTTGGCATTGGCGATGAAGACCTGCCCGGCACGATAGAGCATGAGAAAACAACCGAGGCCGACGCCCACATAGACGATGCTCATCGGCCATTCGATCACCGTCATGGTCTGGATATGCATGCGCTCGGTAATGGTTATTGAGAACCAGCAGAGCAAAACGAGGAAACCAACCGTCGTGACATCGATTGCGAAGCGCAGCGGCCGGACCAGCTTCTCCGGCACGAAATGATGCAGCGCCTCCACGCTGATATGAGTACCGCGACGGAAGGAAATCGCTGCGCCGATGAAGGTGATCCAGATCAGCAGATAGCGGGCGATCTCCTCGGTCCAGGCCACGGAGTCATTCAGCACGTAACGGGTGAAAAACTGCAAGAAAACCACTCCGGCCAGCGTCCAGAAAATTCCAAACGACAGCCAGTCTTCCACGTGATGCTCGACCTTTACCTCGGGATCGACCGTGGCGATCAGGTGTGGCGTGTCGTCGGTTTTGTGCTCTGTCATTTCCTCGTTTCCTTGTCTCGGTAGCCTTGGCATTCTGTGGCCAGGCACAAATCCTGGAGGGTGGCTCGATGGCGAGAATAGCACGGGTGGAAGTGGCGCAGATCGATCTTGCGCCAAAAGTGAAGCGAACCGATGCGATTCAGTCCTTCATCACCCAGGAAACGCCGATGGTGCGCATCACCACTACCGACGGGCTGACTGGTACGGGCTATACCTACACGATCGGTACCGGCGGCTCGTCGGTGGTGGCGCTGCTGCGCGACCATCTGGCGCCGCGCCTGATCGGCCGTGACCCGGCGCTGATCGAAATGATCTGGAAGGATCTGTTTTTCGCCACGCATGCCACGGCGGTGGGCGCGATCACCAGCCTGGCGCTCGCTGCCATCGACACTGCCCTGTGGGATCTGCGCTGCCTGACGGCTCAGCGCCCGCTCTGGCAGGAGGCTGGCGGCGCCCAGGCAGCGGTGCCGGTCTACACGACCGAGGGCGGCTGGCTGCATATAGACCCCGCTGCCCTGGTTGATGATACCCTGAAGGCCCGCGAGGTTGGCTTCCGCGGCGCCAAGATCAAGGTCGGCCGCCCGCACGTGGCGGAAGACATGGCGCGGCTCAGTGCCGTACGCCAGGCTGTCGGTCCCGGCTTCGAGATTATGGTGGATGCCAACCAGGCTTTCACTGCTGCCGAAGCGATCCGCCGGGCGCGCCAGTTCGAGGCTCTCGACCTCGCCTGGTTCGAAGAACCCCTGCCGGCCGAAGATCTCGATGGTCATGTTCGTCTCTGCAACGCCACGACGCTGCCGGTCGCGGTTGGAGAGTCGATCTACCACCCCAGCCATTTCCGGGAATACCTGCAGCGGCGCGCCTGCAGCATCGTTCAGGCCGATGTCGCGCGCATCGGCGGCATCACGCCATGGCTGAAGGTCGCGCACCTGGCAGAGACCTTCAATACGCCGATCTGTCCGCATTTCCTGATGGAGCTTCACGTTTCACTCTGCGCCGCAGTACCGAATGCCGCCTGGGTGGAATGGATTCCGCAACTCGACGATGTCACACATAGCCAGCTCGAGATCACTGACGGCAAAGCCGTAGCGCCCATGTCCCCGGGCCTTGGCATCGACTGGAACTGGGACGCCATTGCCAAACGGCAGGCCTTTACGCCGGTCATCATCAGCTGAGGATTTCCGGCGACCCGCTCGCGCGGGCCGCCGGAACACCGTATTACTTCAGCGCCTGCAGGGCGTCGTACTCTGCCTTGCTCCAGCCGGCACCTGCTGCGGCATCGTTGTGCAGCGGCATCGCCGCCTTGCGGAAGGCTTCGCGATCCGGCGACACCACGGTTTTGCCGAGTTTCTTGAATTCGTCCGCCAGGCTCATCTCAGAGGCTCGGATCTTGTCTGAGGCTCGCGCCGCGGCCGTACGCAACGTTTCGTCGAAGATTTTCTTCTCAGAATCGTTCAGCTTTGCCCAGACATGGCTGCCGACAATGCTGAGCAGGGACTCGGTAATGTGCCCGGTCAGCATGATATGGCTTTGCACTTCATAGAATTTCTTGGCCATGATCGTCGGCAGCGGGTTCTCCTGCCCGTCGACTGTGCCCTGCTGCAATGCCAGATACACTTCAGCGAAGGCAATCGGCGTGGCATTGGCACCTACCGACTTGGTGAACATGAGGAACAGCGGCGCCGGCGGCACACGCAGCTTCATGCCCTTCATATCGTCCGGCTTGTTGATTGCCTTGTTGGCGGTCACATGCCGCTGGCCGTAATAGGTCAGGGCGGTCACCTTGTGCTTCGTCTTCTGCTCATAGCCCGCGGCGATGTCACGGAACAGCTTGGACTCGCGGTAGGCCTTCCAATGGTTGAAATCGCGAAGAATGAACGGCGCATTCGTGATGGCGATCGGCTTATGGATCGAACCGGCAAAAGCCACGCCGGTGTAGATCATGTCGACGGTGCCCAGCGTCAGTCCTTCGTTGATCTGGTTTTCGTTGCCCAGCTGCGACGCCGGAAATACGTCGATCTGATACTTGTTGTTGGTCAGCCGGGCAATTTCGCCCGCCGCCCAGAGCGCTTCGGTATGATAGGGCTCCGGCGTTTCATACACATGCGCCCATTTCAGCTTGGTCTGCGCCATGGCTGGCAGGGCGGCTGCCATGGTCATCGCGATCGCGAGACCGGTCATCATCTTTTTCATGTTTCTCTCCCTAGTTTTTCAGATTTTACGCACTTCTGGTTTTTTGTCCGGCCAGGCCGGGCAATACGTACACTCCAGCTTCATCGACGAAATAATCGGGTTTGCGCCGGCGGATTTCCGGCAGGCTGTTTTCAAGTCCATCCAGGTGATTGCGCATCGCCGCAATGGCCTTGTCGCCGTCGCGTTTCTCCATGGCCGTGAGCACAGCCGCATGTTCCTTGGTCACGCGCAGCATGCGACCGCCTTCCGGCAGTGTCAGGTGCCGCATGCGGTCGACCTGCACCTTCACCTGGTTGACCAGACGCCAGATGCCGGGATAGCCGGCCGCCTCGGCGATTGCGGCGTGAAACGCGTCGTCGGCAGCATGAAAGCCGTCGCGGTCATCGGCTTTTGCCGCTTCGCGCTGTCGTTCGATCAGGGCCCACAGGCCGGTAAACTGGCTCTTGGTGGCGCGCAGGCTGGCTGTACGCACCGCCACTTCCTCCAGCGCCTTGCGGATCACAATGGCCTCGCCGAGCTGGGTATAGGGAATTCGGCTGACGGTGGTGCCAGACTTCGGGACAATCTCAACCAGCCCCTCATCCGCCAATCGCAGCAAAGCCTCGCGAACGGGCGTGCGACTGACGCCGAAGGCGGAAGCCAGATCATTCTCGGACAGAGCTGCACCCGGTGGGATGTCGAGAGCGACGATCTGCGCACGCAGTTGCTGATACACCTGGGCCGACGCGGTGGCTCCGCCAGGCGAGCTATTGCCACGCATCCGCCGCGGGCGCGCTGTCGGCAGCACATCAGCTTCTCGCTGGCGCCGCTTTTCACGCGTTGCTGTCTGACCGCGCCCCATCGCCGCCAACTGCTTCTCCTCCCGTCATGGCGTCTATGGCCATGTTCCATATCTTGTATGGTAGTTAGGGCAGAGAGAGGCAGTCAACGAAAAATTTCGCGTCAAACTTGTATTTTGCAATGACGAGTGACCGCGCGAACCCGCAGATCGATACCGCCAAGAAGTGAGAGATGGCGTGCCCTGCTGGATTCGAACCAGCGACCTGCCGCTTAGAAGGCGGCTGCTCTATCCAACTGAGCTAAGGGCACGTAACCGGCTCCGGCGAGAAACAAAAACGGCCGGCGAGGCCGGCCGCATCGGGCACCTCGCCGGAAACTGATTAGCGAATTCTGGTATACGCGAAATTATCGGCATAGGCGCGGCGGTTCAGCTTGCGAACCTGCGGCTCCTCGACGTCGTAGGCGATACCCTTCTTGTCGGCATAGGCGATCGCCTCTTCCTTGCTGTCGAATTTCAGCGTCAGCTGGCCCAGCGTGCCGGCAGCCCCGGTCCAGCCCATCAGCGGCTCGACGAAGCGACTGTCTGCGGTGTCGTATTCCAGCACCCAGTGTTGGGTGCGCGCCCTGCCGGACTGCATCGCGGTCTTGGTGGGCTGGTAGATACGAGCCTTGGTCATCGTCCTGATCCTGGATCTGCTGGTCGGTCTGCCGTTAAGTTTTGTCAGCGCCATTATGGTCGGGGTGACTGGATTCGAACCAGCGACTTCTTGCTCCCAAAGCAAGCGCTCTACCAGACTGAGCTACACCCCGCCCTAAATAGCGGAAAGTGGTCGCCTTTTATCACAAAGCCGCCTGCCCGGGCCAGCCCCGGCCAGGCCGAAACAGGGTCCGGGAACCGGCATCATCGCCAGAATCACTGCCCGGATCACTTCCTGGATGAGTTCCCGAAAATGGTGTGTTCGACTTTATCGCCGGCCTTGATCCCCAGCCGGGCAGTGGTGCCCCCGTTCACCTCCAGCACGGCCCGCACCGGTCCCGCCGAATTGATGCCCGTCTCGTCGCGTGGGATGGCGCGCTGGTGGATGTTCAGGATGGTGCCGTCCGCCCTGATGAACAGCATATCCAGCGGCAGCAGCGTATTGCGCATCCAGAAGGACGCCATCTGCTCCTGCTTGAAATCGAACAGCATGCCGGCATCCGGCAACATGCTGGTGCGGAACATCATGCCGCGCGCCCGCGACTGGTCGTTATCCGCCAGCTCGACGC
>JAEYSS010000063.1 GCA_023434425.1 Pseudomonadota bacterium | reverse complement strand
AAGGAAATGATTTCGGGCCGCGCGATCAGCTTGAGCAGTTCGCGGATTTCAGACGCGCGCAATTCCTGCACGCCCAGGGACAGGCCGGGGAAATCGGATTCAGACATTGGATTTGGCTCGGGTTCCTCAGGGATTTTGTTCAGCATACTGGCGCCGGAGGGCTATGCAAGCAGGCGAGCCAGCAGGCCGTCGAGCACCGCGCGACCGTCACGGGTTGCCACCAGCCGCACATTGTCTCGATACACTAGTCCGGCGGCTTCCAGCGGCGCACTGCGCTCTCGGGACACCACGTCGTCGAGTTCCAGCCCGGTGGCGGCGCGGAAATTCGCGGCATAAACGCCCTCAGCCAGCCGGAGCCCCATCATCAGCGCCTCCTCGGCGCGTTCGGCCGGCGCGACCGGTGTCTCACTTTCCCGGCCATGGCCCTGGGCTTCGACCTGTTCGAGCCAGACCTCCGGCTTGCGCCGGGTCTGCGTCGCCTGCCAGGCACCATCCCTCAGGATGCGCCCATGCGCGCCGGGGCCAAGACCGAGATACTCGCCGCTGCGCCAGTAGACCAGATTATGCCGGCTCTCGCCGCCCGGACGAGCATGGTTCGAGATTTCGTACGCCGACAAACCGGCGTCGTCGAGAATCTCCTGCGTCACGTCGTAGAGCGCGGCCTGGTCGTCGGACGGCATCGGATGCAGCGCACCGCGCGCAACCGCGCCGGCGAAGCCGGTATTGGGCTCGATGGTCAGTGTATAAAGCGAGAGATGATCGCCTGCCAACGCCAGCGCTTCGCGCAGTTCAGCGCGCCATTGCGCGGCCGTCTGTTCAGGTCGGGCGTAGATCAGGTCGAAGCTGTAGCGCGGCACCGCCTTCTGCGCAGATTCAATCGCGCGGCGTGCCTCGTCCGCATCATGCGCACGACCGAGGAATTCCAGAACCTCGGCGTTAAAGCTCTGCACGCCGATGGAAAGCCGGTTGATGCCGGCCGCAGCGAAGGCGGTGAATTTTCCAGCCTCGGCGGAATTCGGATTGGCTTCCAGCGTGATCTCGACATCGTCGCTGAAGCGCCAGTATTGACGCGCCGCTTCCAGAATGGCGGCGGCGGTCTCGGGCGGCATCAGCGACGGCGTGCCGCCGCCGAAGAAAACGGAGGTCACGGTTTCGCCCTGCCCTGTGCCGGCTTCGGCATACTGTGCCATCTCACGGAGGTAGGCTGCCTGCCAGCGCGCCGCATCGATGCGTTCGCGGACATGGGAATTGAAATCGCAGTACGGGCATTTCGAGACGCAGAAGGGCCAGTGCACATACAGGCCGAAGCCGCGCCGCGGAGCCGCCTCGCTGTCAGCCAAAGCAGGCATCGATCAGCTGCCGGAAGGCCAGCGCACGATGGCTGATCGCATGCTTCTCGGCAGCCGGCATTTCGCCAAAGGTACGCGTCTCGCTGTTCACCCGCGGCAGGAACATCGGATCGTAACCGAAGCCCTGATCGCCGCGGGGCGGCCAGACCAGATCGCCCGGAATGACGCCTTCGAAGCTTTCCACATGACCGTCTGGCCAGGCGAGGCTGAGCGCACAAACGAACTGCGCACCGAGCGGCGGCCCCTGGTCGTCGGTCGCCCGGGCGCTGTCCTGCACCGCGGTCCAGACCTTCTGCATCGCCTTGCTGAAATCCTTCGACGGGCCGGCCCAGCGCGCGGAGTAAATCCCCGGCGCGCCATCCAGCGCATCGACGCTCATGCCGGAATCGTCGGCGAGCGCCGGCAGATTCGCAGCCCTGGCCGCCGCCAGCGCCTTGAGCTCGGCATTGGCGATGAAGGTGAGACCGGTTTCTTCCGGCTCGGGCAGGCCGAGTTCGCCGGCCGAGACGGCGCGGACACGAAACGGTGCGATCAGGTCACCGATCTCGCGCACCTTGCCGGCATTGTGGCTGGCAATCACCAGCGTGTCGCCGGTGAAGCGACGCCGCACCATGCTCAGAGCCCTACCGCCTGACGCTGCAGGGCATTCAGTTCCTTGATGCCGAGTTTGGCCAGCCCCAGCATCGCGGTGAACTCCGCCTCCGAGAACGGATCCTTCTCGGCGGTGCCCTGCACTTCGACGATGGCGCCGGCATCGGTCAGCACGAAATTGGCATCGGCCTGCGCGGTGCTGTCTTCCGGATAATCGAGATCGAGCACGGCCACGCCGTCGCACAACCCGCAGCTGACCGCCGCCACCTGGCCGATCAGCGGAATTTTGGCTATCGCACCGTCTTTCACCAGCTTGGCGAAGGCTAGATGCAGCGCAACCCAGCTGCCGGTGATGGCGGCCGTGCGCGTGCCGCCATCGGCCTGCAGCACGTCGCAGTCGAGACGGATCTGGCGTTCGCCGAAACCGGTGAGGTCGGTGATGGCACGGAGCGAACGCCCGACGAGGCGCTGGATTTCCTGGGTGCGGCCCGACTGCTTGCCGCGCGAGGCTTCGCGCTCCGTCCGGCTGTGGGTGGAGCGCGGCAGCATGCCGTATTCCGCCGTCACCCAGCCGCGGCCGGTATTGCGCAGGAACGGCGGCACCTTGTCCTCGACCGTGGCGGCGCAGAGTACATGGGTCTCGCCGAATTTGATCAGGCAGGAGCCCTCGGCATATTTGGCAAAACCCGGCTCAAGACGGATCGGGCGCAACTGGTCGGGTTTGCGGCCACTGGGTCGCATGGCTGTCCTCGCGAAGAAGTCTGAAAAGCAGCGGCTTTTCTAATGGAAATCCCGATACCCGACAAGGCATGCTTGACTGGCACTGGCAATGCAATACACGGACACAATAGCCCATGGCGATGACCCGGACCAGCAACCGGCGGCGCGGGCGGGGGGGGAATACCGTGCATCCATCACTTCGCGTTATCGCCGCTCTCTGCCTTGCCGCACCGGCTGCCGTCGCGGGCGACGAGGAGCGCGAAAAACCCGGCCAGCGCCTGAACTTCGGCGCTCTTGAACTTGGCCTGACGCTGGATGCCGGGCTTGGCCTGTTCGGGGTGACCAATGCGCAGAATGGTCTGGGCAGCCTGTCATCGCATGGCATGCGTCAGGGTGGCCGCCACTGGGCGGAAGGCTATGTCACGCCGGGCCTGGAGGCTGCATATCAGCTGAATGACGGCACGCTCTATGGTGCGGCGCGCGCCACCGCCAGCGCCACGCGCGGCAACGGCGAGGCACAGCGGAATTCCGTCACCGACATGCGCCCGGAATCGCTGTCGCTGAGCGAAGCCTATCTCGGCTGGACATCCGGCCAGGCTTTCGCCGCGCTGGGCGAGGATGCCGTCGACGTGTCGGCCGGCCGGCAGGGTTTCGTCGTCGGCGACGGGTTCCTGATCGCCGACGGCACGCTCGACAGCTTCCGTCGCAACAACCATGTAATCGGCCCGCGTGCCGCTTTCGACCGCACCGCCATCCTGCGCCTGAATACCGCGCCGGTACGCGCCGACCTCTTTCGGCTCGAAAGCAATACCGACCAGCAGTACATGCGCGGCAGGGACGGCGCCGCCACCACACTGCAGGGTGCCAATGTCGAGTGGTTCGCTTCGAACGAGAAAGATCAGGGCCGTTCGGAATACGAGGCGCGCCAGTGGTATCTCGGCCTCACCGCGCTGCACATCACCGATGCCGACGAGGCAATCAGCGCAACGCGCGACGGCATGAACGTCACCGCCATCCGCAGTGGCGGCGCGCTGCTGAGCAGTCTGGGCGAGGGCTGGCAGGATGCGGCGCTCCACAGCGAATTTGCCCGCCAGCGCAACGATACCGCCGGACGGCAGTTGCGCGCCGAAGCCTGGTATGTCGAGCCGCAATACACCTTCTCGGCCCTGCCCTGGCAGCCGCGCCTGTCGTACCGCTACATGCATTTCAGCGGCGATGGCGACACCGGCGACAGCATTGGCCGCGGCTGGGATCCGCTGTTCACCGCCGGCGGACCGCGCGGCTACGGCAGCTGGGATCTCGGCGAGATCTACGCCCGTTACGTCGGCAGCAATTCGAACCTGAACAGCCATATGGTGCATCTGAAACTGCAGCCCGATGACGCCCTCAGCCTCGGCGCCATTTTCTATCGCCACAGCTACGACAAGCCCGACACCGCCAATGGCGTGACTTCGGATCGCCTGCAGGATGAATTCAACGTCTATGCCGTGTGGGCCACACCGCTGCCGGGACTGGAAATCGCCACCGTGCTGGGTGCGGCGCGTGCCGGACGCGGCCTGCGCCAGTCACTCGGCACGACCGATGCCACCGACCGCACCACCTGGCTCGGCCAGATGGTGTTCAGCTACAGCTACTGATCAGGCCGCGGATGGCGCCGCCGGCGGCGCTGCCGGATCGGCCAAAGACGAAAAGCGCTCGATCATCGCGCGGGCGATTTCGCGCTCGCCCATGATCACCTGGCTGGCGCCCAGCGTTTCCAGATGCGAGACCTCGGCGTCGGAATGGGCACGGCCGATGATGTCGAGCCGCGGATTCTGCGCCCGCGCGAATTCGATTGCGCGGCCGGCCTCGAACACATTCGGAATCGCGACGATGAGCTGGCGTGCGGCGCCGAGATTGGCGGCCGCCAGCACATCGGCGCGCGCGGCGTTTCCGGCCAGCACCTCGATACCGGCCTCGCGTAGCTGCGTGACCCGCTTGTCGCCATCCTCGATCACCAGGAATGGCCGGCCACTGCCTCTCAACGCTTCACCGACCAGGCTGCCGACACGGCCATAGCCGATCAACACGACATGGTCGGCGAGCGAGGTCGGCATTGGCGTGGCATCGTCATCAGGCACAGCGGCGGCAACCTGCACCTTGCCAGCGGCCTCAGCCGGCTTTTCGGCCGCCGCGCCGTCACGTGCATCCAGCCGGCCCTTGAGCCGATCGACAGCCACAAAGGCCAGCGGGTTGAGCATGATCGAGAGGATCGCACCGGCCAGAATCAGGTCGCGGCCCTCATCCGGAAGCAGCTTCATCTCCGTGCCCAGCGCAGCCAGAATGAAAGAGAATTCGCCGATCTGCGCCAGGCTGGCCGAGATCAGCAATGCCGTACTCATCGGATGACGGAAAGCCAGCACGATGGCGAAGGCCGCCAGCGACTTGCCCACCACGATGATGGCGACGGTGGCAAGCACCGGCAGCGGGTCGCGCAGCAGGATCATCGGATCGAACAGCATGCCGACGGAGACGAAGAACAGCACCGCGAAGGCGTCGCGCAAGGGAAGCGATTCATTGGCGGCTTCATGGCTGAGCGGGGATTCGCTCATGATCATGCCGGCGAAGAAAGCGCCCAGCGCAAAGGAGACACCGAAAAGTTTTGCCGCGCCGAAGGCGACACCGAGAGCAATGGCCAGCACCGAGAGCCGGAACAGCTCGCGCGAACCGGTATGGACGATGTAATGCAGGATCCAAGGTATAACACGACGGCCCACCACCACCATCAGCACCATGAAGGCAGCGACTTTGCCGAGCGTGATACCGAAGGGGATGAAGAAATCCTTCATCGACAGGTCACCGATGCCGCCGCCGTCGGGTGAAAGCAGCCCCCCCATCGCCGGCAGCAGCACCAATGCCAGCACCATGGCAATGTCTTCCATGATGAGCCAGCCGACCGCGATCCGCCCGCGCTCGGTCTCGATCAGGCGGCGTTCCTGAATGGCGCGCAGCAGCACGACGGTCGAGGCGCAGGACAGGGAGAGGCCGAAAATGAAGCCAGCCCCCGGTGACCAGCCCATCGCCCAGGCCAGCGCCATGCCCAGCAGCGTGGCCACCGCGATCTGCCCGACGGCACCCGGAATCGCAATCGCCTTCACCGACAGCAGATCTTTCAGCGAAAAATGCAGGCCGACGCCGAACATCAGAAGAATGACGCCGATTTCGGCCAGTTCGTTGGCCAGCGCCTGGTCGGCGACGAAGCCCGGCGTGAAAGGTCCGACCAGCACGCCTGCCAGCAGGTAGCCCACCAGAGGCGATACGCGCAGACGGTTGGCAATCGCGCCGAACACGAAGGCGAGTACGAGGCCCATCACGATGGTGGCAATCAGCGGCGTGTGATGCGGCATCCCGGCGGGGCCCCCTCAGAATAAAATTTGCATATTCTTTTCTAGATAGGGCGAACGGGCCAACGGCGCAACATAACGCCAGCGAATTCTCGCGATCTTCTGCGATTCGGGGAGAACATCGCGGAACATCAATCCTCAATCATTATCGTCGTCCCGCGAAAGCGGGGATCCAGGGCAAACGCCTGAGCGCCGCTCCTGGATTCGCGCCCGTCGCGCTCTGCGCGACAAGAGTATCTGGGCGGCATCGCCGCCGCGCGCGGGAATGACGATCGAAGATTCACCGGAACGCCTCCTCGCGGTACCGGCGCGCCGCATCGGCCAGCGTCATCTCTTCCTGCCGTCCGTCGCGACGGCGGAAGGTGAGCGTGCCGCGCTCCATTTCGCGTTCCCCGGCAATGGCCAGCAGGGGCAGCCCTCGCTCATGCGCCTCGGCAATCTTGCGGCCGATGCGTTCCGGCCGGCCGTCCACGACGACGCGATAGCCCTCACGGCCCAGCGCGGCCGCCGCCTTGCGGGCATAGGCCTCCTGCGCGCTGGTCACGCTCGCCACCGCGATCTGCTCCGGCGCCAGCCACAGCGGCAGCTGGCCCTTGTGGTGCTCCAGCAGCATGCCGATGAAACGCTCCATACTGCCCAGCACGGCATGATGGATCATCACCGGCCGCTGGCGGCTGCCATCGCTGGCGACGTAATCCGCACCCAGCCGCTCGGGCAGCACGAAATCCAGCTGGATCGTGCCGCACTGCCAGGCGCGACCATGGCTGTCGCGCAGATGGAATTCCAGCTTCGGCCCGTAGAAGGCGCCATCGCCGCTCTTGATGCCGAAATCGAGGCCTGCCCGCCGCGCCGCCATCGCCAGCGCGGCCTCGGCACGGTCCCAGGTGGCATCATCGCCGGCGCGCCTGGCCGGACGCGTGGCGAAAAACACCAGCGGCGCACCGAAACCGAAATCGCTGTAGATGCTGCGCAGCAATTCACAGAAACGCTGCACCTCCCCCTCGACCTGTTCGGGTGTGCAGAAGATATGCGCATCGTCCTGCGTGAAACTCTTGGTCCGCATCAGGCCCTGCAGCGCGCCCGAAGGTTCGTCGCGATGGCAGGCGCCGAATTCGCAGTAGCGCAGCGGCAGGTCATGCACCGAGCGCAAAGACTTCGAATAAACCTGCACATGACAGGGACAGCTCATCGGCTTGAGCGCGAAAGGCCGGCTGCCGCTGTTCAGGCGATACATCTCGTTGGCGAACTTGTCGGCATGGCCGCTTTGTTCCCACAGGCTGTAGCTCAGCAGCTGCGGCGTGCGGATTTCGGCAAAACCCGCCTCACGCATGCGGCGGCGGATGTAATCCTCGATCACGCGATACAGCGCAAAGCCGCGCGGATGCCAGAAGACCATGCCGGGCCCTTCCTCCTGCTGGTGGAAGAGATCCAGCCGGGTGCCCAGCAGGCGATGATCATAAGGATCGGCTTCGGCATTCAATCTGGGACTGAAACTGTTCATGTCGCTCTCCGGTCTGCGAAGCGACCGGCGATGAACGAAGCCCCAGAAACACCGAGGCCCCGTCCGTCGCCGGCGGGGCCTCTGGGTGTTCTGCTTTGCGTTTATCCTACCACGCGCAACGACCCAGGGCACCGCCGACGACGGTAACCTTAATGGTAGCTACGGTGAGAATAATGCTCTGCATGGTGACGCGGACGGTAAGGGCAGAACGACACGCGGTCAACCGGAATTTTAGCGGGGTGCAATTCCCGTTATCACCAAACCATAACTGTCATGGCCGGACTTGTTCCGGCCATCCACGTCTTACAACCAGAGAAGCTAGGCGTGGATGCCCAGGTCAAGCCCGGGCATGACATGCTTCTTTTATCCTTCTGCCTCCTCCGTCCGCCTTGCCCTGAAAAAAGCGGCGGCACCGCGCGGCAGTTTCTTCAGCGTCAGACTGTCATCCTCCAGTACCCGCCAGACTGGCGTGAGCGCATCCGACCCGGCACCGGCCTGCCGCGCTTCCCAGGCGGCTTCGGCCACGATCCGGAGCATGAAGCCCATGGTGATCGGGCAGGTCGCTTCTGCGCGGTATTGGCGTGCCAGACGCGCCCGCAATTCCCGTGTATCCAGCAGCCGGCCCTCCGGCAGGCGACGGATGAAGCGCTCCACGATCTGTGCCGAGGGTACCAGCATCACCTGGCCCTCTTTCATACCGGCGATATTCACCGGCACGGGCTTCACCTGATGCGGCTTGCCGTTGCGCAGTTTATCCGTCCAGCTTGCAGTCATGCCGGCGGCGGTTTGAAGCCGCCGAAAGCCTGCGCCACCAGATCGGCAAAGGCGATGGTGGTGCGATCTTCGAGGAAAGGCCCGATGGCCTGCGCGCCCACCGGCAGACCCTGCGGGCTGATGCCGATCGGGAAAGCGGTCGATGGCAGGCCGGACAGGGTGGCGAGGCTGGACCACAGCGGCAGGTCGCCATAGGGCATCGCGACGCCATCCACCATCACGGTGCGTTCCGCCACCGGGCGATGGTCATGCGCCAGCGCCGGCGTCGGCATCACCGGGCAGACCAGAATATCCCAGTCGCGGAAAAAGCGGCGCCAGCGATCAAGGATGCCGGTGCGGATGAAATCGGCCTGCACCCAGTCGCGATGCCTCATGACCAGCCCACGCTGCACCAGACTGCGCAGATCGTCAGCCTCCGCCGGCAAAGCGGCTGCGCGACCGATGGCGGCATCGTAATCGGCGGACGGCATGTTGCTGCCGATGAAGGCCATCAGCGCCTGCAGATACAAGCGACCGATCAGCGCGAGATCGGGCAGCAGGTCGCTGCTGCGCCCGACCTTGCAGCCAGCAGCCGCCAGCCGATCCGCGAGATCGTTCAGCGGGGCGCGCACCGAGGCATCGGTCGGCGTCAGCGGATGCCGGTCGATCACCAGAACGCGGTAACCCTTCAGCGTCGCATGCCGCGGCGCGGGTAGCTGCAGTTGCCAGGCCGT
>JAEYSS010000275.1 GCA_023434425.1 Pseudomonadota bacterium | reverse complement strand
ATCTCTTCGCGCGCCGCCATTTTATCGATCTCGATTCCCTTGGTCTTGGCCGCGTCCTGATACCAGTTCGACAGGCAGTTGCGGCAGAAACCGGCCAGATTCATCAGGTCGATATTCTGCACATCGGTCCGTTCGCGCAGATGCTCGACCAGCCGGCGGAAGGCCGCGGCCTCGAGTTCGGTTTGCGTCTTGTCGTCGATCTTGTCGGCCATGACGGGCTCCTCAGGTCGGTATCTCGAAATTCACCGTCTCGGTGATCAGCCACTCCACCACGGCGCGCAAAGCCGCGGACTTGTCCGCGCCTGACTCTAGGGTAGCGCGATAGACTTGCAACTGCCGCTGAGCAGATGTGCCGCGCAACAGGATGCCCCGCGCCCGCTCGACCTCGGCCAGACAACCCAGTTGCTCAGCCTCTTCGCGCACCAGTTCGATCAGTTCCTCGACCAGGGCCGCGTAAGGCACGGCCTGGCCCTTCCCGAAATCCACCAGACTGCCCTCGGCGCCATAGCGCTGCGCCAGCCAGCGGTTCTCGTCGATCAGCGTATTGGCATAGATGCGCCAGCGCTGGTTCTTCTGTTTCAGCCGCAACAGCGCCGCGAGCAGGCAGCGGAACAAAGCCGCCACCGTGATGCTGTCATCCAGCCGCGTGCAGACATCGGTGATGCGCAGTTCCAAGGTGGGATAGCGTGCCGAAGGGCGGATGTCCCACCACAGCTTGGTCGCGTCCTCGATCAGCCCGGCCTGCATCAGGCGGTTGACCAGCCGCTGATATTCACCCCAGGTCTCCAGCCGCTCAGGAAGCCCCGTGCGCGGCAGGCTGTCGAACACCGACAGACGGTACGAATGCAGCCCGCTTTCCTCGCCCTGCCAGAAGGGCGACGAGGTGCTGAGGGCCAGCAGATGCGGCAGGAAGTAGCTGACCTGGTTCATCAGGTCGATGCGCAGGTCTTCGTCCGCAATGCCGACATGCACATGCAGGCCGCAGATGATCAACCGGCGCGCCACGCCGGCGAGGTCTTTCGCCAGCCGGTCATAGCGCTCACGGTCGGTATGCTTCTGCTCACTCCATTTCGCAAACGGGTGCGTGGAGGCGGCAATCGGCGCCAGGCCGTGCTTGCCGGCTACGTCAGCAATGGCCGAGCGCAGGCGCACCAGATCGGCACGCGCCTCGCCCATGTCGCGGCAGACCCCGGTCACGATCTCGATCTGGCATTTGAGGAATTCGGGATTGATCTGGCCACCGGCCAGCGTATCACATTCCTCCAGCAGGGCGGCCGGCGGATCGACGGCCAGCGCGCCGCTGGCGCGATCCACCAGCAGATGCTCTTCCTCGATACCGATGGTGAAATCTTCGGCCACGCTCCCCCCCTGACAAACAGCCCGTTACGCAGCACTTGCCGCCGGTACCAGCAGACCGGCTTCCACCAGCATGCGGCGGAAGCAGCGCTCCAGCCGTTCAACCCATTCGTCCACGCCGGCGTCATGCGAAATCAGATCCTGCCGCACTTCGATCATCACGTGATGCAGGCCGCGATTCTGGCCATGCTCGAAGATCGAATAACCGGAATGATCCTTGCCGCTGTACGGCAGATTGTCGCCCACTACCAGATCGCCTTCGTCGCGCAACGCCTGCAGCAACGGCTGGGCGAGCCGGCCGTCGCGATCCCAGACCACGCCGATATGCCAGGGGCGAGGCTCGCCCTTCGCACGCAACTGCGGTGTGAAACTGTGGATGGACAGCAGCGCCGGCTGCGCACTGCGCTGCCGCGCCGCCTCCAGCGTATCGGTGATGGCCTCGTGATAGGGGCGGAAATAGCGCGCCAGCCGGCGCTCGCGTTCGTACTCGCTGAGGTCGCGGTTGCCCGGCACGACTGTTCCGTCACTGACTTCGCAGATCAGCGTGGGATCGTCGGGCCGGCGGTTGCAGTCGACCACCAGACGCGACACGCCGGAGAACACCGCCGGGGCGTCCAGCCGGTGCGCCAGCTGCTCGGCAATCGCCGCCGTGCCTGGATCCCAGCCGATATGCCGCAGCAGCTCATCGTCCGGCAGTCCGAGATTGTTGAGCGCCGGCGGCACCGCGCGGCTGGCATGGTCGCAGATCAGCACCGCAGGCGAGCGGCCCTGCGGATTCAGCACGCGAAAACTTGGAGGTTCTGACGGCTCAGTCATGGCAGGTAGGACTGAGCGGGCGGAAATCGGGGCGACAGGTTTGCATAACCAAGGCAGGCTGCACTAAGGTTGCGGCGACAATTTGTCCAATCATAGCCGAAACGAAGCCGTGCTGCACCATATCGCCATAGTCGGCAGCGGTCCCTCCGGGCTGTTTTGCGCCGACGCTCTGCTCCGTCAGCGTCCTGACCTGAAAATCGACGTGTTCGACAGGCTTCCCACGCCGTTTGGCCTGGTGCGATTCGGCGTTGCCCCGGACCACCAGGGTACCAAGGCGGTGACGCGGCAGTTCGACCGGCTGTTCGCCAGCGGCAACCTGCGCTTCCTCGGCCATGTTCAGGTCGGCCGCGACCTGCCGCTGGCCGACCTGCGCAAGCATTACGATGCCGTGGTGCTGGCGCTCGGCGCCCATGCCGACCGGCCATTGGGCATTCCCGGCGAAGACTTGCCCGGTCGCTATGGCTCGATGGCCTTTGTCGGCTGGTACAACGGCCATCCCGATTTCCGCGATCTCGACCCGCTGCTCGACAGGCCCGGCGTCGCCGTGATCGGCATGGGCAATGTCGCCATCGACATCCTGCGCGTGCTGGGCAAGACGAAGCCTGAGATGGCAAGCAGCGACCTGACCACACATGCCGCCGAAAAGATCGCGGCCGCACCGCTCACCGACCTCTACATGCTCGGCCGCCGCGGACCCATCGAAGCCAGTTTCACCAGCACGGAGCTTGCCGAACTCGGCCGGCTGGAACGGGTGCGCCCGGTGGTGAAAAAAAACGATCTGCCCGATGCACTGCCGGCTGGCCTCGATCCCAACGAGACACGTGTGAAGGAAAAGAACCTTTCCATCCTGCATGAATTTGCCGACCGGGCCGATGACAAGCCGATCAGGCTGCATTTCCTCTTCAATGCAGTGCCGGAAGCTATTGTCGGCAACAGCCGCGTCGAGCGTCTGACGATCAAGAACAGCCCCACGCTCGAGGTTGGCACGGTGATCAGCGCCATTGGCTATCGCACGGCCGCCGACGGCGACCTGCCGCAGAGCGACCCACGCGGCGTGATCGCCAATACCGATGGCCGTATCGAACCCGGTCTCTATGTGGTGGGTTGGGCCAAGCGCGGTCCTTCGGGCACCATCCCGACCAACCGCGCCGAAGCGAAATCCGTCGCCGACCTGCTGCTGGCCGACTATGCCGATGACACCAGTCCGGCGAAGGAAGGCTCGGCCGCGCTGGATGCCTGGCTGACCGGCCGTGGCGTCAACGTGATGGACTGGCAGTGCTGGAAGCGCATCGAGGCCGCGGAAATCGCCGCCGCCCTGCCCGGCAGTCCGCGTGCCAAACTCGCCGCCTGGGACGATCTGAGAAAGCACAGAGAAACATGAAGCTCTATAACAACGATGGGTCGCCCTTCGCCGCGCGCGTGCGCATGCTGCTGCGTGCCAAAGGTGCCGCACCCATTGAAATGCTCAAGCCCGGCGCCGACTACAAGACCATCGCGCCGATCGGAAAAATCCCGGCGCTGCTGCTGGATGACGGTACGCTGCTGCCGGAATCGGAGGTGATCTGCGGCTATCTGGACGCCACGCTGCCCGGCCCTTCGCTTTATCTCGATACGCCGGAGGCGCGGGCCCGCGTCACTCTGATGGTGCGGCTGTCCGATCTCTATCTGGCGCCGCCGCTGCATGATTTCTTCGTGCTGATGTTCACCGATCCGAACAATCGCGCCGCCGTCGACGCCCTGGCACCGGCTTTCGCGCGCGGCCTGAAATTCCTCGACATCTATGTGGCAAAAGATGGATGCGCTGCCGAAGCACGGTTCAGCCAGGCCGATTGTGCGCTGGCGCCCATGCTGTTCTACGTCGACGAAGTGTTGCCGGGCCTGCTGAGCCAGAACCTTCTGGAAAAGCGCCCGGCGCTGACTGCCTACTGGCAGCGTATCAAGGCGCACCCCGTGGCTGCGCCGGTGCTGGATGAAGTTCGCGCCAGCTGGCAGCGCTATCAGCAGAAACTGCAGGCGACGCAGTGAGCGAACCGGCAGCCAGCCAGCCGACCTTGCCGGTCTGGCCGGTGCTGGCAGCCACCACCGGCACACAATCGGTCACCACGCTGTCGGCACTGGCGCTGTCTGCAGTTGCGCCCCAGGTGGCGGCCGATCTCGACACCGGCCCCGGTCTGGCCGGCTATCAGGTCAGCCTCGTCTATACCGGTGCGGTGATCACGTCGCTGATCGGCGGTGGCTTTGTGCGCCGGCTCGGCGCGGGCCGCGCCAGCCAGATGGCTCTGTGGCTTGCTGCAGCTGGCTGCCTGCTGTCGGCGCTGGGCAGCCTGCCGGCCCTTGCCCTAGGTGCACTGGTGATCGGACTCGGCTACGGCTGCACCAATCCGGCCGCCTCACATCTGCTGTCCCGCACCCGCAGCGGCACGCATATGAATCTGATCTTCTCGATCAAGCAGTGTGGCGTGCCGGTCGGCGGCATGCTGGCGGGACTGCTGATTCCGCCGATCACGCTGGCGCTCGACTGGCGCGCCGGCCTCGTGCTCTGTGCCCTGCTCGGCCTCGCACTCAGCCTGGCGCTGCAGGGTGCACGCCGCGCCTGGGATGCCGACCGCATTGGCACCGCGCCGCTGTTCATCTCGCCATTGGCCGGGCTACGCGTTGTCTGGGGCCATCCGATCCTCCGCTGGCTGGCGCTCTGCTCTTTTGCCTATTCCATCGTTCAGCTCTGCCTGACTGGCCTGCTGGTCACCTATCTGGTCACGGAGGTCGGCCTGCATCTGGTGCTGGCCGGCACATTGCTGGCGCTGGCGCAGGCGGCAGGCGCCGTCGGACGCCTCAGCTGGGGCTGGCTGGCCGACCGGCTGCAGTCGGGTTCGAAAGTGCTGATCCTGAATGGCGCCATCGCCATCTTCGCCGCCATCGCCACGGCCTTCATCCAGGCCGACTGGCCGCTCGGCCTGACGGCCGGCATCGTCATGCTGTTCGGCTTCTGCGCGGTCGGCTGGAACGGCGTCTTCATGGCGGTTATCGCGCGACAGGCCCCGCGTGACAGTATCGGCCTTGCCACCGGGGCCACGCTCAGCATTACCTTTGCCGGCGTGGTGATCGGACCGAGCGGCTTTGCGCTGATGCATGATGAACTCGGCATCAGCTATGGCGGCGGTTATCTGTTGATGGCTTTTGTCACGCTGCTGGGGGCGGTCTGCATGGTGATTGCGCGGCGCGGCATTCCTG